>JBKPCQ010000392.1:0-6336 GCA_046727455.1 Actinomycetota bacterium | reverse complement strand
TCGAGGTGAGCTGCCGGGTCGACGCGGACGGGCCGGTGCCGGTGCCCATCACGCCGGTCGGGCCGGCGCAGTCCGGGCTCATCGCGCACGTGGCCGGGTACGAGGAGCTGGCCGTGGCCGCGGCTGTCCACGGTGGACGGTCCCGGGTGTACCGGGCGCTGCTCGCCCACCCGCTCGTCGGGCAGCACGACCTGGCCGACGCGCTGACCGACAAGCTGCTCGCCGCCAACACGGCGTACCTTGCGTGGGCCCGATGACACCGCCATCGACCTACCTCGCGATCGACGGAGGCAACTCCAAGACGCACGTGGTGCTGGGCGACGGCTCGGGCCGGGTACTCGGCTTCGTGCGCGGGCCCGGCTCCTCGCCGCACTACCTCGGGGTACCCGGCTCGATCGCGCTGCTCGACTCGCTGGTCCACGAGGCGCTGGCCGAGGCCGGGCTGCGCCCCGGTACCGTCGTGGACCGGGCCGAGGTCTACATCGCCGGAGCGGACCTGCCGGTCGAGGTCGACGTGCTCACCAAGGCGGTCGCCGAGGCCGGCTGGGCGCGCGAGCACCGGGTGGACAACGACCTCTTCGCGCTGCTGCGCGCGGGTACCTCGAACCCCGACGCGGTCGCCGTGGTCTGCGGGGCCGGGATCAACTGCGTGGGGCGGGCCGCGGACGGGCGCACCTCCCGGTTCCCGTCCCTGGGCCAGATCTCCGGCGACTGGGGCGGCGGGCACCACCTGGCCGAGCTGGCACTGTGGCACGCCGCGCGCGGGGAGGACGGCCGGGGGCCGGCCACCGCGCTCTCCGCCGCCGTGGCGGCGCACTTCGGCCAGGCCACCGTCGAGGAGGTCAGCGCCGGGCTGCACCTCGGCGAGCTGGACCGGGGGCGGATCCGCGACCTGTCCCCGGTACTGTTCGCCGTCGCCGCGGCCGGCGACCCGGTCGCGCGGGGGGTGGTCGCCAAGCAGGCACGCGAGGTGATCGCGCTGGCCACGATCGCGGCGCGCCGGCTGGGCCTGCTCGACCGACCACACGCGGTGGTACTCGGCGGCGGGGTGCTCGCCGCGCGGCACCCGCTGCTGCACGAGGCGGTGCTGAGTGGCATCCAGGCCGCCGCGCCGCTGGCCACCATCGGCATCGTCACCGACCCTCCGGTGGCCGGCGCGGCACTGCTCGCACTGGACACCTTCGGCGCCGGTTCCCCCGAGGTCGAGGCGGGCGTACGCGCCGCCCTCGGTACCGCCTAACGGCGGGGGAACGACGGCATCGTCGCGCCGATCCCCGGGATCGTCCCGGTCGTCGGCGTGGGCGGCGCGGGGTCGGCAGCCGGCGCGCTCCCGGTCACCGCATCCGGGGTGGCGGGACGCGAGGCGGACGGCGCGGCCGGTGAGGGCTGCGCGGAGGTGACCGCGACCGGGCGGCTCGGTTCGGTGGGCCGGGCCGTGGGACGCAGCAGCAGGTACGCGGCCAGGCCGGCCACCACGACCACCAGTGCCGCGGCGCCGATCAGCGCCACCATCAGCCGCCGCCGGGGCTCGGCCAGCGGTGCGGCCGCGGGCACGGGCGCCGAGGCCGCAACCGGTGGTACCGGCTGGAGCCGCGCCCCCGGGCTGTCTCCGCTAGCCGGCGAGACCGGAGCGCCTGCCGGAGGCCAGGTCGCCCGCCGGCCCGCCGTGACCGGTGCGGTGTCCTCGGCCGCGCGCGGCCACCAGGTAACCAGGTCCGGACCGGCCGCGGGCAGCGGGGCGAGCCCGTCGAGCGCCGGCTGGAGCGTGCGCAGCCTGCCGGCCAGCGCTTCCGGCACCGGACGCTCGTCCGGGTCCGGCGCCAGGCAGTCCAGGATGACCGGCCACAGCGGTGCCGGGAAACCCTCCGGGCGTACCGGTACGCACGTCGCATGCCGCCACAGCACCTCCGACACCCCGCCGCCCCGGTACGGGGACCGGCCGCAGAGCAGCTCGTACAGCACGATGCCCAGGGCGTACACGTCGGTCGCCGGGCGCGGCGGCTGGCCGGCGATCACCTCGGGCGCCACGTACTCGGGCGTCGCGTGGGTGGCCCGCTGCTCCCCGGTGTCGGGCCGCACCCGGCGCGCCACGCCGAAGTCGGCGAGCCGCACCGGGCTGCCGTCGACCGGTACCAGGATGTTGCCCGGCTTGATGTCGCCGTGGACGATGCCCCGGCCGTGCAGGTAGCCGAGCGCGCCGGCGACCTGCGCCACCACGTCGGCGGCCACGGCCGGCGGCAGCGGCCCGTCGGCGCGCAGCCGGCGCCGCAGGTCCAGGCCGTTCACCAGGTCGAGCACGAGTGCGTAGGTGTCGCCCCCGCGGACCAGCTCGCGGGCCTTGACGACACACGGGTGATCCAGGTCGGCGAGGATCCCCCACTCGGCCAGGAACGCCTCGACCAGCTCGGGCTGGCAGGCCGCCTCGGGGCGCAGCTGCTTGACCGCGACCCGCTGCCCGGTCACCGTGTCCCGGCCACGCCACACGGTGCCGATCGCCCCCTTGGCGATCTCCGCCTCGAGCTCGTACCGGCCCGCACCGACGGTCAGCATGTCCCCCACTCCCTACACCCGTTGCCATCCGAAGCTAGGGCGGCAACAGGGATTCGGAGCTGGGCTGACAGCCGGATGGCACGAACTAACGAGTGTGGTCGAGGACCAGCTTTCCGAAGACGTCGCCGGACTCCAGCCGCTCGAAGGCGGCGCGGGCGTCGGCGAACGGGTACCGGGAGTCGATCAGCGGCCGGAGGTTCCGGGAGACGCACAGCTCCAGCAGCTCGGCCAGCTCGTCCCGGGTGCCCATGGTGGAGCCGATGATCTCCAGCTGGAGGAAGTACACCCGGCGCAGGTTGACGGTCGCGAGGTGGCCGGCGGTAGCGCCGGAAACGACGATCCGGCCGCCCGGGGCGGCGCACTTGAGCGAGTGGTCGAACGTGGCGGCGCCGACGGTCTCGATCACCACGTCGACCCGTTCGGGCAGCCGGGCACCCGGCTCCAGCGCGGTGGCCCCGAGGTCGGCGATGCGCTCACGCTTGGCTGGGTCACGGCTCGTCGCGTACACCCGGGCACCGAGCGCTCGGGCGATCACGACGGCGGCGGTGGCGACCCCGCCGCCCGCGCCCTGGACGAGCACCGAGCCGCCGGTCGGCAGCCGGCCCTTGGCGCGCAGCATCCGGTACGCGGTGAGCCAGGCGGTGGGCAGGCAGGCGGCCTCCGCGAAGGACAGCTCCGCCGGCTTGGGTACCAGGTTCCCGCGGGGTACCCGCACGCGCTCGGCGAGGGTGCCGGGCCACTTCTCGGAGAGCAGCGTGCGCCCGGCATCGTTCACGTCGCCGATGACCGAGTACACCACGACCTCGGCACCGCCCTCATCGACCCCGGCCGCGTCGCAGCCGAGGATCATCGGCAACTGGTCCTCGGCGAGCCCGACCCCGCGCAGCGACCAGAGATCGTGGTGGTTGAGCGAGCTGGCGCGCACCTCGACGGTGGCCCAGTCGTCGGGCGTATCCGGCGGATCGATCTCCCCGACCGCCAGCCCCTCCAGGGGGTCGTCCGGGTTGATCGAGGTGGCGTACGCGGCGAGCACTAGCGCACGACCCCGTCCCGGACGGCCGCGGCGTTGATGGCGGCGGCGACCGCGGGCGCGACCCGGGGGTCCAGCGGGCTCGGCACGATCGCGTCGGGGCGCAGGTCGTCGGCCACCACCCCGGCGATAGCCTCGGCGGCCGCGACCTTCATACCCTGGGTCACCCGGGTGGCCCGCGCCTCCAGCGCGCCCCGGAACACGCCCGGGAACGCGAGCACGTTGTTGATCTGGTTGGGGTAGTCGCTGCGCCCGGTGGCGACGATCGCCGCATACCGGCCCGCGACGTCCGGCGGTACCTCCGGGGTCGGGTTGGCCAGCGCGAACACGATCGCGTCCGGTGCCATGCCGGCCACCGCCTCCTCGGGGATCGCGCCGCCGGACACCCCGATCAGCACGTCCGCCCCGCGCAGCGCCTCGGCGATGCCGCCGGTGCGCCCGGCGGCGTTGGTACCAGCGGCCAGCGCCGCCTTCTCGCCGCTGATGTCGGACCGTCCACTGTGGAGGATCCCGCGGGAGTCGCACACCACCACGTCGCCGGCGTGCACGCCGCCCGCGATGAGCATGTTCGTCACCGCCACCCCGGCCGCGCCCGCACCGCTGACCGCGACCCGCAGGTCGCACAGCTTGCGCTCCAGAAGCTGGGCGGCGTTGCGCAGCGCGGCGAGCACCACGATCGCCGTACCGTGCTGGTCGTCGTGGAAGACCGGGATCGGCAGCGCCTCGTCGAGCCGCCGCTCGATCTCGAAGCAGCGCGGCGCGGAGATGTCCTCCAGGTTGATCCCGCCGAACGAGGGCGCCAGCGCCCGTACCGCCGTGATGATCTCCTCGACGTCCTGCGTGTCCAGGCAGACCGGTACCGCGTCCACCCCGCCGAACTGCTTGAACAGTACGGCCTTGCCCTCCATCACGGGCAGCGCGGCGCGGGGGCCGATGTTGCCCAGGCCGAGCACCGCCGACCCGTCGGTGACCACGGCGACCGTATGTGACACCCAGGTGTACTCGTCGACCAGCGACTCGTCGGCGGCGATCGCCCGGCAGACCTCGGCCACCCCCGGGGTGTACGCGAGAGAGAGGTCCTCCCGGGTGTTGAGCGGCACGGTCGAGGCGACCGCGAGCTTGCCGCCGCGATGCAGGTCGAAGACGGGATCCGATTGCATTACCTACGCCCCCAAGAGCGTCGTTGCTGTCATGAGCGTCGTTGCTGTCATGAGCGTCGTTGCTGTCATGAGCGTCGTTGCTGTCGTGTCGGCGATGGGCGCCGGCGGAGGTCGGCCAGGCGTCGGAGTGCGCGCGTGAACGGGGGTCACCCGGAGTTCCCGCCGAGCATAGTCCACCCGGCCCGATCAGCGGACGAAGGACGGCCGTGGCCACCATCTCAGTACCACCCGGCCGACGACCCGGGCCGGGCCGAGCTCGCGGGAGTCGGTGGAGCCGAACGGGTTGTCCCCCAGTACCCACCAGCCGCCGCCTTCGGGCCGCACCGCCCGCTTGACCGACAGCCCCGGTACCCCCGCGAAACGCACCACCACGACCTGCCCGGCGCGGACCCGGGCCGTGCGCCAGACGAGCAGCGCGTCGCCGTCCCGCAGCGCCGGTACCATCGACGGCCCGCGTACGAGTGCGGTGAACAACCGGTCCACTTCGCCGACACCCCAAGCCAGGAGTAGGGTTTCGCCTGAGAGCGATCATCGCAGTATCTCCAGGAGGATCCTGATGCGACTGCCACGCGCGCTGACCCCGCGGACCGTCGTCAGCGCCCACTGCGACCTGCCGTGCGGCATCTACGACCCCGCCCAGGCCAGGATTGAGGCCGAGTCGGTCAAGGCGATCAGCGAGAAGTACCAGGCCAACGCGGATCCCGAGTTCCGCACCCGCGCTCTGATCATCAAGGAGCAGCGCGCCGAGCTCGTCAAGCACCACCTCTGGGTGCTGTGGACGGACTACTTCAAGCCGCCGCACTTCGAGAAGTACCCGAACCTTCACCAGCTCTTCAACGAGGCGACCAAGCTGGCCGGCGCGAGCGGTGCCAAGGGCTCGGTCGACCCGGCAGTGGCCGACCAGCTACTTGGCAAGATCGAGGAGATCTCGAAGATCTTCTGGGAAACCAAGCAGGGGTGACCGCCGCACCTCCCGACCGCGGGCCGGCACGTCCCTGGGGCGTGCCGGCCGCTGTGGCAGGCACCACCTAGAGTCGTCGGCAGGGGGACGGCACCGGTGACCCAACTCGCGCCCGGCACATCGGCGACGCAGAAGGATGACGTCGTCGTCCTTGTCGTCCCCGCGGACGGGAGCTACCTCGCGGTACTGCGCACGGCGACCGCCGGTCTGGCCGCGCGGCTGCAGTTCACCCTCGACGAGATCGAAGACCTGCGCATCGCGGTCGACGAGGCGTGCGCGATCCTGCTGTCCGTGGCGCCCGCACAGACCGAGGTGACCAGCGAGTTCGAGGTCACCGACTCGGCCCTGTCGATCGAGGTGTCGGTACCGATCGCCGGCGACGCCGCGCTGCCCGGCGGCAGCTCGTTCTCCTGGCAGGTTCTCACCGCGCTCGCCGGTGAGGTGAGCGCGCAGACCGACCACGACCGGGCGGCGATCCGGCTCACCAAGCGACGCATCCGGCCACCCGGCTAGTGCTGCCCCGTCCACTCGCTTCGCGGCGCTGTCCGCGCCGTCTTCCCTCGTCGCTGTGACTCTGGCGCTCGCTGCGCTCGCGCGGCCCCGACGCTCCCCAGGCGACGTCTTCCCTCGTCGCT
>JBKPCQ010000391.1:0-24793 GCA_046727455.1 Actinomycetota bacterium | reverse complement strand
CATCAAGGTGACCCGGGTCGAGATCAAGGCGATCGAGCCGCCGCCGTCGATCCGCGACTCGATGGAGAAGCAGATGCGCGCCGAGCGGGACCGCCGCGCCGCGATCCTCAACGCCGAGGGCATCAAGCAGTCGCAGATCCTGACCGCCGACGGTGAGCGGCAGGCCGCGGTCCTGCGGGCGCAGGGTGAGCGGGAGGCCCGCATCCTGCAGGCCGAGGGGCAGGCCAAGGCGATCCAGACGGTCTTCAGCGCGGTACACAATGCGGATCCGGATCCGAAGGTCCTCGCCTACCAGTACATGCAGACCCTGCCTCAGATCGCGGCGGGGCAGGCCAACAAGGTGTGGATCATCCCGACCGAGCTGACCAAGGCGATGGAGGGCATCGGCGGGGCGCTGAGCGGGCTGCTGCCCGGCGCGCCGAAGATCGACGCCGAGCCCGTTCCGGAGGAGCCCAAGGAGGTGCTCGACCAGGCGCTGGCCGAGGCCCAGGCCGCTGCGGCGGAGACCGAGCAGGAGGCCATGCGCAGCCTGCCGTCCTCGCCCCCGGCACCGGTCTCGGCCGAGCTGAGCTCGATCTACGGGCAGCCCCGGGTACCGCAACAGGACCGACCATCGAAGCTGTCCTGATCACCGATCCGGCCGACGACCGGCTTGCCGACTACCGCGCGCTGACCGACGTGGAGCTGCGGACCCGCTGGGAGCCGCCGCACGGGCTGTTCATCGCGGAGGGCGAGCTGGTCCTCGGCCGGGCGCTACAGGCCGGGTACCGGCCACGCTCGCTGCTCGTCGACGCGAAGCGGGTCGACCAGCTACCGGACGCCGACGCGCCGCTCTACGCCGCGACGCAGGACGTGCTGCGGGCGACCACCGGGTTCCACGTGCACCGGGGCATCCTCGCCTCGTTCCACCGCCGGCCGCTGCCTTCCGCGGCCGACGTGCTCGCCGCCGCGACGCGCGTCGCCGTCCTGGAGGACGTCAACAACCACACCAATCTGGGCGCGGTCTTCCGGGGCGCCGCCGCGCTCGGGATGGACGCCGTCCTGCTCTCGCCGTCATGTGCCGACCCGCTGTACCGGCGCAGTGTGCGGGTGAGCATGGGCGAGGTGTTCGCGGTGCCGTACGCCCGGCTGGCACCGTGGCCGGCGGCGCTGGCCGAGGTACGCGCGGCGGGTTTCGGTCTGCTCGCGCTGACTCCCGCGGAGGATGCGCTGCCCATCCAGCGGCTGTCCGCCGCGGCCCGGCGGCGTCCCGCGCTGCTGCTCGGCGCGGAGGGTCCCGGCCTGTCCCGGGCCGCGCTCGCGGCGAGCGACCAGCGCGTGGTCATCCCGATGCGCAACGGCGTCGACTCCCTCAACGTCGCCGCCGCGGCCGCGGTGGCCTTCTGGGAGCTGAACCGGGACTAGCGTCTCTTCCATGACCGATTTGCTCAGCCGGCACCGCGCGGTGATGCCGGCGTGGATGCCGCTGTACTACGACGAGCCGATCGAGATCGTGTCCGGCTCGGGCCGGCGGGTGACGGACTCGGCCGGGCGCACCTACCTGGACTTCTTCGGTGGCGTGCTGACCACGATGCTCGGGTACGACCTGCCCGAGCTGCGGTCGGCGCTCGACCGGCAGCTCGCCACCGGCGTCCTGCACACCTCCACGCTGTACCTGATCCGCTCACAGGTCGAGCTGGCCGAGAAGATCGCTCGGCTGTCCGGCATCCCGGACGCCCGGGTCTTCTTCACCAACTCCGGAAGTGAGGCCAACGAAGCCGCGCTGCTGGTGGCGACCAACTACCGGCGCAGCAACCAGGTGCTGGCGCTGCGCGGCAGCTACCACGGGCGCACGTTCGCGGTGCTCGGCGCGACCGGGGTGCGGAGCTGGTCGGCGTCGCCGCTGTCCGGGCTGCGGGTGAGCTTCCTACACTCCGGGGACCGGGTACGGGGGCTGCTCGCCGGGCGTACCGAGGACGAGTTCGTCGACGGCGCGGTCGCCGACCTGCGGGAGGTCCTGGCGACGACCACGAGCGGCGACGTCGCCTGCCTGATCGCCGAGCCGATCCAGGGCGTGGGCGGGTACACCTACCCGCCGGACGGCCTGTTCGCCGGGTACCGCAAGGTGCTCGACGAGTACGGCGTGCTGTTCATCGCCGACGAGGTGCAGACCGGGTGGGGGCGTACCGGCGAGCACTTCTGGGGGTACCAGGCGCACGGCGTCACGCCCGACCTGCTGACCTTCGCCAAGGGCGTGGGCAACGGGCTCGCGCTCGCCGGGGTGGTGGGCCGGGCCGAGGTGATGAACGCGGTCAGCGCGATCAGCTTCTCCACCTTCGGCGGCAACCCGCTCGTCACGGCCGGCGGCAACGCGGTCGTGGACTACGTGCTCGACCACGACCTGCAGGGCAACGCCGCCCGGGTCGGGCGGATCCTGCTCGACGGGCTGCGCCCGCTGGCTTCCCGGCACCCGATCGTGGGAGATGTGCGCGGCAAGGGGCTCATGATCGCGATCGAGTTCGTCGAGCCGGAGACGAGCGAGCCGAACGGGTACGCGATGGGACGGGTGTTCGAGGAGTGCCGGCGCGGCGGGCTGCTGGTCGGCAAGGGCGGCCTGTACGGCAACGTGATCCGGCTCGGTCCGCCGCTGACCCTGACCGAGGCCGAGGCGCGCGAGGGCTTGGAGATCCTGACGGCGGCGGTCGCGGCCGCCGCCTGACGAGGCGGCCCACCGGCTGCCGGCGGCGCGGCTGCGCGCCGGCACCACGGCTGCTCACCGGCGGCCGGACGGGCGCAGTATGGCCGCACTCAGATAACGAATCTGAAAACTTCTCCCACAGCCTTGACAAGAAGGGGGTCCTAGTAAGAACTTTTACCAATCGTAAGAAAAGTTTGCAGTAACGGAGCGCCCGATGACCGAGCCCGATCCGACGCCCGCGAGCACCGCGGTGGCCGAGGCTCCCGGGCTGGCGGCGGGTGAGCTGGGCGCCGCCGACGGGGTGCTGGTACGGATCCGGGCGCGGCTGGCGGAGTTCACCGGCGCCCTGCAGCGCGTCGCCGAGCAGGTGCTCGCCGATCCCGCCGCGGCGGCCCGGGCCACCATCGTGGAACTGGCCGAGCGCAGCGGCACCTCCCCGGCGACGGTCACCCGGTTCTGCCGGGCGCTCGGCTTCGACGGGTACGCCGACCTGCGGCTGAGCATCGCGGGGGAGACCGGGCGGGCGGCCCGGCAGTCCGGCTGGACGGTCGACATCGGCCGGGAGATCCAGCCCGACGACCCGCTCGACCGGGTGCTGCACCAGATCGTGGCGGCGGACACCCGGGCGCTCGCGGACACCTCGGCGCTGCTGGACCTGCGGGCGGTGGAACGCGCCGCCGACGCCATCGCCGCCTCCTCCCGGGTCGACATCTACGGGATCAGCGGCAGCGCGCTGGTCGGCGCGGAGATGCAGCTGTGCCTGCACCGCATCGGCCTGGCCGCGTGGTCCTGGACCGACGTGCACAACGGTCTGGCCAGCGCGGCCCTGCTGCGGCCGGGCGACGTGGCGCTGGCCGTGTCGCACACCGGCCAGACCAGGGAGACCATCGAGATGCTGGCCGAGGCCGGCAGCAGCGGCGCCACCACCATCGCGCTGACCAGCTTCCCCCGCTCGCCTCTGGCCGAACTCGCCGACATCGTGCTGCTGCACGCGATGCAGGCGACCACGTTCCGTCCGGACGCGCTGTCCGGCCGCCACCCCCAGCTGGTCGTCCTCGACCTGCTCTATATCGCTGTCGCGCAGCGCACGCACGACAGCGCGCACGCGGCGTTCCAAGCCACCGCCCGGGCCGTAGCCGGCCACTGGGCGGCGCGGGAGGAGCCATGAGCAACGTACCGAACCCCGAACGGCAAGGAGATACGGATGTCCTCTTCCTCAGACCCAGCTCCGGAAACCACCCGGCGCACCGTCCTCAAGCGCGCGGCGGCGGTCAGCCTCCTCGCCGTACCCGCGGCGGGCCTGCTCGACGCGTGTGCCGGCGGAGGCGGCACCAGCAGCAGTAGCACTGGCGGCACCAAGTCGGAGAAGAACCCCTTCGGCGTCAAGGACGGCGACGCGCTCGAGGTGGTCATCTTCAACGGCGGCTTCGGCGACGACTACGCCAAATACCACGAGAGCATGTACACCAAGGAGTTCCCGAAGTCGAAGGTCCAGCACGTCTCGACCCAGAAGATCCAGGACGAGATCCAGCCGCGCTTCGCCAACGGCAACCCGCCGGACGTGCTCGACAACGACGGCGCGAACATGATCGCGATCGGCCAGCTCTCCAAGGAGCTCGCCGACCTGAGTGACCTGCTCGACGCGCCGTCGTACGACATGTCCGGCAAGAAGGTCAAGGACACCTTCCTGCCGGGCACCATCGACGCCGGCACGATCGACGGCAAGTTCATCATGCTGCCGTACAACTACACGGTCTTCGGCTTCTACTACGACGCCGCCGTGTGGAAGAAGAACGGCTGGCAGCCGCCGAAGACCGGCGACGAGATGCTCAGCCTGTTCAAGACCATCAAGTCGTCCGGCGGTGGCATCGCGCCGTTCACCTTCGCCGGCAAGTACCCGTACTACGTGGGCTGGCCGCTGTGCGACTGGATCGCCAAGGTCGGCGGCAACGACCTGGCCATCAAGATCGACAACCTGGAGCCGAACGCCTGGAAGGACCCGGCGGTCAAGACCACGCTCGACTTCATCACCGAGATCGTCAAGGGCGGGTACATCTACCCGGGCTCGCAGGGGCTCAGCCACACCCAGTCCCAGCAGGCGCTGATCGACGGCAAGGCGGCCATGCTGCCCTGCGGCACCTGGCTGTCCAACGAGATGAAGAGCAGCACGCCGTCCACGGTGGAGCTGACGATCGTCCCGGTACCTTCCCTGACCGGCAGTGACAAGCAGCCCTACGGGGCGGCCCGGGCGGGCGCCGCCGGCCAGTACGTCGTGCCGACGAAGGCGAAGAACGTCGCGGGCGGCAAGGAGTACCTACGCCTGATGTGCTCCAAGGAGGGCGCGGACAAGTTCTCCGAGCTCACCAACTCGCTGACCTCGATCTCCGGCGCCGGTACCAACGTCCAGACCCCGTCGCTGTCCTCGGCGATCACGATGCTGAAGAACGCCGGGACGAACATCATTGTGTGGAAGTTCCCGGACTGGTACGACGACTTGTACAAGGAGTTCCAGAACCAGATCGACCTGCTCATGAAGGGCCAGGTCACGTCCGACCAGTGGATCGCCAGCGTGCAGAAGGCCGCCGACAAGGTCGCGGCCGACAGCAACGTGACCAAGCACAAGCGCACCTCCTGAGCACCAACCGGAAGTAGCTGATCATGCGGCATGGCAGGTATCGCTTCGTCATCGGGTTCCTGGTGCTCCCTGTGACGGTGTACGTGATCTTTATGGTCTGGCCGTACATCCAGGATGTGCAGCTGTCCTTCACCCGGTGGAACGGGCTGAACAGCAGCCCGGAGTACATCGGGCTGGCCAACTACACCCGGCTGCTGCACGACGAGGTGTTCATCCGGGCGGTCCTGCACAACGCGTTCTTCCTGCTGACCCTGCCGCTGATCACGATCACGCTGGCCCTGTTCCTCGCTTTCCTGCTCAACGTGGGTGGGCGCGGGAACAGGGCCGGCATCCGGGGAGTGCGGGGCTCCTCGATCTACAAGATCGTGCTGTTCTTCCCGCAGGTGCTCTCCGTCGCGATCGTGGTGATCCTGTACCAGGCGATCTTCCAGTCGGACAGCAACGGTCTGCTCAACGCCGTCCTGACTAAGCTGCACCTGCTCAGCTCGCAGAACCCGCGCCTGTGGCTGGCCGACGAGAAGCTCGTGCTCTGGTGCCTGCTCTGGGTCATGATCTGGGCCGGCTTCGGCTTCTACATGGTGCTGTTCTCGGCGGCCATGCAGTCCATCCCCAGGGACATCTACGAGGCGGCCCTGCTCGACGGGGCGAGCCGGTCCCACACCTTCTTCCGCGTCACGCTGCCCCTGCTGTGGGACACCGTCACGGTCGCTTGGGTGTACCTCGGCTTCATCGCGCTGGACGGCTTCGCGCTCGTCTACGCGCTCACTCCCGGGCCCGGCGGGCCGAACCACGCCAGTGACCTCATGTCGACCGTGTTCTACGAGACGGCGTTCCGCAAGGGCCAGTTCGGGTACGCCTGCGCGATGGCCGTCGCGCTCGCGGCCTTCGCGCTCATCCTGGCGGCCATCCAGCTCCGGGTCGCCCGGCGCGAGACGATCGAGCTGTGAGGGAGGCGACGATGGCTACCCAGACGACTACCCCGACCGTTCCGGTAACCCCCCGGCCGCCGGGCCCACCGATGCCCGCCGCGAAGCGCTTCGGCGAGTCCGGCCGCGTCATCAACGTGTTCTCCCAGGTCTTCCTCATCACCTGGGCGGCGCTGGTGGTGCTGCCGCTGGCGTGGGCGGTGGTGTCCGCGTTCAAGAGCGACAAGGAGATCCTCAGCACCCCGTTCGGCCTGCCGAGCACCCTGCACTGGGAGAACTTCGGCCGGGCGTGGTCCAGCGGGCACATCGGCCAGTACTTCCTGTCCACCGTCATCGTGATCAGCGGCGGCGTCTTCTTCACCATGCTGTTCGGCTCGATGGCCGCGTACGTGCTGGCCCGGTACCCGTTCCCGGGCAACCGGGCGGTGTACTACTTCTTCGTCGCCGGCCTGGCCTTCCCGGTGTTCCTGGGCCTGGCCCCGCTCTTCTCGATCATGTACAAGGCCCACCTGCTCAACACCTACCACGGCCTGATCCTGGTGTACGTCGCCTACTCGCTGCCGTTCACGGTGTTCTTCATGCACTCGTTCTTCAAGACGCTGCCGAGCACGGTCGCCGAGGCGGCGCTCGTCGACGGGGCCTCGCACACCAAGCTGTTCTTCTCGGTCATGCTGCCGATGGCCCGCCCCGGGCTGATCAGCGTCGGCATCTTCAACGTGATCGGCCAGTGGAACCAGTTCCTCCTGCCCGTCGCGCTGATGCAGAAGCAGTCCGCGTTCGACCCGGACCGGTCGGTGCTCACCCAGGGCCTGATCAGCCTGACGGTCAACTCCGGGTACAAGTCGGACTGGTCCGGGCTGTTCGCCGCGATGACCATGGCCATGCTGCCGGTACTCGTGGTCTACATCGTCTTCCAGCGCCAGGTCCAGTCCGGCCTGACCGCCGGCACGCTGAAGTAATCCTGTCGTACCGGGCCCCGACAATGGGGCTGTGCTGATCGCCGCCGCGCCCGAGCCCGCTGGAGGGGCCCGGGTGTGCCGGCTGACCGAAGCCGGCGAGCCGGCCGGTGCGGTCGAGGAGGTGGCCGATCTCGGCGCCACAGTACGGGAGGCCGGGGACGCGCGCTGGCTCTGGGCCTCGACCGCTGACAGCTACCCGGCCCTCGTCAGGGCCGGGGTGCGGGCGGGACGCTGCCACGACCTGGAGCTGACCGAGGCGCTGCTGCTCGGGTACGACGGGCGGTGGGGGGAGCCGCGCACGCTGCCGGCCGCGTGGGCCCGGCTGACCGGTGGGCCGGTGCCGCCGGACCCGCCGCCGCGCCCGGCGGTCCCGCCGGGCGACGGCCAGGGCACGCTGTTCGACTCGCCACCCGCCGCTCCCGGCATCGACCCCATCCTCCGGGTGTACCGGCACCAGCAGGCCCGGATCGACGCGACCGCCAACCCGTCGCGGTTCCGGCTGCTCGTGGCCGCCGAGTCGGCCGGCGCGCTGCTGGCTGTCGAGATGGGCGCCGACGGCCTGCCCTGGCGCGCCGACATCCACGACGCGTTGCTGCTCGACCTGCTCGGCGAGCCGTCCCCGGTCGGTGGGCCGCCCCGCAAGCTGGCCGAGCTGGCGGAGCGCATCGCCGACGCGTTCGGCGGCCAGCGTATCCACCCGGAGTCGCCGGCCGAGGTGCTGCGCGCCTTCGCCCGGGAGGGCATCAGCCTGGCCTCGACCCGCGCCTGGGTTCTGCGCGGCGTGGACCATCCGGCCGTTCCGCTGCTGCTGGAGTACAAGGAGCTGTTCCGCATCTGGACCGCGCACGGCTGGAGCTGGCGGCAGCAGTGGGTCCACAATGGACGGTTCTACGCCGAGTACGTACCGGCCGGGGTGGTCTCCGGCCGGTGGGCCACCCGGGGCGGGGGAGCGTTGCAGATTCCCAAGGTGGTCCGGCGCGCGGTGTGCGCCGATCCGGGCTGGACGTTCATCGTGGCCGACGCGGGCCAGCTCGAACCGCGCGTCCTCGCCGCCGTCTCGGGCGACACCCGGATGGTCCGGGCCGCGGGTGCCGGCGACATGTACGCCGCCCTGGCCGCCGAGGCGTTCGGCGGGGACCGGGCGACCGCCAAGGTGGCCCTGCTCAGCGCGATGTACGGGAAGGTCGGTGGCGAGGCCGCCCCGGCGCTCGCCACACTCCGCCAGTCGTACCCGGTCGCGCTGTCCTATGTCGAGGATGCCGCGCGGGTCGGCGAGTCCGGCGGGCTGGTCCGCTCCTGGCTCGGCCGCACCTGCCCGCCTCCCTCGGCGACCTCGGCCGAGCTGGATCCGCGCACCGGCCCGGGTGCCGCCCGGGCGCGCGGCCGGTTCACCCGCAACTTCGTCATCCAGGCTACCGCCGCCGAGTGGGCGCTGGTCCTGCTCGCCCTGCTCCGCACCGACCTGGCCGGCACCGGAGCGCGGCTGGTGTTCTTCCAGCACGACGAGGTGGTCGTGCACGCCCCGGCGGACCGGGCACCCGAGGTGGCGGCCGCGGTCGAGTCAGCCGGCGACCGTACCCGCCGGCTGCTGTTCGGCGACACCGCCGTGCGGTTCCCGCTGGGCGTGTCGATCGTCGACTGCTACGCCGACGCGAAGTAGCGCGTAACGGCGGCGGTGGCGGTGGGGAAGGCGAGCCGCTGCGGCGCGGTGATGACGAGCCACTCGGTCGTCTCGTCGGTGGGCGCCGACGGGGGGAGGTCGGTGTGGCGCCGGGCCGGAAACAGCGCGAAGATGTTGACCGTGCCGGAGGTACTCATCACGTCGAACAGGCACACCTCCCGGGGCTGGGCCCGGATGCCGGTCTCCTCGCGCAGTTCCCGCGCGGCGGCCTCCTGCCACGTCTCGCCGGTCTCGATGAAGCCGCCGGGCAGGGCGAGCTGGCCCCGGGCCGGCTCGATGTCCCGCCGGACCACCACCAGGCCGGTTCGGTCGGTGTCCTGCACCGGAAAGAGCACCATGGCGACCGGAAGGGGGTTGTGCCAGGTGGTCTCGGTACAGCCGGGGCAGGTACGCGGCCACGGTGCGTCGTCGGGGTACCGCGTGCCGCAGTACGAGCAGTGCGAGTGCTGGACCAGCTCGGTGCGCTGCCAGGCGTGCGGACTCACCGGCGCCGGCCCCCCTTCCCGTGGAGATCTCGGACTAGAGAGCGAACTCGCCCTTGCTCACGCCGTCCACGAACGCCTCCCACTCGGCCGGCGGGAAGGAGAGCACCGGCCCGTCCGGGTCCTTCGAGTCCCGGACCTGGATCGTTCCGGCATGGCGGCGGACCTGGACGCACGCGCCGTTGTTGGCGCCCGACCTGCGGGCCTTCACCCATGGCGAGTCGGTGGTCATGGTGGATACTCCTCGATCGGCGTTGCCTGGCGGTGGATGCGTTCATAGATCCGGCGGAACTCGGCCACCTCCGCGGGCTTCTCCAGGTAGCGCGCCCCGGTGTGGACCTCGATGTACACCACCGGCGGATCGTCGGGGTCGGCGAAGTCCAGGATCGTGAAAGAGCCGATGTGCATGGCCGCGTGCGCACCGGCGTCCCACGGCAGCACGCGGATGTCGACGTGCGGCAGCGCGGCCAACTCGCGAAGGCGGGCCTCCTGCTCGGCCATCACACTCGCGCTGCCCACGGTCCGGGCGAGCACGCCGGCACTGAACACGGCGGTGACCCGGAGCGGGGGCGTGCGAAGGGTGAGCGCCTGCTGCCGCTCGTGGCGCATCTTGATGACCCGCTGGACGGTGGCGTCGCCGGTCTGAGAGTCGAATGCTTCGTAGAGGGCGCGAATGTAGTCGGGGGTCTGGAACAGGCCGTGGACCAGTTCCGGATCGTAGATGCGGATCTCGGAGGCGGTGGACTCAAGGCCGATGTAGAGGCCGAGCCAGAAGGGCAGGACGTCGCCGTAGTCCTCCCACCAGCCCTGGCCGGTCGTGCCGAGCGCCAGCTTGGCGAGGGCGTCCGTGGTGGCGTTGTCGGCGCCGTACAGCCAGCACAGTGCCCGGACGTCGGCGATCTTCACCGGCGCCTTGCCGGCCTCGATCCGCCACAGCTTCGTCCGGGAGGCGAGGCTGGCCTCCTCCACGTCGCGCTCGGTCTTGCCGGCGGCACTGCGCAGCCGGCGCAGGCGTACGCCCAACTGCCGGCGGACGACGGTCGATCCTGGGGTCGGCATGACCACCTCCTGAGTGTTTCACGGCGAGAAAGCGCGGAAGCAACCGGATTGTGCCGCGGGGCTCGGCGCGCAGCGACAACCCGAAATGAAACGTTGCGCGGGCCGTCGCCGGCCGGGAACGCTTTGCGGCATGGAAGCGCAGGAACACCCGCCGTGGTGCTATCGCCGGGACTGCTCCCTCGACGGATCGCGGGGCGCGCACTGGTCGAGCCCGGTCCACGTCCGGTCCGACCGGACCGGGCTGACGGCTGAGGTACGGCTCGCGGAGGGCGCGGTCGGGATACCGTACGTCGTGGTGATCCTGCGGGGGTGGGCCGAGGAGGAGCTTCCGCTCTCCTTTGACGGCGGGTTCGCCCGGGTCCTGGGCCGCGTGCTGGTCAAATCTGGTCACGAAGCGTGTGAACGAGGTTATCCCCAGGGTGTGGAAAAGGGTTGGGGATAGCTGGCCAGTGCCGGTACGCAGCTGTGGACGAACGGTGCATGAGCGGTGGGTGGACGCCAGGCGTCCACCCACCGAATGTCCGACGTCAGACCTCGATGTCGTACCGGTGCAGCAACGGCCGGGCGAGCAGCCGGACACCGGCCGCGACAGCGACCACCGCGAACGCCGTGCGCAGCACGAAGACCTCGACCTTACCGCCCACCGTGACCGCTACGGCATCCGGCACGCCGATGCAGCGCCACGTCCGGCGCCCGAGCGGGATCGGCCACAGGACCGGGCAGCCGTGGCTGGTGATCATGTCGCCGAACAGGTGGACGAGGCCGCCGACCCCGAGCGCGACGCCGAGCGCGGGGTAGCCGCGGTGGTCCGGGAGGGCGTGGTACGCCCAGGAGGTACCGGCGGCGGCCGCCAGGGTGACGACCACCCAGCCCGCCCGCACGGCCCACTTCTCGAACAGCCCGCGCAGCGCCATCGCGAACGTCACGAACAGCACCCCGAGCACCGCCCACTTGCCGTAGTGCCAGCACAGCTCGAAGACGCCGAACCCGACGCCGAGGTTGAACGGCAGCGTGTGGGTGAACGTGCGGTGGCCGTTGTGCAGGCGCGGGTCCTTCCGCGTCCGGGTGAGGTCGTAGATCCCGAGGGACAGCTTCTCCACGCATTCCGCGACGAACAGCGACACCACCCCGAAGGTGTGCGCCACGGTCGCCCCGCCCTGGTCGGTGGTGACCCGGCCGGACAGGTCCAGGTCGGGCAGCAGGGCACCGCCGGCACACATGGCGGTGCCGACGGCGAGCTGCACCGGCGTCTGGTGGAAGTGCGCGAAATGCTGCAGAGCCAGCGAGCCGGCCAGCCAGGTGGCGGCACCGGACAGCGCGTGCGAGGGACCCATCACGGCGGTCACTGTGCCAGCCGGGACGGCCCGGTTCCAGGACCGTCCTGTTTGGCCGTGTCAGACTACTTTGCCGCCATTGATGTCGAGGGTGGTGCCGCCCCGATGCTGCCCGAGCCGCCGGTGACCACGGCGACCCGGCCAGCGAGATCGGGACAGGTCACCACCGCGACCACGGCCGCCGGTTCGGTCCCCACGGACCGGCCCCCCACTGCGAGCGGTAGCGCGCCCACCGGGCGTGCCGCAGGAAGGTGAAGGTCAGGAAGGCGATCGGGATCAACGGCCAGAAGAAGTGCGCGCCGGACAGCAGCCACGCGGCGACCAGCAGGCCGGCCACAACGGCGACGAGCGAGCCGTGCCGGCGCAGCCGGCGGCGGGCCTCAGCGAGCGCCTGTGGTGTCCGGGACAGCGCCTCCCAGCCGCCGCTGGGCAGGTCGGTGGTGAGCGGGGCGAGCTCGTCGCGGTACTTGGCCGCGTAGGCGCGGGCCAGCCGCTCGTCGCTCTCCTCCAGGGTGAGCCGGCCCTCGGCGGCGGCGGCGCGCAGGATCTCGGCGACCTGCTCGCGCTCCTCGTCCGAGGTGCGGACCCGGCCGCCGCGGGGGATGTCGGTGGACATCGGTACCTCCTTTGATGGGTGATGCTTCGACGATGGCTCCGGACCGGGACGGCTGTCGTCGGCTGGGCGCGGGCATCGGGGCTGCGCCGGCGGGGGTAGGGCACGGCGGCGGGTACTCCCGGTGGCGTATCCGGCGGTCGCCGCCGCGCCGATGCGGCGCGGCCCGCCGGTGGCCTACCGTGGCGGTGGTGGGCGCAGCGGGGGGCGGCGGCGTCTGGAGTGAGGAGCGTAGCGACGAGGGAAGGCGGCGCGATGGCGCGCCCCCGCGGAGCGAACCAGGAGGCATGGTGCGTGGGCCGGACGACTGGGCGCGGCGCCGGGACTGGCGTTCCGGGCCGTGGCGCGGGCACGCCCCGCCGGTGCGGCTGGCGCTGCTCGTCGCGGTGGCGCAGGTCGTCGGGACCAGCTTCGCCCGGCACGGCCAGCTCGCCGCGCGCCCTCTTGCTCCCTGGGGGTACCTGCTGCTGATCGCCGGACCGGTCGCGCTGCTGTTCCGGCGGCGGTACCGGGTGGCCGCGGTGGCCGTCACCATCGGCGCGACGGTGACCTACGTGCTGCTCGGGTACCCGTACGGGCCGGTGTTCGTGGCGCCGGTCGTGGCCGTCATCGGGGCGGTGCGCGCCGGCCGGCGGGTACCGGTGTGGGTGCTGACCGGCGTCGGGTACCTGCTCCTCGTCGGGCTCGGCCGGCTGCCCGGCGTGGACCTGCGGTACCTGCGGTTCGGTGAGGCCGTCGGCGTGCTGCTGGCGATCGGCATCGTGCTGCTGCTGGGCGAGGCGGCCCGGGTGCAGGCGCGGTACCTCGCCGAGCTGGCCCGCACCCGCGACGAACAGGCGCGTACCCGTGCCGAGCAGCAGCGCCGGCAGGCAAGCGAGGAGCGGCTGCGCATCGCCCGGGAACTGCACGACGTGCTCGGCCACCACCTGTCGCTGATCAGCGTGCAGGCGGGGGTCGGGCTGCACCTCATGGACGAGCATCCCGAGCAGGCGCGGACCGCGCTGATCGCCATCAAGCAGGCGAGCGCCGAGGCGCTGCGGGAGGTCCGTTCAGTCCTCGGCGTGCTGCGCGCCGAGGACGAGCAGGCGCCCCGCGCGCCCGCGCCGAGCCTGACGAACCTCGCCGCGCTCGCCGAGAACGCCGGGGCCCGGACGGTGATCGAGGGCGAGCCGCGCGAGTTGCCCGCCGAGCTGGATCGGGCGGCGTACCGGATCGCGCAGGAGGCGCTGACCAACGTCCGCCGGCACGCCGGACCTGCGGCGCGGGCGACCGTCACCATCGGGTACGCGGTCGACGGGCTGACCGTCCGGGTGGCGGACGACGGGCGCGGCTCCCCCAGCGGGCCCGCCAGCGCCGCGGGCTCCCCCAGCGGGCCCGCCTTGTCAGCCGGCGGAGCCGGCAGGCCGGGCACCGCGACGGCGGGGAACGGCATCGCCGGGATGCGGGCGCGGGCCGCGGCCCTCGGGGGTACGCTGACCGCCGGTCCCGGGCCGGCCGGCGGGTTCCAGGTCGAGGCCCGGCTGCCGTTCGGGGGCGCGTCATGATCCGGGTACTGCTCGCCGACGACCAGGCACTGGTACGCGCCGGCTTCCGCGCGCTGCTCGACGCACAGGACGACGTCGAGGTGGTCGGCGAGGCGGCGGACGGCGCCGATGCGGTGCGGCTGGCCACCCGGTACCGGCCGGACGTGGTGCTGATGGACATCCGGATGCCCGGACTGGACGGCCTGGAGGCGACCCGCCGGATCGCGGCCGACCCGGCGCTGTCGGGGGTACGGATCGTCATCCTGACAACGTTTGACCTGGACGAGTACGTCTTCGAGGCGCTGCGCGTCGGGGCCAGCGGCTTCCTGGTGAAGGACACCGAACCGGTCGACCTGCTGCGCGGTATCCGCGCGGTGGCCAGCGGTGACGCGCTGCTCTCGCCCGGGGTCACCCGCCGGCTGATCGAGGAGTTCGCGTCGCGCGCGCGGGCGCCGCGCCGGCCGACGGAGCTGGCCGGGCTCACCGACCGGGAGCGGGAGGTCATGGCGCTGGTCGGCGCCGGGTTGTCCAACGACGAGATCGCCGAGCGGCTGGTGGTAAGCCCGGCGACCGCGAAGACCCACGTGAGCCGGGCGATGGTCAAGCTGGGCGCGCGGGACCGGGCGCAGCTCGTGGTGTTCGCGTACGAGGCCGGCCTGGTCCGCCCCGGATGGCTGGGCTGACTACGTGAAGCACCGCCAGGTGGCCGGGTCGGCGGGATCGCCGGGGACCGCGTAGGCGGTGGTGTCCAGGTACCGCCAGCGGCACACGTCGTTGGGTCCGAATGGGAACGGCGGATGGTCCTGGGTACCGGTGCAGAACCAGCCCCCGTCGTCGTGCTGCCGGGCCCGGCCGGCCCTGCTGTAGGTGCAGAACGCCGCCGGGTCGGTGCGGGTCAGCGTACCGAGGACCAGGGGCCCCGGCGGGCTGCGCCGGACCAGCGTGGTCGGCGGCGGTGACGACGGTACCGGTGACGGCGGCGGGCTGGGTGACTCGCTCGGTGACGGACTCGGCGGCGGTGGTACCACCGCGGCGGGACTCGGGGTGTGGGTGTTCGCCGGTTGCGGCGCGCGGAAGCCGCCCAGCCCGAGGACCAGAACGACGGCGACGGTACCGACGCCGAGCAGCGCGGCGACGAAGATGAGCATGCCCCGCTCGCTGGGCGGCAGCTTGCCGTCGGGCTCCGCCTGGTGGCGTACCGGCTCGGCCGGTTTCGGTGCGCGCTCCTTCTTCCCGGTCACGAACGCCGGCAGTACCACCGTCTCGTCCATCTCGGGAGGTCTGGGCGGGGGCGCCGGTGCCTCGGTGCCTGAAGCGGGAACCGCTCCGCCGATCTGCTCCGAGCTGTCCTGCTGCACGGACCCGGACTCCTCCCGTCGGACGCCTCGCTGGCCGACTCTACCCAACCACGGTCGGTGAGCCGCCCGCCCGTCACCCGGCACACGTACGGGGAGATCCGTCAACAGGTGGTGAGCGGCGTTGGTCGGGATTAGCGGTGGATGTTAAATCGGTAGGCACCTATGGACTGAACGGTAGTTAAGCCAGATCATCTGGCTACCGCGGTAAGCCGCATCCTCCAGGTCCACCCCCTACCGGAGGTTCCCATGCGCCGTGTCCCGCTCACGCTCGCTCTCACCCTCGTCGCCATCCTCGCCGGCCTGGCCTGGGCCAGCCCGGCGAATGCCGCGACCTACGACCAGAGGCTCGCCCTGGTCACCTCGTTCACCCAGGCCACCACGCCCAGTCACGATGCCTGGGACCACGCCCGGCTCAACCAGGGCGCGTACGCCGACTACGCGCTCGACTGGTCGACCGACTACTGCTCCGCCTCGCCGGACGAACCGCTCGGCTTCGACTTCCGGCTGCCCTGCTGGCGCCACGACTTCGGGTACCGCAACTACAAGGCCCTCGGCCGCTTCCCGGCCAACAAGGACCACGTCGACAGCGCGTTCTACTTCGACCTGAGGAACAAGTGCGCGACCTACTCGGTGATCGTCCGGTCCGCCTGCTACAGCCTCGCCTGGACGTACTACCAGGCCGTGCACAACTTCGGCTCGCTCGTCGTGCGCCAGGCCGACCTGGAGCAGGCGGCGGCGTACAAGGCCGCGCTCCAGCGGCAGGCGGTCGGTTCCGAGTGACGATCCGCCACGGTACCGCGGCGCCGGCGCCCCTCGGGCCCGGCGCCGCTCCGCTGGCGGCGCTCGCCCCGCTCGTGGGGCACCGAGGCTGTCGGGGCCGCTGCATATGCGATGGTATCGATGTGGTGAGCTCCCACCCGGCCGTCCTCGCGGGCGCCTTTGAGGCGCTCGATCCGCTCCTGGAGTCGGACCGCCGGCGGATCCTGGTCGGGATCACCGGCCCGCCCGCCGCGGGCAAGTCGACCCTTGCCGTGTCGCTGGCCGGGGCGCTGCGCGCACGGTACGGCCCGACCGCCGCCATCGCGGTGCAGATGGACGGGTTCCACCTCGCGAACGCCGAGCTGACCCGGCTGGGCCTCGCCGACCGCAAGGGCGCGCCGGAGACGTTCGACGCGGCCGGCTTCGTGCACCTGCTGCGGCGGCTGCGGGACGCGCGGGACGGCGAGGTCGTGTACGCCCCCGAGTTCAACCGGACGCTGAACGAGTCGATCGGCAGCGCGATCCCGGTACCGGCGACGGTCCGGACGGTCGTCGTCGAGGGCAACTACCTGCTGGTACCGGAGCCGCCATGGTCGGCGGTGCGGGACCTGCTGGACCTGGTCCTCTACATCGACGCGCCGACCCCGACCCGGGTGGAGGCGCTGCTGCGCCGGCAGCGCTCGCGGGGCCTCGACAGGGAGGCGGCGCATGACTGGGTGTACCGAAGCGACGAGGCCAACGCGGCGCTGATCGCGAGTACCCGTGACCGGGCCGACCGGGTGCTGACCCGCCCCGGCCGGCCAGGAACGGGATAACCGGTAGTCCCGGGCCGGGCGGCGTCTGGACTGACGAGCGGAGCGAGGAGGGAAGACGTCGCCTGAGGAGGCCCGGGACCGCGCGAGCACAGCGAACGCCAGCCAGCTCAGCCACCATTACCGCCAGCGCAGCGGGCGCGGGTCGGCGCGCCAGAGCAACCGGCGCCACCAGGGCCGCCGCCCACGCAACTCCGCGACATACGCCAGGGCCTGTACCCGGGCCTGCCGCGCGTCCTCCTCGCTCGGCTCACCGCTGGCGTAGGTCGCCCGGTTGACCAGTACCGCCAGCTCGTCCAGCGGCGGCGTCGCCGGCCGTACCGTGCCGCGTCCCCGCTCGTGTGCCGGTACCCCGACCCGGCTGGCGTACCCGGCCACCTCGGTCGCCGGCAGGTGTACCGCGGCCGGCCGCCCGGCCAGGCGGAGCCCGTCGAGCACCTCCCGCCAGGCTCCGGCGATCCGGTGCGCGGGACTGCCCCGGTCGAGCCGGCGTCTTCGCTGGGCCTGGCGGAGCAGGACGACCGCGCCGAGCGCGCCGAGCAGCAGGACGAGCAGGCCGCCCCCGGCGGTGGCCGGCAGCCACGGCGGCAGCGGCTTGGCGGGCGCTGCCGCCACCGTGCTGGGGGAGTGGTGCGGCAGCTGCGGCGAGGTGGAGATCGAGATCGTGGGCGCCGCGGACGGTGGCGGGGTGGACGGGTTGGGCTTGGGCCGGAACGACTCCAGCGGTACCGGGGTTGCGTTCGGCTTGGGCAGCGGGTCGAACGGTACCCAGCCGACGCCGGTGAACAGCACCTCCGGCCAGGCCAGCGCGTCCCGCCCGTGCACGGCGGACACGCCCGGCCGGGCCTGGAAGCCGACGATCACCCGGCTGGGCAGGCCGAGCATCCGGGCCAGCACCGCGAAGCTCGCGGCGAACTGCTCGGAGGTACCCTTCTGCCCGCCGAGGTTGGGCGGGGAGAACAGGAAGAAGCTGAGGTTCGGGTACGCGTGGCCGCTGGGCGCGTCGCCGACGAGGGTGTAGTGCGCGGAGAGGTAGTCCTCGATCGCTGACGCGCGCTGGTACCCCCCGGCGACGTCGCCGCCGATCTGCTGGGCGAGGTCGCTCAGGGCGGACGGCGGGGTACCCGGGCCGAGCCCGAGGAACCGGGCCACCCCAGCGCCGCTCGGCACGTCGGCGGCGCCGAGCAGGTTGACGTCCACAGTGGACTGTCGTGATTGGACGGTGTAGGACAGCCCGGTGCGCAGCCCTTCGGGCCGGATGACGGTACCGGTGGCCTGGTCGTAGGCGACGCGGATCCCGTCGATCTGGTGCACGGTCGGCGCCGCGGGCAGCAGCCGCCCGTCCAGGTCGTCGATGGTGATGGTCTGCCGGATGGGCGCCCCGGTAGCGGGCGTGGCACCGGGGCCGTTGACCGCCGGCAGCACCCGGCCGGCCTCCCGGTAGTCCCCGCCGACCCGCCAGTTCACCCCGTCGTAGTCGCTCAGCACGGCCAGCCGGATGCGCAGGTCCTTGTCCGGTACCGAGGTCGTAATGTCGGTGTCGAACAGCTTCTGGGTCGGGTTCAGCGCCCAGCCGGACAGCCGGATCAGCGGGTTCTCGTCCATGGCATCGAGGCTCGGCGGCTCGACGTACCGGCGGGGGTCGGTCGGCACGTGGTGCACCCGGTTGCCGAGTACCGGCGCGACCGCCAGGGCCAGCCCGACGGTCAGCGCGAGCCCGAAGCACGCACCGATCGCCAACCGGACCCGGAAAGCCGGGCTCAGATCCGGTACCGCCGCGGTGCCGGGCCGCCCGGTCGCCGCGAGACCGATGGCGGCCACCGCGGCGTAGGCCAGCGGTTCCCACCCGAGCTGGTGCGCGTTGGGCCCGACGACGACGAGGCAGCCGAGGTAGAGCAGCGTCGGCGGGGCGTAGCCGAGCAGAACGTGCCGTCCCCGTACCGCCAACTCGGCCGCCGCCAGCGCGGCCAGCCAGGTGGCGACCACCGGGACCAGCACGGTGTCCGGCTGGGGCTCGACCGGGATCAGCGCGGTGAGCAACCGGGGGATGCCGTTGCGCACCGCGTCCGTCCACAGCGTCCACAGTGGACCGTCGACTTGGCCCGCCTTCGCGGAGAGCTGGACCGCCCACAGCGTGTACCCGCCCAGCGCCAGCACCGACACCGGCGCGACCGGGTACGCCGGCAGGCGCTGCAGCGCGGCGCTGATGAGCACCGGCGCGACCGCGGCGCCCAGCAGCAGCCAGGTGAGCAGGGCGCCGTGGTAGATCCGGCCGAGCGGGAGCGTGGCGATCGCCACGAGCCCGGCCACGCACAGCGGTACCAGGACCGCCCGCCTCACCATCGGCCCAGGCTGTCCCAGGCAGCCGCGAAGTCGGGCGCGTCGGCGACGGTGAGGACCTGCATCCCGGCGACCGCGGTCGGCACCCCGAACGGGTCGCCGAACACGCCCGCCACGATCGTCGGGTATCCGGGCGCCAGGGCGCCGACCGGGGCGAGGTCGTCGGGGCGGCCGGAGCCGGTGAGGTAGATCAGCGTGTCGCCGAGCTTGTGCTGGCGCAGCCGGCGGGTGGCGGTATCCAGCACGTCCGGCGCCGCGGCCGGTGCCGCCTCGGCAAGGCGGTCGAGCATGGGGCTGGCGTCCGCTGGGCCGGCCGCCCGGTGGGCACCGGTACCGAGCGACCGGTCGGCGCTGGCCACCAGCAGTTCGACGGCCAGGTCGGCGCGGACGCACGCGACGATCACCGACGCGGCCGCCTCGCACACCGCCTCGAAGTCGTCCGACTCGCCGACCTCGGTGACGTCGCGATAGACGGCCCGCCGGTCGTCGACCAGTACCACCACCCTGGGGAGGCTGGTGTCCAGGTCCTCGCGCACCATGAGCTGCCCCACCCGCGCGCTGGTCCGCCAGTGCACCTTGCGCAGCTCGTCACCGATCACGTACTCCCGCAGGGCATCGAAGGTGATCGTGCCGTGCGGTACCTTGTCCACCCGGCCGTCCAGGCTGCGCGCCACGCCGACGGGCACGGCGACCAGGGGATGGGTGCGGGGGTGGACCCAGACCTGCGCGGTACCCCCATTGTTGCGGGCCACCCCCACCAGGCCGAGCGGGTCGCGGCGGGTGACCCGCAGCGGGCCGACGCGGACCACACCCCGGCGGGCGGTCGGCACGGGGTAGGTCACGGCCGTGTCGTGTCCAGGCCGCAGTCTCAGCAGCGGTACCGGGACGGTGCCCGCCCCGCACACGTCGTGCGCGATGAGCGTGACCCCCCGGAACCGGCTGCTGTTGCGGACGGTCAGCGTCTGCCGGCACGCCTCGCCGCGGGTGACCCGCTCCGGCTCGACCTGCCGGGTGACCGTGAGCCGCAGCCCGAACGCGACGTACGCCACCGCGCACACCGCCGCCACCACCCCGGCCGCGCCGACCACCACCAGTTCCGGGTATCCGTAGGTGAACCCGCCGGCGATCAGCGCCCCGCCGGCGAGTACCGTACCCACGCCCCGTGCGGTCGGTGCCATGGCGCTATACGGGGGCCGCGGTCGGGACGGGTACCGACTGGACGGCGGCGCGCAGCACGTCGGCCGGAGTGGTACCGCGCAGTTGCGCGTCGGGGGACAGCAGCAGCCGGTGCGCGAACACCGGCTCCACCAGGGCCTGCACGTCCTCCGGAATCACGTAGTTGCGTCCGTCGATGAGCGCGTAGGCGGTCGCCGCCCGGGTCAGCGCGATCACGCCGCGCGGGCTGACCCCGACCCGGACCTGCGGGTGGCTCCGGGTCGCCACGGCCAGCCGGACGGCGTAGGCGTAGAGCGGATCGGCGATGTAGACGCGCCGGGCGAGGCTGATCGCCCGGGCGATGGCGGCGGTGTCGGTCAGCGGCTCCAGCGAGTCCGGGCTGCGGCCGACCGCGGCGCCGCGCAGCACCTCGACCTCCACCGACTCGTCGGGGTACCCGACCGAGAGCTTCATCAGGAACCGGTCGAGCTGCGCCTCGGGCAACCGGTACGTGCCGTCCATCTCGACCGGGTTCTGCGTGGCGACCACGAGGAACGGCCGGGGTACCGGGTGCCGGATCCCGTCGACCGTGACGAACCGCTCCTCCATGACCTCCAGCAGCGCGGACTGGGTCTTGGGCGAGGCCCGGTTGATCTCGTCGGCGATCACGATGTTCGCGAAGATCGGGCCCTGGTGGAACTCGAACCCGCCGCTGCCCTGGTTGAAGATGGTGACGCCGGTCACGTCGGAGGGCAGCAGGTCCGGGGTGAACTGGATGCGCCGCCACTGCCCGGCGGCCACCGCCGCCATCGAGCGGGCCAGCGTGGTCTTGCCGACCCCGGGGACGTCCTCGATGAGCAGGTGCCCCTCGGCGAGCAGGGCGGTCAGGGCGAGCCGGACGACCTGGGGCTTGCCCAGCACGACCGAGCCGATCGCCCCGGCGAGCCGGCGCGCGTACTCCGCGAAGCCGTTCGTCTCGTCGGGGCTGGGCGCCTCCGGGCGTGGTGCGGGTGGTGCGGCGGTCACGTGCGGTACTCCTCGGGCTGGTCAGGCTCGCGTCGCGTCAGCACGGGGGGAGCACGTTGATGTTGTCCTGGCCGTCGTCGAGTCTCGCCCAGGCGTCCGGGAAGTACTCCGTTCCCTTGCTGCCTGTGAACCTTAGCCACAAATTGTTGTTCTTGCCGCCATATGGGGCGGCGTTCACGTTTCCACCGGTGGTGCGGCACTGCACCTGGAACACCCGGCCGACCGGGAGGGCCTCGGCCGCCTGGCTGTAGGTCTGGTTCGCCACCCGGTATGCCCAGATCCCGGAGCTGCAGTATCCGCCGGTGTTGGTGGGGCAGATGACCGTGGCGTTGACCGCCCGGATCGCGACGCTGCCGGAGATCGGCTTGGCGGCGCCGGCCTTGTTGCTCGCGTTGACGGTGAAGTTGTAGGTGGTACCGGGCCAGAGCCCGTTGATCGCGCCGCCGTTGCAGCCGATGCCGGTCGCGCCGCCACCGTTGATCGAGATCGTGCAGGTGGTGGCGCCGCCGTTGTTGTTGGTCGTGAAGCTCACCGTGATGCCGTTGAGGCCGTTGGCCGCGGCGGTGCCGCCGGTCAGGATCGGCGGTCCGATGGTGCGGGCGACGGTGCTGGCCGCCGCGCCGGGACCGGCCTCGTTGACCGCCTTGACGGTGACGTTGACCGGGGAGGCGTCCGGGAAGCCCGTCATCTGGACGCTGGTGCCGGTGACCGTCTGCGTGGTGCCGCCCGCGGTCACCTGGTACCCGGTGACCGGCCGGCCGTTGTTCACGGCCGGCTGCCAGGCCAGCGAGATCGTGCCCTTGGCGTCGATCGGGACCGGGGTGAGGCCGCGCGGCGCGCCCGGCACCGTGAACGGCACGACGGTGTTGGACACCGGGGACGGCTGCGACGCCGTGCCGAGGTTGTTGACCGCCGCGACGATGAACGCGTACTGGGTGCCGTAGGTGAGCTGCCCGGCCGGTATCGTCGCCGTGGTGCCGGGCACGCTGGTCAGCGGGGCCTGCGCGCCGGCCGAGACCTGCGTGATGTCGTACCGGACGACCGGGTGCCCCTGGCCGTTCGCGGCCGGGTACGTGATGGTGACCGTGCCGTCCTTGTTGGCCGTCGCGGTCACGCTGAGCGGCGGATCCGGAACGGCCGAGGACGGGACTACCGGGTTGGACGCCTTCTTCGGCCCCGGCCCCTTGGCGTTGACCGCGTACACGGTGAAGACGTACTGCTGCCCGTTGGTCAGCCCGGTGAGGTCCAGCGCGCGCTGGTTGGCGCCCACCTCGTGGACCTGACCGTCGCCCTCGACCACGTACTTGGTCACCGGCGAGCCGTTCGGGTTGGCCGGTCCCCACGTCAGGTGCACGGCCGCGTTACCCGCCGTCGCGTTCACCTTCGACGGCGCGCTCGGCGGCCCGACCGTCGGCGGCTTCTGCGGCGGCGGTGCCGGCGGGTTGGGCGGCGGGTCGCCGCCGAGGATGTTGTTGGCGTACTTGTCGACGGCCTTGACCCGGCCCTTGTTGTCGACCACCCGGGCACTGGAGGAGTTGGGCGCGTTGATGAACAGGTGCCCGCCGCGCACCTCGATCTCCAGCTTCCCACCGGCGTTGGGGATCGTGATCGTGTCGGTGACCTTGCCGTCGCCGTCGATCTCGTACACCGTGCCGGCGGCCTCGTCGGCGACGTAGAGCTTGCCGGCGAACGGTACCGCGGGGGAGAGCGCGCCGGTGCCCGGCACGGCGACGTCCGCGACGTGCGTGCCGTTGACCACGTAGACGTGCCGGTTGTCCTGGACGGTCACCGGTACCGCCCCGTTCGCGGACTGCGGCGGCAGCGCGCCGTTGCCGGACAGCTGGGGCAGCGGCGTGGTGCTCGTCTTGTCGCCCTGGACCAGGGTCAGCGTGGTCGCGGTGGAGTCGAGCACCGCCACGCCGTCGCTCAGCGTCGACATACTCAGATCGTGGTCGGGCGGGGCGACCGGGATGGTCCGCGCCTTCGTCGGGTTCGCCGCCGCGTCCGGGCTCGCATGCGCCGGCGCCGGCTTGATGCCGATGACGGTGCCCTCGCTCGCCACGAGCAGCCAGAGCGTGCCGCTGCCGTCGAACGTGCCGCCGGACACCCCGGGCGGGAACCGCAGCGGCTGGCCGATCGGGGTCAGCGCGACCGGGTCGAGCTGCCGGACCACGCCCTGCACGGCGTCGACGACGAAGGCGGCGTCACGGTCGAGGGCCAGCGTGACGCCGAGGCCGGCGGTGGTCTGGGTGGTCGCGGCGATCTGCAGCGTCGCGAGGTCGAGCGAGCTGACCTTACCTGTGGTGAGGTCGCGCAGGACCAGGTACCGGTCGCTCTGGCTGACCTGGATCACGTGCCCCTGGGCATCGACCACCTTGAACCGGGTGTCGACCCGGCCGGTCTCGCCGTTGACCCGGGCGATCTCGCCCCTGTTGGAGGAGTAGAGCCAGGCACTGGCGTTGGAGTTCGCCAGGGCGTGATCTTTGGCGCCCAGCCCGAGCACGGTCGCGCCCAGTGCGATCAGGAGGGCAACGACGACACCGAGGGTGACGAGACCACCTCGGCTGCGCGAAAATCTCCCCAGACGTGTCACGCTCAGCCCAACTACTCGGCGTTCCGAACCTCATGGCTCGCCCCCTAGCCACGGCCATCATAGGGGCTGCGCTCCGAGCTTGGGTACCCGTCGCACACACTGTCCGCTACCGGCTCGGCGACGCTCCGGATTTGCCGGAGCGCTGGGTGCACGCCAGGTTCGAGGGTGCGACGAGCGTCGCGCTGTACACCGCGACGACGCTGAAGCAGTAGTCCAACCGGGGGTTGAGCCCGGCGACCGGGAAGGTCGTCTCGCCGGGCTTGAGATGCCCCATGATCTGGAGCTGCGCGCCGGCCTGGCCGACCTCGACGAAGAACGGCACGCTGCCGGCGCTGGGATCGGTCCAGGTCAGCGTGACCGTGTCGCCGTCGTCGCGGAGCTTGAGGTCGGTCGGCGCGGACGCGGTCGCCGACGGTACCGGCGCCGTGGCGGTCGCGCTCGGACCGGCCTGGGCCGGGGCCGGCGCCGGGCGCCGCGCCTGGAAGGCGAGGACTCCGACCACGGTGGCGGCCACCAGCGCCGCAACGGCCACGACGGCCAGCACGACCAGCGGGAGCCGGCTGCGGTGGTGCTCCTCGTCCGGATGGGCGGGCTGGGGGTACGCCGGCGGCGGCGGGGTCAGTACCGTCGGGAACGGGTTGACCGGCGCCGCGACGCCGGGCGCCGCCTCTGGGGGCCCGGGTGCCTCGGGTTGGCCCGGGCGCTCGGCGGGCCGGTACACCCCCGGCTGCTCCTGGACCGGCGGCCGCGCCTGGAGTCCGGCGGGCGGCGGCTCGTGGCCGGCGGGCGGCGCCTGGTACCCGGTGGGTTGCGCCTGGTAGCCGGCGGGCGGCGCCTCGTAGCCGGCGGGCGGCGCCTGGT
>JBKPCQ010000390.1:0-16158 GCA_046727455.1 Actinomycetota bacterium | reverse complement strand
CGGGTCGGCGGTGTCGTCGGGGGACTCCTCCGCTTTCGGCAGTGTCGCCGGCCTAGGGGGAGGATGCAGATGCACCGGAAACTCGATCGGCTACGACGGCTCGGCGTGGTCGTCGCCGCCGTGGCAACCGCCGGCTTCGCGGTCGCGGCGCCGGCGCCCGCCCAGGCGGCGCCGCCCGGCGCGGGGGCGAAGCCGGCAGCGGTACGCGCGCTGTGCGCGGGACCCGCGAAGAAGGGTGAGTCGACCTGCTTCGGGCTCGCCCGCACCGACGTCGCGGGGCGGCTCGGCGTGGTGCCGCGCGCCGTGCCCAACGGGTACGGCCCGGCGGACCTGCAGTCGGCGTACGCCCTGCCGTCCGCCACTGCGGGCAACGGCCAGACCGTCGCGATCGTCGACGCGTTCGACAATCCCAACGGCGAGGCCGACCTCGCCGTGTACCGCGCCCAGTTCGGCCTGACGCCGTGCACCACGGCCAACGGCTGCTTCAGCAAGGTGAACCAGGCCGGCCAGCCGGGCCCGCTGCCCAACCCCGACGCCGGATGGGCCGCCGAGATCTCGCTGGACATCCAGATGGTCTCGGCCGTGTGCCCCAACTGCCACATCCTGCTGGTCGAGGCGAACACCAACCTCAACGCCGACCTGTACACCGCGGTGAACACCGCGGTCGCGCTGGGCGCGAAGTTCGTGTCCAACAGCTACGGCTCGGCGGAGAGCCCCGGCCAGGTCGACGCAGACGCGAACTTCAACCACCCGGGCGTGGCCATCACGGTCAGCTCCGGCGACAGCGGCTACGGCGTGTCGTACCCGGCCGCGTCGAAGTACGTGACCGCGGTCGGCGGCACCTCGCTGACCCGGTCCCGACGCCCGCGGCTGGAGCGAGACGGTGTGGAACGGCGCGGGCAGTGGCTGCTCGGCGTTTGACGACAAGCCCTCGTTCCAGACCGACCCGGACTGCCCCCGGCGTACCGTCGCCGACGTGTCGGCGGTGGCCGACCCGGCGACCGGCGTCGCGGTCTACAACTCGTACCAGGCGCCCGGCTGGGCGGTGTACGGCGGCACGAGCGTGTCCTCGCCGGTGGTGGCGAGCGTGTACGCCCTCGCCGGTACCCCGGTGAACGGGAGCTACCCGAACACCTACCCGTACGCCACCACGTCCGCGCTCAACGACGTGACGAGCGGGTCGAACGGCACCTGCGCCAACTCGTACCTGTGCACCGCGAAGCCGGGCTACGACGGCCCGACCGGTCTCGGTACCCCCAACGGGGTGCGCGCCTTCGGGCCGGCCGGACCGCACGGCGACATCGCGGGTACGGTCACCGACGCCGCGAGCGGCCAGCCGCTCGCGTCCGCCTCGGTGAGCGTTCCGGTCGCCTCGGTGCTCACCGACGCCAAGGGCCACTTCGACCTGACCGTGCCGGCGGGTACCTATGACGTGTCGGCGGCGGCCTACGCGTACCAGCCGAAGACGGTTCCCGGTGTCGTGGTGACCGACGGCGCGACGACGACCACGGACATCGCGCTGACCCCGATCCCGAAGATCAGCATCAGCGGGGTGGTCAAGGACGGCTCCGGCCACGGCTGGCCGCTCTACGCGAAGATAACGGTCGACGGGGTACCCGGCGGGCCGGTGTGGACCGACCCGGCAACCGGGCGGTACCACGTCGACGTGGCGTCCGGCGCTCCGTACACCCTGCATGTCAGCGCGAACTACCCCGGGTACACGGCGGCGGACGTGGCCATCCCGGCCGGTACCACCGACGTGTCCAGGGACGTCGCGCTGACCGTCAACGCGGACTCGTGCACGGCGCCCGGGTACGCCCGGCACGTCGCCGGGCTGGCCGAGTCGTTCGACGCGCCGACCACGCCGCCCGGCTGGACGGTCGTGAACAACACCCCGGCCGGCGGCTGGACGTTCACCGACGACGGGATGCGGGGCAACCTCACCGGCGGCGACGGCGGCTTCGCCATCATCGACAGCGACCACCTCGGGCGCGGCAACACCGAGGACACTGAGCTGCGTACCCCGGTCGTCGACCTGACCGGGCAGACCGCGCCCGCGATCGGGTTCAACAGCGACTACCGGGCGCTCGCCTCGGTAGCGGACGTGGACCTCAGCATGGACGGCGGGCAGACCTGGAGCACCGTGCTGCACCAGGAGGACAGCGCCCGCGGGCCGGTGTCCACGCAGATCCCCATCCCGCAGGCGGCCGGGCAGTCGCAAGTACAGGTGCGGTTCCACTACACCGGTACCTGGGCCTGGTGGTGGGAGGTCGACAACGTGTTCGTCGGCACCCGCACCTGCGACGCGGTCCACGGCGGGCTGGTGCTCGGCGAGGTGACCGACCGCAACACCGGTCTCGGCCTGGCCGGCGCGAGGGTGAAGAACAACGACGGCGGCCAGGTCGTCACCACCAACCCCACGCCGGACGACCCGAACCTGGGCGACGGCTTCTACTGGATGTTCTCGCCGCTGACCGGGTCGCACCCGTTCACGGCGAGCCGCAACGGGTACACCGACGAGACGAAGACGGTCGACGTGGCGACGGACTTCACCACCCGCGCCGACTTCGCGCTGGGCGCCGGCCACCTGGTCGTCACGCCGGGCAGCATCGCCAAGACCGCCCGGATGGGCGACCAGAAGACGGCCACCCTGAAGGTGCACAACGACGGTACGGCACCGGCCGACGTGCGACTGAACGAGCGCGGCGAGGGCTTCACGCTGCTGACGCAGCAGGGCACCGGGGCGCCCAAGCAGGTGGTGGCGGGTACCTTCGACCGGCACCAGCTCCCGCGCCAGACGGCCAAGGCGAACCTGCGGCCGGCGACGTCCGCGACGCCGTACGCGGCGCCGTGGGCCGACCTTCCCCAGTACCCGACGTCCATCATGGACAACGGCGTGAGCGTCAACGAGGGCAAGGTGTACTCGGTCGGCGGCACCGACGGCACCGCCATCCTCGCCAGCGGATACGTCTTTGACCCGGTGGCCGGGCAGTGGAGCCCGATCGCCGGCATGGGTAAGGCCCGGGAGAACCCGGCGGCCGCGTTCATCGGCGGCCGGCTCTACGTGGTCGGCGGCTGGGGCGGCACCGGCGATCCGGTACCGGCCCTGGAGATCTACGACCCGCTCGCCAACACCTGGTCCGCCGGGGCGAGCGTGCCGGTACCGCTGGCGGCCAGCGGGGTCGCGGTGCTGAACGGCCGGCTGTACGTGGTCGGCGGCTGTGACACCAACGTCTGCGGCCACCCCGAGGTGTTCTCCTACGACCCGCCGTCCAACACCTGGATCCGGCGCGCCGACTACCCGCTGCCCATCTCCTGGGAGGCGTGCGGCGCCCTCCCCGGGCAGCTCTACTGCGCGGGCGGCAGCGGCGACACGCTCGGCAACACCGCGAAGGGGTACGCGTACAACCCGACGATCGACACCTGGTCGCCCATCACCGACCTGCCGATGACGCTGTGGGCGTCGGGGTACACCGCGGCCAACGGGATGCTGCTGGTCTCCGGCGGCGTCTCCCCGGCCGGATTCACCAACCAGGGCTTCGCCTACGACCCGGGTACCCGGGTCTGGAGCCCGCTGCCCAACTCCAACAACACCCTGTACCGCGGCGGCAGCGCCTGCGGGTTCTACAAGATCGGTGGCGCGACGAGCGGCTTCAACGCCGTGCCGAGGGCCGAGATCCTGCCCGGCTTCAACCAGTGCGGCCCACCGGCCGACGTGGCCTGGCTGGCGGAGAGCCCGAGTTCGTTCACGGTCGCGCCGGGCGCCACCGTCACGGTCACCGTGACGCTCGACGCCTCCCCGGCGAACACCCCGCAGCCGGGCACCTACAAGGCCCTGCTGACGGTGCAGACCAACACGCCGTACCAGTTCCAGCCGGTGCCGGTCACGCTGACCGTCACGCCTCCGACCACCTGGGGCAAAATCACCGGTACCGTGCTGGGGGTGAAGTGTGACGGCAGCGCCGTCCCGCTCGCCGGGGCGACCGTCCAGATCGACACCTGGGCCGCGCACTACACACTCCGTACCGACGCCAGCGGGGTGTACGCCCTGTGGCTCGACCACCGCAACAACCCGCTGTCGCTGATCGTGGCGAAGGACGGCTGGCAACCGCAGACCCGTCAGGTCAGGATCACGGCACGGGAAACGACGACGGCCGACTTCCGGCTGTCCACCACCAACCCGTGTAACTAGGCCGTCGGGGGCCGCCGTCGCTCGTGCGGCGGCGGCCCCCGAACCTTCAGTTGCCTGTAACAGCAGGTTCGCTCATCGTCACGGATCGATTGAGACGCTGGCGTCCGACGTGGCCCCCTACCGAAGGGATCGACCCATGCGGATCGCCCGAAGCGTCGCCGTCCTCGCCGTGGGCCTGACCGGTGCGCTCGCCCTCCCCGCCTCACCGGCGCACGCCGCTCTCCCCGCGTACAGCCACATCGTCGTGGTCATCGAGGAGAACCACTCGTACGGGGAGGTCATCGGTAACGCCAACGCGCCCTACATCACGTCCCTGGCGAACAACGGCGCCAAGATGACCCAGTCGTTCGCCGTCACCCACCCCAGCGAGCCCAACTATCTGGCACTGTTCTCCGGCTCGACGCAGGGAATCACCGACGACTCCTGCCCGCACACGTTCAGCGCCGCGAACCTGGGCCGGCAACTCATCAACGCCAGCCGGACCTTCAAGGGGTACTCGGAGAGCATGCCCTCCGACGGGTACACCGGCTGCAGCTGGGGCCGGTACGCCCGCAAGCACAACCCGTGGGTGAACTTCAGCAACGTGCCGTCGAGCAGCAACCTGCGGTTCGCCGTCTTCCCGACCGACTTCACCGCCCTACCCACGGTCTCCATCGTGGTGCCGAACCTGTGCAACGACATGCACGACTGCAGCGTCTCCACCGGCGACACCTGGCTGAAGAACCACCTGGGCGGGTACGCCACCTGGGCGAAGACGCACAACAGCCTGCTCGTCGTGACGTTCGACGAGGACGACCGCAGCGCCGGCAACCGCATCCCGACGCTGTTCTACGGCGCGCACGTGAAGACCGGAAGCTACTCCGAACACATCACCCACTACACGGTCCTGCGTACCCTGGAGAGCCTGAACGGCCTGGCCTGCATCGCCAACTCCTGCTCGGTCAGCGCGATCAGCGACATCTGGAACTGAGAGCGCGCGCCGCGCGGCGTCCGCGTGTCTGGTCGCGGGCGCCGCGCGGCCGGACTGCTGGTCCCCTTCGACTACTGCGAGGCGTCCGGTTCGAATCGCGCTGACTCCGGATCGCTCTGCCCGAGCGGATCCGCCCACGGGGCCGGGTGTCCCTCGTCGCCGGCCTGCCGGTTTGCGATTCCGTCTCTTGTACCGAGGTCCTTGGTGTAGTCACCCCGTAGCGTGAGGACTTTGATATGAATATTCTCGCCGTGTGCCGGCAACTCCCCCTGGAATATTCGGACCATTTCCTTTCGATCAAAGTACTTTCCGGCATCCGCCATTGAATCGAACGTAAACTCGATGACGCGGTGAGGTGAGGCCGAGAAAGCGTTGTCGTACGACGCCAGCCGCTTCAATTCACCGGGCGCCTGCAGGGTGTCCGCAATCGACCGGACCCACTCCAGATACTTGCGTTTCTCGCCAAGCGGATAGTCGATCTCGTAAACATACTTGATCATGAAAGCTCCTTCGTCCCACTTTCTCCAGGCCGACGGCATCATCGTCCATCAAGCCAGGACGGCAGGCAAGAATACGGCCAACCAGTTCTGGTTGGCGCTCGAATGCTCTTGCCGCGGCACGCAACTCAGACCGGCGATGGCCGGCTGGCGACCGTCGTCAGCCAGGCGCCGGGACCGCGACGGCCTCCTGCTGCTGTTGGGACATGGCGTACCAGCGGGCGTACGTCTCCTGGCCGACGTCCTCGGCGTCGGCCAGCGAGCCGGGGAGCCGGTACGCGAGATTGATCAGCTGTCGCCGCTCACTCATGATCGCGCTCAGGTTCGGATCGGGCCGGCGAGGGGCCGCCTCACATTCCGGGGGGTTGTGTCGTCGTACTGGTGAGACGCACACCATTCCGCTGGTACTCACGCCGAGGTGGCGCACCGGTCCTGCCGTAGCCCCGGCTCCGGCGGCACCCGCCGGCACCACAGATAGAACCCGCGAACGAAGGACGCCGACCGTGGAACCCAGGACACCGCCGACGTCGCCGAGGCCAGCCTCGACGACCTGGACTGGGCCGACGTGGTGCTGTTCGGCACCCCCACCCGCTTCGGCAACCCGGCCAGCCAGCTCAGGGCGTTCATCGACACCACAGGTGTCCTGTGGTACCAGGGCAGACTCGCCGACAAGGTGTACTCGGCCTGCACCGCGTCCAACACCGCCCACGGCGGACAGGAGTCCACCATCCTGGCGCTGGGCAACACGTTCTACCACTGGGGCGGCATCATCGTGCCCCCGGGCTACACCGACCCCGTCCAGCTCCGGACAGGCAATCCCTACGGCACCTCCCACGTGGCCGCCGATGGCCCACCTGACGACGTGGCCTTGGAAGGGGCCCGTCGCCAGGCCATGCGCGCCGTCGACACCGCGCCGCACCCAAAGCCGGCCGCGCCGCCCAACCCAGGCCGATGCGCTCCCGTCCGGCCTCACCCCCTACGCCAGCGCATTACATTGACTTGCCTCACGAGAGATTCTGCAGGTGGGAGCCGCCACCACACTGGCGAGTGCCGTGCCTGGTCGCGGTTCCCCGGAATGGAGGACGCAAATGACTTCGATCCAGTCCGAGGTTAGGGCGCTGCTGGACAGTCGGTCCGAGGCGATTTGGACAAAGGACATTGATCAACTCATGTCATTTTATTCACCAGACGTCGTCTATTTCGACGTGGTACCTCCTCTACAATACGTCGGATCTGCTGCGCTCCGGGATAGATTCTTGCACTGGTTTGCCGGCTCCGAGGGCCCGATCGGTCAGGAAATCCGCGACTTGAACGTTCTGGTGGGCGGGGACACCGCAGTCGCATATATGCTCATCCGGGCAAGCGGAACGCTGAAGAATGGACACAAGGTGGCACGTTGGGTACGTGCGACCTCGTGCTATCAGCGGTCACATCACGGTTGGCTGATTACGCACGAACACGTCTCAACGCCCGTTGATCTTGAGGGGCGTGTGCCCACCGATCTTGTGCCCTGACCGGCACGATAGGCGATCACGTGGACAGCTCCGGCCTCCGTCCTTCCGCCTGGTGCGCGTTGGCGGCTCTGCGGGGTGGGTTGCTCCACGCGGCTCTAGCCCTACTCACCTACTCCATTTCGCTCCAGGTCTGGCTCCACGCTCCGGTTGGGTGAGGGTGTCCGCTTGCCGCGGCTGACTCCGGCGGCGGTCACTCAGCGTAGAGATGCGATCCGGATCGCTCCCGCGTCCGATCCCTGCACCATCCCGGTCACAGGTCTGCCTCAGCCGGCGATGGTCTGCACGTTGGTCGTGATGAACTGCGCCGTCCCCGGCTTGACCGCCACCGGATCCGGAACCGGGCCACCCGGCGTCGGCTGCTGCGCGGGGGTCTGGACGTTGAACCGCGCGGTGAAGGTGGCACCCTTGATCAGGATCTTCTTGCCATTCACGGTCTGCGCTGTCTTGTTGTTCGGCATCAGCGTCACCTCCAGCGTCCCGGTGCCGGGGATGACGAACGGCGGCGCGGTGTAGGGCAACGGCCCCCTTAGCGAGGGGGGCAACTCGTCGCCCTCCAGACAGATCAGCTTGCCGCCGACCAAGACATTCTGGCCGGTCCCGATGAGCGGAACGGGCGCCATGAGCGGCGGCACGACCGTCGGCGGCGGAATCGTCACCTGGATCATGTCACCGGTCACAATGATGAAGTCGTCCGGCATCAGTGCCCCTCCCTTGGTGCCGGTAATGACGATACCGGGTCTTCAGGTTACATCTGATCTTGAACTGCTCAGATTGCCTCCCCGCAGCACAGCACGGGTAAGGTCGGCGCCGCGGAAGTTCGTGCGTCGAAGCCACGCGTCGGTGAAGTCGGCTCTTTCGAGGTCCGCCGGGCCCAGCATTGCCCGAGCCATGATGACACGACGCAGATTGGCGCCGCCCAGGTAGGCATGGCGTAGGTCGACATCTTGGAGTTCGATCACTTCGTCTGGGACCTCGACCCGTCTGCCCAAGACGGTTATCGCGGCCTGCACGTCGGGGGCTCGGATCTTCAGCAACGGCGGATCCGTGCGTTCGCTGGCTGTAACGTCGGGCTCGATCGCGGTGAAGGTGACGGGATCATGGTGCGGCCAGGTGGATTCCGCTCGAACGTAGGCAGCCAGCAGCTCGTGGATCGCAGCGCGCCTTTCAGGGGAGGGCTTGGCGATCTGTTCCAAGGCGTAGATCGCTCCGACTCGGACACGCGGCTTGTCGTGACCCAACTGCTCGACCGCCCGGCTGAACTGCTCGGTGATCTGACCCTCGCGGCCAAGCTGAAGCTGTGCGGTGCTGGCCTCGAGGGTTGACCCAACTGGGTCCGACTCAGTTGAACCTGCCGCCAGGTGAAGTAGGCGCCGGTGACCAGCAGCACCGCACCCACGCCCTGCAGCAGGGTGGTACGTACGGCGTTTGCAGTTCCAGCCGCCTCGCGGTGTCTGGTACCTGATCAGTCGAAACAATCAACGCAGGCACGACAACGACGACGGCCAGAAGGAGAATCGCCCCGGACACAGCGAACGCGAGGATGAACAGCAACGACTTGCGGCCTCGGTTGGGGAAGGCCGGGCTCCTCGCCGCCGTATTGGATTGCCAGACATCGGTCACGGCGACCCCCCAGTAGTAGACAGGTACAGCACAGAAGTACAGCAACCCGAGCCACCGTGACCAACCCCCCAGCGACCTCGACGTACTGCGCGGCTTCGATGGGGGCGCACCATTGCCGATTGGCTCCACGAATCCGGCCCCCGGTATCGCAGATCATGTACTTGTCGGGGTGGGCACGGCTGGGTTCGAACCAGCGACCCCTCGCTTGTAAGGCGAGTGCTCTTCCACTGAGCTACGCGCCCCCGGAGCGCCGGGCAAGTCTACCGTGCGACCCACCCGGTACCCCAGCGACATCGCCCGTCAGGCCGACAGCGCGGCCAGCGCCTTGCGCCAGCCGTCCTGGTCGCGGGGCTCCCACGGCATGGTCATCTCGGCGAACCGGACCACGCCTTCCCGGTCGACGAGGAAGGTACCCCGGTTCGCGAAGCCGCGCTCGGAGTTGAACACGCCGTACGCCTGCGCTACCGCCCCGTGCGGCCAGAAGTCCGACAGCAGCGGGAAGTCGTACCCTTCCCGGTCGGCCCATACCTTGTGGCTGTACGGGCTGTCCACGCTCACCGTCAACAACTGCACTCGGTCGTTGACGAAGTCGGCCAGGTTGTCCCGCACCTGGCACAGCTCCCCCTGACAGGTACCGGTGAAGGCGAGCGGGTAGAAGACCAGCAGCACGGCGCGCCGGCCGCGGAAGTCAGCGAGCCGGACCTCCTGGTTGTTCTGGTCCTTGAGCGTGAACTCGGGCGCGGTCGAGCCGATGTCGATGGGCATGGACGCTCCTCGTAGTTGACCGGGTTCAACTACGAGGATGCCACTTTGGGAGATCAGCGCTTGGACCGGGCGGCCCGCGGGGCCACCAGCCGGGCTGCGCTCCAATCCTTGCCGGCGCTGATGATCGAGGTCTGCTGGAGTCCGGCGGTCGGCGCCGACTCGGTGATCTCGCTCGGCTCGACGTGCCCGGGCCGGCCGGCCTTGGGCGTCAGCAGCCAGACCGCGCCGTTGTCGGCCAGCGGGGCGATCGCGTCGACAAGCGTGTCGACCAGGTCGCCGTCGCCGTCCCGCCACCAGAGCAGGACGACGTCGACCACCTCGTCGGTGTCCTCGTCGACCAGCTCGCCGCAGCGGTCGATCAACGCGTCGCGGAGATCTTCGTCGACGTCGTCGTCGTACCCCATCTCCATGACGACCATCCCCGGCTCGATGCTGAACCGGTCCGCCACGCTCCGTACGCCGTCGGCGGCCTGACCAGCGGTCGCGCTCACTGTCGCGTGCCTCCTCAACTCGTCTCCGGCGCCAGGTCAACGCCGATAGCGCGTAGTCCACACAGTCCGGCCGCCGCGCGCAAGTGGCGCACCGGACACATCGCAAACGATACGGCCTCCGGGCCCGCTCAGCGTTCCAGGAGCGAGCGCGCACCCTGAATGATCGAATCCTCGCTGACCAGCACGTGCGCGGCGGCGGGGCCGAGTGGGATGAAGGAGTCGACCGAGGCGACCCGGCGGGCCACGCCCACGTACCCGCCGTCGACGAGCGCCGCCAGCACTCCCTCGCCGACCCCGCCGGAGCGGCGGGTCTCGTCCACGACCAGGACCCGGCCGGTCGCCGCGGACTCCCGGATGATGTCCGCGACCGGCAGCGGCGCGAGCCAGCGCAGGTCGACGACGCGGCAGCCGGCCCCGGCTTCGGCGAGCTGGGCCGCGACCCGCAGGGACATCCGCACGCCGTTGCCGAAGGTGATGACGGTCAGGTCCTCCCCGGAGCCCAGCACGTCGACCCGGGCGCGCCCGATCGGGACGTGGACGTCGCCCCACTCGGTCGGCGCCGGGTACCGGGCGACCCACTGACCGTCGCCGTCGGCGTGCAGGTCGCGGGTGTGGTACAGGGCGATCGGTTCGAGGAACACCGAGACGGTACCGTCCACGACCGCCGCCGCCAGGCAGGTGCGCAGCAGCGCGGCGGCGTCGTCCGGCCGGGCCGGGCAGGCGACCACCAGACCGGGGATGTCGCGTAGCACGCCGACCGCGTTGTCGTTGTGGAAGTGCCCGCCGAAGCCCTCCTGATAGGCGAGGCCGGCGACCCGGACGACCATCGGGTTGCGGTACGCCCCCCGGGAGAAGAACGACATCGTCGCCGCCTCGCCACGGAGCTGGTCCTCGGCGCTGTGCAGGTACGCCAGGTACTGGATCTCCGGGATCGGCAGCATGCCGCCGAGGCCGGCGCCGAGCCCGAAGCCGAGCACGGACGTCTCGTCGAGCAGGGTGTCGAAGACCCGGCCGGCGCCGAAGCGCTCGCGCAGGCCCTTGGTCACCCCGTACACGCCGCCTTTGACCGCCACGTCCTGGCCGCACACGAACGCCTGCGGCCAGGTCACCATGGCGTCGGTCAGGGTGGCGTTGATGGCCTGCGCCAGCGTGAGTGGCGGGGCGTCCTCGGGGAGGCGCCCACCGAACGCGGTGGCCCGGGATGCCCCCGCGGTGGTACCGGCATCCGCGACGACCCGGGCCACCCGCACCGGCCGGCGTGGCGCGAGCGGGGCCACGACCTCGGCCGCGTCGAGGAGCTTCGGCTCCCGCAGTACCTCCTCGGCCACCTTACGGACCTGCCAGCCCGCCTCGTCGTACCGCTTGAGCAGCTCCTCCGGCGTCGCCTGCCCGGCCTGGACGAGGAGCCCCGCCGTCGCGACCAGCGGATCGCGGGCCAGGTCGGCGGCCAGCTCGGCGGGCGTCCGGTACGCCACCTCGGCGTCCGCGCCCGCGTGCCCCATCAGCCGTACCATCCGCAGGTGCAGGATCGCCGGCCGGCGGTTGCGCCGCACCCAGGTGACCGCCTCGCCCGCCGCGTCGTACGTGGCGGCCACGTCGCACCCGTCCGCGGCCCGGTACCGCAGCCCCGGCTTCGACTGCAACGCGGCGGCCACCCAGCCCTCGGGCGAGCGCACCGACAGCGCGACCCCGTTGTCCTCGCACACGAACAGCAGCGGGATCCGCAGGCCCGAGTGGTCGCACCAGCCGGCGGTGTTGAACGCGGCGACCGCGCTGGCGTGGTTGATCGAACCGTCCCCGAACGAGCAGACCGCGACCGCGTCGGCGGGCCAGATGATCTCGGCGCCCTGCCGCCGGCCACGCTCGACGGCGAAGCCGAGCCCGACCGCACGCGGCAGGTGCGAGCCGATCGTCGAGGTGGTCGGGATGATCTGCAGGTCGGGATGGCCGAAGACCTTGTGCCGCCCGCCCGCGATCGGCTCCTCGGCGGAGGCGACCAGGCCGCGCAGCACGTCGCGGATGGGATCGGTGTTGTCGACCTGGCCGGCCCGCGCGCAGTAGAACGCGCCGGACCGGTAGTGCAGCAGTGCCGGGTCGGTCGGCCGCAGCGCCGCGGCGACCGCCGCGTTGCCCTCGTGCCCGGCCGAGCCGATCGTGTAGTAACCCTCGCCGAAGCTGCGCAGCCAGCGCGCCGCGAGGTCCAGGTGGCGGCTGGCGAGCTGCGCGTCGAAGAGCCGGTTGGCCTGCGCCCCGGTCAGGCGGGAGCCGTCGCGTACCGGCGCGTGCGGGTCACGCGAGTCGGCCGGCGGGGTCAGTTCCCCGAGGGCGGTACGGAAGTGTTCGTCCAGATCCTGAGGGGAGGTCACGATCGAAAGCATTACCGAACCGGGCGCCGTGGTGCCACTTGCCCGCCGGCAACCTTACCCGTACTCTATTGATTCAGAAGGAACTGAAGGTTCAGAAGGCATGACTTCACCTGAACGACAATGGGCCGAAGAGACCGCACTGGCCATGGAAGGCATGGGGCTGCCCCGCTCCTGGGGCAAGCTGATGGGCTGGCTGCTCATCTGCGACCCCCCACAGCAGTCCAGCGCCGAGTTGGCCAAGGCCCTGGACTTGTCGGCCGGCTCGGTCAGCACCGGCATGCGCATGCTGGAGAACGCCAAGCTGGTCCGGCGTGTGGCGATGCGGGGTTCGCGCGCCAAGGTCTACGAGATGACCGAGAACGCGTTCATCATCGCCGCCCGCAACGAGCAGTTCGGGACCATGCGCAAGCTGATGGACCACGGGATCGCCGTCCTCGGTGACGAGGCGAGCCCGCGTGGCCGGCGGCTGCGGCGCACCCGCGATTTCTACGCGTTCCTGGAGCGCGAGGTACCGGCACTAATCGATCGGTTCATGGCCGAACATGGGGAGGGTGGCAATGGCTGACCCGGCCATCTACACGGAACAACTGACCAAGATGTACGGCCGCCGGCGCGGCCTCGCGGGCCTGGATCTCACGGTCAACACCGGCGAGGTGTACGGCTTCCTCGGCCCCAACGGCGCCGGGAAGACCACCACGATCCGGATCCTGCTCGACCTGATCCGGCCCACGTCCGGCCACGCCGAGCTGCTGGGCGGCGACCCGCGCCGGGACGGGGTGGCCCTGCGCCGCCGGGTCGGGTACCTGCCCGGCGACTTCCTCGTCGAGGGCAGGCAGACCGTCAACGAGCTGCTGACCTACCTGGGCAACCTACGCGGCGGGGTACCCCGGGCCCGGATCACCGCGCTGGCCGAACGCCTCGACCTCGACCTCGACGTGAAGATCCGCAGCCTGTCCAAGGGCAACAAGCAGAAGGTGGCCGTGGTCCAGGCGTTCATGCACGGCCCCGAGCTGCTCATCCTGGACGAGCCGACCGCGGGGCTGGATCCGCTGCTCCAGCAGACGTTCCTCGCCATGGTGCGCGAGGCGAGGGCCGCCGGCCAGACGGTCTTCATGTCCTCGCACGTGATGAGCGAGGTCCAGCAGACCGCCGACCGGGTCGGCATCGTCCGCGAGGGGGTGATGGTCGCGGTCGAGCGGGTGGAGGAGCTGCGCGAGCGCGCGGTACGCCAGGTCGAGATCCATTTCGAGGATCCGGTCACCGTCGAGGAGTTCGCCGGCCTGCCCGGGGTCAGCGACGTCACGCTCACCGGCAACCTCCTGCGCTGCCGGCTGGACGGCCGGGCCGACCCGCTCGTCAAGGCCGCCGCCAAGCACACCGCGATCGGCCTGCGCTCCGAGGAGCCGGACCTGGAGGAGCTGTTCGTCACCTACTACCGCGGAGCCGACGATGCTGCTGCGTAACCCGTTCACCAAGGCCCTCTGGGACAGCCGCCGCGCCATCCTCGGCTGGGGCGCGGTCATCGGCTGGGTCGCGGTGATGTACACCGCGTTCTACCCCTCGATCAGCAAGCCGGCCTTCGCCAAGGCGATGGAGAACTACCCCGAGTCGCTCAAGAAGGCGTTCAACATCACCGACCTGACCAGCCCGGAGGGGTACCTCGGCTCGTACGTCTTCGGGCTGCTGGTGCCGGTACTGCTGGCGATTTTCATGGTCACGGCCGGGTCGCGGGCAATCGCGGGTGACGAGGAGGCCGGTACCCTCGACCTGATCCTCGCCCACCCGCTGAGCCGGCCCCGCCTGCTGCTGTCCCGGCTGGCCGCCCTGGTGGCCGCGGCGCTGTTCGCCTGCGCGGTGGTCTACGTGCTGCTGCTCGCGATCTCCGGGCCGACGAAGATCTCCTCGATCGGCGCGGGGCACCTCGCGGCGGCGACCGTCCAGCTCGCCCTCTTCGGCACGCTGTTCGGCGCGCTGGCGCTCGGTGTCGGCGCGGCGACCGGCCGCCGGGCGGCGGCCATCGGCACCGGGGTGGTCGTCATGGTGTTCGGATACTTCGGCAACAACCTGGCGCCGCAGGTCCACGGGCTCGGGTGGGTGCAGCGCCTGTCGCCGTTCTACTACTACCTGGACGGCAAGCCGCTGGTGAACGGCCTGGACCTGGCCGGCTGCGCCATCCTGCTCGGCGTGTCGGTGATCTTCGCGGCCGCCGGCCTGATCCGCTTCCGCCAGCGAGACCTAGCCGTGTAGAAAAGACAGCCGCACCTGACGGGTGGGATTGTCGCTGTTGGGGTCGACCAGGCAGATGCTCTGCCAGGTACCGAGGGCGAGCCGCCCACCCAGCACCGGCACGGTGACAGCGGGGGCGACGAAGGCCGGCAGCAGGTGGTCCCTGCCGTGCCCGCGCGAGCCGTGCCGGTGCCGCCACCGGTCGTCGGCGGGCAGCAGGTCGTCCAGCGCCCGCAGCAGGTCGTCTTCCGAGCCGGCCCCGCTCTCGATCAGGGCGATCCCGGCGGTGGCGTGCGGCGCGAACACGTGCAACAGCCCGTCGCCTTCGCCGGAGACGAAATCCGCGGCCGGGCCGGTGATGTCCCGGACGGCCGGCCGGTTACCGGTACGGACCGTGATGATCTCTGAACGCACGTTGCCCTCCGTCATTTGTTACTCGCTGGTTATGGCCGGGTCGGCATGACGTGGAGCATCCCCGGCGGGCAGGATTGAGCCAAGGAGAACACGCGGACCGACAATCGAAGGAACGCCCGTGGCCACGGAACGGAAGCGCCCGGTCATCAGCGACGGCCTACCCAGCCAGTTGCCCGACATCGATCCCGAGGAAACCACCGAGTGGATCGAGTCGTTTGACGGCGTGATCGACGAGCGGGGCGCCAAGCGCGCCCGGTACATCATGCTGCGCCTGTTGGAGCGCGCCCGGGAACGGCAGGTGGGCGTACCGCCCCTCACGACGACCGACTACATCAACACGATCCCGCCCGAGCGGGAGCCCTGGTTCCCCGGCGACGAGCACGTCGAGCGGCGGATCCGCGCGTACATCCGGTGGAACGCCGCGATCATGGTCCACCGGGCACAGCGACCGGGCATCGCGGTCGGCGGCCACATCTCCACCTATGCCAGCTCGGCCAGCCTCTACGAGGTCGGCATGAACCACTTCTTCCGGGGAAGGAACCACCCGGGCGGCGGGGACCAGATCTTCTTCCAGGGCCACGCCTCTCCGGGCATGTACGCGCGGGCGTACCTGGAGGGCCGGCTTGCCGAGCAGCAGCTCGACGGCTTCCGCCAGGAGCTGTCGCACGTCGGCGGGGGACTCCCGTCCTACCCGCACCCGCGGCTGATGCCGGACTTCTGGGAGTTCCCCACGGTCTCGATGGGCCTGGGCGGCATCAACGCCATCTACCAGGCGCGGTTCAACCGGTACCTGCACAACCGCGGCATCAAGGACACCTCCGAACAGCGGGTGTGGGCGTTCCTCGGCGACGGCGAGATGGACGAGCCCGAATCGATCGGCGCGATCGGCCTGGCCGCCCGTGAGGAGCTGGACAACCTCACCTTCGTGATCAACTGCAACCTGCAGCGGCTGGACGGGCCGGTACGCGGCAACGGCAAGGTCATCCAGGAGCTGGAGTCGATCTTCCGGGGCGCCGGCTGGAACGTCATCAAGGTGGTGTGGGGCCGGGAATGGGACCCGCTGCTGGCGAAGGACTCCGACGGCATCCTGGTTCACCGCATGG
>JBKPCQ010000389.1:0-23339 GCA_046727455.1 Actinomycetota bacterium | reverse complement strand
ACCACGGCCAGCCAGGCCGCGTCGGGCTCCGGGTCGAGCCGGACCGGCGGCAGGTCGGGCCGTGGCGGGGTGGCGGCGAGGACGGTCGCGAGGGGCGCGGTCATCACCAGGGTCTCCGGCGCGCGGGCCCAGCCGCGCGCGGTCAGCGCGCGGTCGAGGCCGGCCCGCAGCGGCAGGGGTACGTTGATCCGCGCCGGCAGCCCCTTCGCCGCGTACCACCGGACCACCGCCTCGATCGCCGCGTCCCGGTCCATGCCGGGGTCACCGAGCGGAAGGGCCGAGTTGGCGCGGCCGGTCCACCCGTCGGCCGCGCGCAGCGTCCACCCGCCGAGCGGTTCGACCACCGGCGCCGGCCAGGCCGCGCTCGCCACCCGTTCCAGCTCGGTGATCTCCCGGGGTGATCGCGGTACCCGCTTGGCCGCGTGGATCTCGTCGTGCCTGATCTGCTCCGGCCCGCGCCGGGTGGCGACCGTCACTCCTGTCGCGTTGTAGCCAACCAGGTCGCCGAGGACGTCGGTGTACAGGGGACGATTGTCGCGTATCCCCACGATTCGCCTAACTACCACGCGGTGTCCGACATCATGTGGCCCGAGCACGATCGACCCCTTCCAGCGGGAGATACTAGGCTGTGACCGCCGCGGGGGAACGCGGCCGCTGCGCTGGTGCGAAAGAGGACGACCGTGACCTACATCATCGCCGAGCCCTGCGTTGATCTGCTCGATCGGGCCTGCATCGAGGAGTGCCCGGTGGACTGCATATACGAGGGCACCCGGATGCTGTATATCCACCCGGACGAGTGCGTCGACTGCGGGGCGTGCGAGCCGGTATGCCCGGTCGAGGCGATCTTCTATGAGGATGACGTCCCGGCCCAGTGGAAGGACTACACCGCGGCGAACTACGAGTTCTTCGAGGACCTGGGCTCGCCCGGTGGCGCTTCCAAGATCGGAAAGCTGGACAAGGACGCGGCGTTCGTCGCCGCTCAGCCGCCGCGGGAGACCGAACACTGACCGTCTCCGCCGGCCTCCCGGACTTTCCCTGGGACCTGCTCGAACCTGCCAAGGCGCGGGCCGGCGCCCATCCGGACGGGCTGGTCGACCTGTCGATGGGTACCCCGGTCGATCCGGTACCGCCGCCGGTCCAAGCCGCTCTTGGCGCCGCCTCGAACGCGCCCGGCTACCCGTCGACCGCCGGTACCGCGGCGCTGCGGGAAGCCGTCACCTCATGGGTCTCCCGTACCTGTGGCGCCGCCTCCGGCTTCGGCGTGCTGCCCACCATCGGCTCCAAGGAGCTGGTGGCCTGGCTGCCCACGCTGCTCGGCATCGGGCCGGGCGACACCGTCGTCATCCCCTCGGTGTGCTACCCGACGTACGAGGTCGGCGCCCGGCTGGCCGGCGCGACCGTCGTGCGGTCCGATTCGCTGACCGCGCTCGGACCGGCGCGGGTCAGGCTGGTCTGGCTCAACTCGCCGGGCAACCCGACCGGCCGGGTACTCCCCGAGGCGCACCTGCGCAAGGTCGTCGCCTGGGCCCGCGAGCGGGGCGCGGTCGTGGTCAACGACGAGTGCTACCTGTCGCTGGGCTGGGAGGCTTCGCCGGTCTCGATCCTGTCGGTGTGCGGCGGTTCCTGCGACGGCGTGCTCGCGGTGCATTCGCTGTCCAAGCGCTCCAACCTGGCCGGATACCGGGCCGGATTCGTCAGCGGTGACCCGGCGCTGGTGCACGAGCTGCTCGCGGTGCGCCGGCACGCCGGGATGATGGTGCCCGCGCCGGTACAGGCGGCGATGGTGGCCGCGCTCGGTGATGAGTCTCATGTGGACGGTCAGCGGGCCCGGTACGGTGCCCGCCGCGCCCTGCTGCGGGCGGCGCTGGAGAAGGCCGGGTTCGCCGTCGAGCACTCCGAGGCCGGGCTGTACCTGTGGGTGACCCGCGACGAGGACTGCTGGTCCACAGTGGACTGGTTCGCCGGGCTGGGGATCGTGGTCGCGCCGGGCAGCTTCTACGGGCCGGCGGGCCAACGGCACGTCCGGGTCGCCCTGACGGCGACCGACGAGCGCGTGGAGTCGGCGGCCCGCCGGGTAACCTCAGCTCATGACTGAGCCTGTCGTCGCGGTGCGGGGCGAGTCGGTACGCGAGGTGGATCCGGAGATCGCGACGTTCACCGTCACGGTGACCGCGCGGGACCGCAACCGGCAGGAGACCCTGTGGCGGCTGGCGTCCCGGGTGGACCGGGTACGCGCGGTGCTCGACGGGTACGCCGAGGCGATCGAGAAGCGGGAGACCTCGAGCATGTCCGTATACCCGGAGACCAAGCGCTCCGGGGAGAAGGTCAGCGCGTACCGGGGTACCGTCTCGACCGCCGTCACGGTGTCCGACTTCACGGTGCTCGGCGAGCTGCTCCTGCGCCTCGCCGACCAGGACCAGACCAGCGTGGCCGGGCCCTGGTGGGCGCTGCGCCCGACGAGCCCGGTGTACCGGGAGGCCCGCCGGGTCGCCATCGACGATGCGATCACGCGCGGCCGGGAGTACGCCGACGCGCTCGGCGCCCGGGTGACCGGCCTGGTCGAGGTGGCCGACTCCGGCCTGTCAGCCACGCCCTTGGCGCGCGCGATGCCGATGGTCGCCCGGATGTCGATGGATGCCGGCGGCGGCCCGCCCGTGCTGGACCTCGATCCGCAGCGCCAGACGGTCACCGCGACGGTGGAGGCCCGGTTCCGCATCACCGACCCGACGGTCCTCGCCTGACCCGGCCGGCCGTCATTCGTTACCCGGCCGGCCTCAGTCGTTGGCGTGCAGGGCGGCGTTGAGCGCGATGCCCTGGCGGCCGGTACGGGGTACCGCTTCCAGCGTGCCGGTGATCGAGTTGCGCCGGAACAGGATGCCGTCCACGCCGGACAGCGAGGCGGCCTTGACCACGTCGCCGTCCGGCAGGGTCACCTTGGCGCCGGCCGTCACGTAGCAGCCCGCCTCGACGACGCAGTCGTCGCCGAGCGAGATGCCGATACCGGCGTTGGCGCCGAGGAGGCAGCGGCGCCCGATGCGGACGACCTCCTTGCCGCCGCCGGAGAGGATGCCCATGATCGAGGACCCCCCGCCGATGTCGGAGCCGTCCCCGACGACCACGCCCGAGGAGACCCGGCCCTCCACCATCGAGCTTCCGAGGGTGCCGGCGTTGAAGTTCACGAAGCCCTCGTGCATCACGGTCGTCCCGCTGGCGAGGTGCGCGCCCAACCGCACCCGGTCCGCGTCGGCGATGCGCACCCCGGCCGGTACCACGTAGTCGACCATGCGCGGGAACTTGTCGACGCCGTACACGGTGAGCTGGCCGCCGGTCGCCCGGACCAGCAGCCGCAGCTCGTCGACCCGGTCCGGCGGGCAGGGTCCGGCGGAGGTCCACGCGACGTTGGCGAGCTGCCCGAAGATCCCCTCCAGGTTGGCCTCGTGTGGCCGGACCAGCCGGTGGGACAGCAGGTGCAGGCGCAGGTACGCGTCGGCGGGGTCGAGCGGCGGGTCGGCAAGGGAGTCGATGGCGGTACGGGCCTCGACCGTGCGCAGGCCGGGCAGCGGCCGGTCGCCGGTCAAGGTGGGGTCGAAGCCCGGATCGTCGGCCGGCGCCGGACCGAGTCCGAGCCGCCCGGTCGGGTACCAGACGTCGAGCACCTGGCCCTCGGCGGTGACGGTGGCCAGGCCGGTACCCCATGCGGGGGAGGTGACGAAGTCGGACACGATCAAACCCTACTAACCTCGTGGACGTGGCGACTCTCGACCCTGGCAAACGCCGCCCTGCTGGTCCAGCCCGAGTGCTGGCCCACGACGTCCTCGCCGACCCGGTCGCGCTGACCCGGGCGCTCGTGGACATCGAATCCGTGTCCGGCAACGAGCGGGAGATCGCCGACGCGGTCGCCGACGCACTGGCCGACAGGCCCCATCTCACCGTCGACAGGATCGGCAACACGATCGCCGCCCGGACCGACCTCGGGTGCGCCCGGCGGGTGGTGCTGGCGGGGCACCTGGACACGGTACCGCTGGCGGAGAACTTCCCGTCCACAGTGGATGGCGACCTGATCTACGGCTGTGGTACCTCCGACATGAAGTCCGGGACCGCCCTCGCCCTGCACCTGGCCGCGACCGTGCCCACCCCCCGCTATGACGTGACCTACCTGTTCTACGAGTGCGAGGAGGTCGAAGCGGCCCGCAACGGGCTGGCCGCGGTGGCCCGGGAGCGCCCCGACTGGCTGGCGGCCGACCTCGCGATCCTGCTCGAACCGACGTCCGGTGCGGTCGAGGCGGGCTGCCAGGGCACGCTACGGGCGATGCTGCGGACCGGCGGCCGGCGGGCCCATTCCGCGCGGGCCTGGCTCGGCGTCAACGCGATCCACGCGGCGGCGGAGGCGCTGCGCCGCCTCGACGGCTACGAGCCGCGGCGGGTGACCATCGACGGCTGCGAGTACCGGGAGGGGCTCAACGCGGTCCGGATCGGCGGCGGCGTGGCCGGCAACGTGATCCCGGACCGGTGCGAGATCGAGATCAACTACCGGTTCGCCCCGGATCGGTCCGAGGCAGAGGCGGTGGCGCACCTGGGCGAGGTCTTCACCGGGTACCCCCTCGTGATCACCGACTCGGCGCCGGGCGCGCTGCCGGGCCTGTCCGCGGAGCCGGCCCGGGAGTTCCTCGCAACGGTCGGCCGGCCGCCCTCGGCCAAGTTCGGCTGGACGGACGTGGCCCGGTTCGCCGCGCTCGGCATTCCCGCGCTCAACTACGGCCCCGGCGACCCCAACCTCGCCCACACCAGGGAGGAGCGGGTGGAGATCCCGAAGATCGAGTCCGGCGCCGCCACGCTGCGCGCCTGGCTGACCGGATAGCGGCGGCACCGCCTCGACGCCCGAACTACCGTGTGATCCATGCACAAGGGAAACGGATCGTGGCCCCGCGAGCGGCACGAGGGCTCGGTGACCCTGCGCCGCAACGCCGTCCGCGCCACAACCGCCGACCAGCGCCTGCTCGACTCGCGGCTGCGCAGCGAGTGGAAGACCAAGGACGCGTGGCGGGCGCTGCGGATCCTGTCGGAGTTCGTGGAGGGCTTCGACACGCTCGCCGACCTGCCGCGCGCGGTGAGCGTGTTCGGCTCGGCGCGGAGCAAGCCGGACAGCGTGGAGTGCGAGACGGCCGAGCGGCTGGGCGCGGCGCTCGCCCGCGCGGGGTACGCGGTGATCACCGGGGGTGGCCCGGGGGTCATGGAGGCGGCCAACAAGGGCTGCGCCGAGGCCGGCGGGCTGTCCGTGGGGCTCGGCGTCGAGCTGCCGTTCGAGCAGGGCATCAATCCGTGGGTCGACCTGGGCATCGACTTCCGGTACTTCTTCGCGCGCAAGACGATGTTCGTCAAGTACGCGCAGGCGTTCGTGGTGCTGCCCGGTGGGTTCGGCACGATGGACGAGCTGTTCGAGGCGCTGACCCTGGTGCAGACCCGCAAGGTGACCCGGTTCCCGGTGGTGTTGATGGGCAGCGAGTACTGGGGCGGCCTGCTCGACTGGATGCGTGGCACGATGGCCGCCGAGGGCAAGATCAGCCCGGTCGACCTCGACCTGGTGTGCGTCACCGACGACGTGGACGAGGCGGTGCGCCACATCGTGGAGGCGGACCGGGCGCTGGCGGCCGAGCGGGAGGCCCTGGAGGAGGCGGCGGAGGCGCGGCTGGCCGCCGACGCCGGCGGCCAGGAGTAGGGGTGGCCGCTGTCTGCGTCTTCTGCGCCTCGTCCACCACGCTCGACGAACGCTGGCTGGAGCTGGCCGGACAGGTCGGGTCGGCGCTCGCGGCCGCGGGGCACCGGCTGGTCTCCGGGGGCGGCCGGGTCGGCATGATGGGTACCGTCACCAGCGGCGCCCGCTCGGCCGGCGGGCACACGCTCGGGATCATGCCGGAGTCGATGACCCCGTCGGAGATCGCCGACACGGACTCCGACGAGTTCGTGGTCACCGACGGCATGGCGGCCCGGAAGAATCTCATGATCGCGCGGTCGGACGTGTTCCTCGTGCTACCGGGTGGCCTGGGTACCCTCGACGAGCTGTTCGAGGTGTGGACGACCGGGATGCTCGGGATCCACGCCAAGCCGGTGGTACTCCTCGACGTCGACGGCTTCTACGCCGGCCTGCTGGACTGGCTGCGCGGCCTGGTCCCCGGCGGGTTCGTCCGCGCCGAGGCGCTGCGGTACCTGCACGTCGTCCACTCGGTCGCGGAGGCCGTCGAAGCCTGTCGCACCTCCGTGGTCTCATAGTGCGGTGAGCTACCGGCTACTGCGCGCGCCAGCGCCGACCGACGTCCCGGTCACGCTCGACGCGGCGCAGGCGGCGGTGGCCGCGCACCGCGACGGCGCCCTGCTCGTGCTCGGCGGCCCCGGCACCGGCAAGACCACCACGCTGGTGGAATCGGTCGCCGCGCGGATCGCCGACGGCACGCCGACCGACCAGGTCCTGGCGCTGACGTTCGGTCGCCGGGCGGCGGGCCGGCTGCGCGACCGGGTCGAGGCCCGGGTGGCGCACGACGTCGTCGCCGAGCCGCTGGTGCGCACGTTCCACTCGTACGCGTTCGGCATCCTGCGCCGTGCCGCCGTGGCGCTCGGCGATCCGCCGCCGCGCCTGCTCACCGCCCCGGAGCAGGATCTGGTGATCCGCGAGCTGGTGGCCGCCGACCCGGAGCGCTGGCCCGACTCGCTGCGTCCGGCGCTGCGCACCCGGGCGTTCGCGACGCAGCTGCGTGACCTGCTGCTGCGGTGCGCCGAGCGGGGCGTGCCCGCGGAGGAGCTGGCGGCGCTCGGGGCGGCGCACCGCCGCCCCGACTGGATCGTCGCGGCCGGGTTCCTCGACGAATACCTGCAGGTCCTCACGCTGCGCGACACGACCGGCCGGGCCGGCGTGGCCTATGACCCCGCCGAGCTGCTCCGGGCCGCGGCCGGGCTGCTCCAGGCCGAGCCGGACCTGCTCGACCTCGAACGTCGCCGGCTGTCCGCGGTGTTCGTCGACGAGCTGGCCGACACCGACCCGGCCCAGCTCGACCTGCTGGAGCTGGTCGCCGGTGGCGGGGGGCACCTGGTCGCCTTCGCCGACCCGGACTCCTCGATCTACGCCTTCCGGGGGGCCGATCCCGGCGGGGTGACCGCGTTCGCTGACCGGTTCCGGGCCGGTACGGCCTATCTGACCCGCAGCTACCGCCAGGGCAGCGGGCTGCTCGGGGCGACCCAGCGGGTGGCCGCGCGGCTGCGCGGGCCGGTCCGGCACCGGCTTCTGCGCCCGGATCCCGACCTGCCGCCCGGTGCCGCGGAGGTGCACACGTTCCGGTCCGCCACCAGCGAGGCGGCCTACGTCGCGCACCGGCTTCGCCAGGCCCATCTCGTCGACGGGGTGCCCTGGTCGCGGATGGCGGTGGTGGTTCGGTCGACCCACCTGTTCCTCCCGTCCTTGCAGCGTGCCCTGCACCAGGCCGGGATCCCCACCGCCACGCACGCCGAGGACCTGCCGCTGTCCATGCACCCGGCGATCACCCCGCTGCTGCTCGCGCTGCGCTGCGCGCTGGAGCCGGACCGGCTGGACGAGGACGCCGTGGTGGCGCTGCTGCACTCGCCGCTGGGCGGGGCCGATCCGCTGGCCGAGCGGCGGCTGCGGCAGGGGCTGCGGGGGATCGCACTGGCCGCGGGCGACCGCCGCCCGTCGGGGGCGCTGCTCGTGGACGCGGTGCGCGACCCGCGCGACCTGCTCGCCGTCGAGCGCCGGTGGGCTGAGCCGGCGCGGCGGGTGGCGCACCTACTGGATGCCGTACGGGAGGCGGCGGCCCGGCCAGGTGCCTCGGCCGAGGACGCGTTGTGGGCGCTGTGGCAGGCGAGCGGGCTGGCCGAGCGCTGGGCCGCGATCAGCGCCCGGGGCGGGCACCGGGGCGCGGCGGCCGACCGGGACCTCGACGCGGTCATGGTGCTGTTCGACACGGCGGCCCGGTTCGCCGACCGGCTCCCCGGTGCCGGCACCGAGGTGTTCCTCGACCACCTGACGGGGCAGGAGCTTCCCGGCGACACCCTCGCCGCCACGGCCGACCGGGGCGACGCGGTACGCATCCTCACCGCACACGCGGCCAAGGGCCTGGAGTGGGACGTGGTACTCGTGGCGGGGGTACAGGAGGGGGTCTGGCCGGACCTGCGGCTGCGCGGCAGCGTGCTCGGCTCCGAGCAGCTCGTCGACATCCTCGCCGGGCGCGAGCTGGGCACCGTCGGGCAGGTCGCCGCCCTGCTGGAAGAGGAGCGGCGGCTCTTCTACACGGCGGTAACCCGGGCCCGGCGGCGGGTGATCGCGACGGCGGTGGCCTCGGGGGACGGTGAGGAGCAGCCGTCCCGGTTCCTGTCCGAGCTGTCCGGCGCGGAGCCGGAGGAGAGTCCGGGGTCGACGCGGCTGCCCCGCGCGCTGACCCTGCCGGCCCTGGTCGCCGAGCTGCGCGGCGCGGTGGCCGACCCGGACGCGCCACCGGAACGGCGCACGGCGGCGGCGACCCACCTGGCGACGCTGGCGGCGGCCGGGGTCCGGGGGGCGGATCCCGACGACTGGTGGGGGCTGCGGCCGCTCTCCGACGGGCGGCCCCTGCACGACGAGGGCGAGGTCGTGACGGTTACCCCGGCCACGGTGGAGAGTGTGCGGCGGTGCAGCCTGCGCTGGCTGCTGGAGCGCCATGGCGGGGGTACCCGGCCGACGCCCGAGCAGGGGGTCGGCAACCTGGTGCACGCCGCCGCGTCGCTCGCCACCGACGCGCAGGTCGACCGGGCGACGCTGGTGGACTACGTCGCCGGGCGGTTCGACGAGATCGAGCTGACCGCCCGGTGGCTGGCCGGCCGGGAGCGGGAGCGCGCCGAACAGATGATCGACAAGCTGGTCGGGTGGGTAGCGGCCAACCCGCGCAAGCTGGCCGTGATCGAGGCGGAGTTCCTGGTGCAGCTCGACGAGGTGACCAGGATGCGGGGCCGGGTCGACCGGCTGGAGATCGACGAGCAGGGCCGGCTGGTGGTCATCGACCTGAAGACCGGCAAGAGCACCTCGGTCACCGAGGCGGACGTCCCGGTTCACCCGCAGTTGGCGGCTTACCAGGCGGCCGTCGAGGCGGGTGCGTTCGCGGAGTTCGGCACGGAGAGCGGCGGGGCGGCGCTGGTACAGCTCGGGACGAACGTCAACGTCCGGGAGCAGGCACAGCCTCCGCTGTCCGAGTCGGCGGATCCCGGCTGGGCGGCCGACATGGTGCGGCACACGGCCGCGACGATGGCCGCGTCGACGTTCCAGGCCGTGGTCAACAGCAAGTGCCGGGCCTGCCCGGTACGGACGAGCTGCTCGGTCGGCGGGAAGGGGCGCCAGGTGACCGATGAGGCCGGCCGGCCCCGGCCCGCGCCGCTGCGCAGCGAGGAGCCACCGCCAACCGCGGGAGACCCGCACCTGCCGGGGGATGCCTGATGGCGCGAGCGACGGCGGGGCCGCGGTACACGCCCGAGGAGCTGGCCGCGCTGCTGGGGCTGCGGCACCCGCCGACTGAGGAGCAGGCCACGATCGTCTCGGCGCCGATGGCGCCGCTGCTCGTCGTCGCGGGCGCCGGCTCGGGCAAGACGGAGACGATGGCGGCGCGGGTGGTGTGGCTGGTCGCCAACGGGTACGCCCGTCCGGAGCAGGTCCTGGGCCTGACCTTCACCCGTAAGGCGGCCGGGGAGCTGGCCCACCGGGTACGCGCCCGGCTCGGTCAGCTCGTCCGCAAGCTGGGCCGCGACGACCTGCTCAGCGGCGAGCCGACGGTCGCCACGTACCACTCGTACGCCGCCCGGATCGTCACCGAGCACGGCCTGCGCTCGGGCTTCGAGCCGACCACCCGGCTGCTCACCGAGGCGACCTGCTGGCAGTTCGCCGACGCGGTCGTGCGCGCGTACGACGGCGACATGTCCGCCGTCGACAAGGCGCCGAGCACGGTCACCGACGCCGTGCTCACGCTCGCCGCCGAGCTGTCCGAGCACCTGGTCACCCCGGACGAGCTGGCCGCCTGGACCGGACGCTTCCACGCGGAGATCTCCGCCCGGCCCGGCCGGGTCTACCGCCCGATCGAGGACGTGCTCGCCCTCCAGCGCGCCCGGTTGCAGCTCCTTCCCCTGGTTCGGGCATACGACCAGCGCAAGCGCGAGCTGGAGGCGATGGACTTCGGCGACCAGCTCGCCCGGGCCGCCCGGGTCGCCCGCGACCATCCCGAGGTCGGCGCGATCGAGCGCGACCGGTACCGCGTGGTGCTGCTCGACGAATACCAGGACACCAGCCACGCCCAGGTGGTGCTGCTGCGCTCGCTGTTCGCGCACGGGCACCCGGTTACCGCGGTCGGCGACCCGTGCCAGTCCATCTACGGCTGGCGTGGGGCCAGCGCCGGTACCCTCGACCGGTTTCCGGCCGAGTTCCCGGACCGGGCGGGCCAGCCGGCACGGCAGCTCGCCCTGTCCACGAGCTGGCGCAACCGTCCGGAGATCCTGCGGTGCGCCAACGCGCTGTCCGAGCCGCTGCGCACCCGCGGCCACCAGGTGACCCGGCTGACCGCCGCGCCGGTCGTCGCGCCGCCGGCCGGGCACGCGACCGTGCGCTGCGCGCTGCTTTCCACCTACGCCGACGAGGCGGAGTGGATCGCCGACCGGATCGCGGCCGCCTGGACCCATGGCGTGCCGGAGGCGGCGGGCGACCCGGCCATGGTGCCGGTCGAGGACCGGCCGACGACCGCGGTCCTGATCCGGCTGCGGGCGCAGATCCCGGCGATCGAGGCGGCGCTGCGCGAGCGGGGCCTGCCGGTCGACGTGGTCGGGCTCGGCGGCCTCCTCGACACGCCCGAGGTCCGCGACGTGGTGTGCACGCTGCGGATCCTCGCCGACCCGGCGGACGGGCCGGCCCTGCTGCGGCTGCTCACCGGACCGCGCTGGCGGCTCGGGCCGCGCGATCTCGTCGCGCTGTACCGGCGCGCGCAGGCCATCGCCGCCTTCCGGGGGGAGGAGGACGCGCTGACCGCCGACCGGCTGGAGGCCGCCGCCCTGGCCGAAGCGCTCGACGACCTGGGAGAGGCCGACCGGTACTCCCCCGAGGGGTACCGCCGGTTCAGCACCCTCGGCGGCGAGCTGCGCCGGTTGCGCCGCCACCTCGACCAGCCGCTGCCCGACCTGATCGCGGAGGTCGAGCGGACCATCGGGCTCGATGTCGAGGTCGCGGTCCGGCCCGGTGACGCCGGCCTGGCCCGCGCCCACCTCGACGCGTTCGGCCACACGGCCGCCCGGTTCGCCAGCGAGGCGGAGGGTCCGACACTGAGCGCGTTCCTGGCCTACCTGGAGGCGGCCGAGGCTGAGGAGCGCGGGCTGCCGGCCGGCGAGGTGGAGGTCGTCGAGGGCGCGGTGCAGATCCTCACCGTCCACGCCGCCAAGGGCCTGGAGTGGGACGTCGTCGCGGTGGCCGGACTGTCCACCGGCGTGTTCCCGGGCGGCGCCCGGTCCAGCGACCACTACCTGGGCGGGCTCGGCGTGCTGCCGTTCCCGCTGCGCGGTGACCGGGCCGGCCTGCCGGCACTGGACCTGTCACGGGCCACCGACCAGAAAGCGGTCGCGGAGGCGGGCCGGGCGTTCGCCGCGGACTGGGCCGCGCACGACGAGCGGGAGGAGCGGCGGCTGGGCTACGTCGCCATCACCCGACCGCGGCGGCTGCTGCTGTGCTCGGGGTACCGGTGGGGCGAGGGTACGAAGCGGCCGCGCGGCCCGTCCCCGTTCCTCACCGAGGTCCAGGCGGCGTGCCTGGCCGGGGCCGGGATCGTCGACGGGTGGGCGCCGGACCCGGAGCCGGACGCGGTGAACCCGACGGCGGCCGAGGCGGTGACGGCGTGGTGGCCGGCCGATCCGCTCGGCGACCGGCGCGCCCTCCTCGACGAAGCGGCCACGCGGGTCCGCGCGGCGGCGCGGCCCGCGCCCGAGTGTGCGGCGGAGACCGACGATCCCTGGGCGCTGGAGGTCGAGCTGTTGCTCGCGGAGCGGGCCGCGTTCAGCCCGGATCCACACGCGCCCGTCGAGGTCACCCTGCCCGCGCACCTGTCGGTGTCCCAGCTCGTCACGCTGCGCCGCGACCCCGAGGCGCTCGCCCGCGGCCTGCGCCGCCCGCTGCCGGCGCGGCCGGACCCGTACGCCCGCCGGGGCACGGCGTTCCACCGGTGGCTGGAGCGGCGGTTCGGGACCGATCAGCTACTCGACGTCGACGAGCTGCCCGGCGCGGCCGACGAGGACGCCGCGCCCGACGGCGACCTGACCCGCTTGCAGGAGCTGTTCGAGGCGAGCGGGTGGGGCGGGCGTACCCCGCACGCCGTCGAGGTACCGTTCGCGACCACCGTGTCCGGCGTGGTGGTGCGGGGCCGGATGGATGCCGTCTTCGCCAACCCCGACGGCACCTTCGACGTCGTGGACTGGAAGACCGGCCGGCCCCCGCCGCCCGGACGGGACACCGATGCCGCCGCCGTACAGCTCGCCGCGTACCGGCTGGCCTGGGCGGAACTGGCCGGGGTACCGGTCGAGCGGGTCCGGGCCGTCTTCCATTACGTGGCCGAGGGGATCACGGTCAGCCCGGCCGACCCGCTCGACGGCGAGGGCCTGAACGATCTCATCCGGCGCGTCCCGGAGCGTACCGGGGGAGGCGCCTGACCGGTCGGGCCGAAGAAGTTACTGACTGGTCAGTTCCCGGACAGGACGCTGGGCCGGGCCGTGCCGGTCGGGAATGCTGAGCGCCAGGAAGGGGGAACCGTGCGGGAGCTCGTTCTCGTGGTCGGCCTGGCGGCGGCGGGGGTCGCGCTGGCCGCTACGGCGGCGCTCGCCCCGTGGTACCCCGGGCCGCCGGTACCCGGCCCGACCGTGGTGAAGCTCGTGACGCCGGGCGGTGTCGCCGGGCGTCCGTGAGTGAGGGACACTGGCGAGGATGGCGGAGGACCGGTCACCCTGGGCCAGACCGGCCGGCGTGGACACGCCGCCGGTGGACCTTCGGCACCCCCCGAAGGCCGAGACCCGACCGTTGATCGACCTCGGCCCCGGCTGGTCGCGTTCCGGGGCGGTGACCCGGCTCGGCAGCGCGCCGCCGGCCGTGCCCGAGGCGGACCCGGCGCGGCCCAGGGACACGCAACGCCGCATGCTGATGTGGTTCGGCGGCGGTGCCGGCGCGATCCTCGTGCTCGGCGTGGTGATCCTGGTGGCCTTGGCGATGACCGGCAACGGCCCGCTGGTGGACCGGCCGTCCGGGCCGACCGACTACGCTCCGCCGCTGGCCAAGGCGTGTCCGCCGCCCTCCGACGCGCGGAACCTGCCGCCCGCACCGGCCCCGCCGCCCGGTCCCCGTACGGTCGACCGGGACGCCGGGATCTCGTACGCGGAGCAGGGCGATCCGTGGATCCCGTGGGACCGGGTCTGGGACGCCGGTGACCTGCACGTGCGGTACGGGGTCGGCCAGCACATCGTCACCGAGATCTACGGAGGCGGCGAGTACCACGCGTCGATCCTCTCCGGCTCGGTACCGACCGCCGAGAACGACGCCCTCTCGCTGGACCTCAAGTGCACCGGCCATCAGGTGCTCGGCGACGTCCGCGCGTCGTACTACCCCCAGCCGAACAGCATCGAGCAGATGCGCGACGAGGTCACCACGCTCGGCGGCCGGCCGGCCTGGGTCGCGAAGTTCCGGCTGCACTTCCACGCGGCCGGGCTCAGGGCGACCAGCGAGCTGGTCGGGATCGCATTGATCGACGTCGGGCGGCCCAACGCGGCGATCCTGTACGTCTCCATCCCGGACACCCACAGCCAGTTCGACGGCCTGGTGGACGCGGAACTCAACTCGGTGCGGCCGGCCTGACCACGGCCTGCTGACCCGTTACCGGAACGGGCGCGTTAAGGTCGCAGCGTGTCTGCACGCAACGGCGCCGTGACGATTCCCGCCACCCACTACCCGGTCGAGCGGTTCACCCTGCCCAACGGCCTGCGGGTCGTGCTCGCCCCGGACCGCTCCGCCCCGGTCATCGGCGTCGCGGTGGTGTACGACGTCGGGATCCGCTCCGAACCCGAGGGGCGTACCGGCTTCGCGCACCTGTTCGAGCACCTGATGTTCCAGGGCTCGGAGAACCTGGAGAAGCTGGCCCATTTCAGGTACATCCAGGGCTCCGGGGGCACCTTCAACGGCTCGACCCACCTGGACTACACCGACTACTTCGAGACCCTGCCGGCCAACGCCCTGGAACGCGCGCTGTTCCTGGAGGCGGACCGGATGCGCGGCCCCCGGCTGACCGAGGAGAACCTGCGCAACCAGGTCGACGTGGTCAAGGAGGAGATCCGGGTCAACGTGCTCAACCGGCCGTACGGCGGCTTTCCGTGGCTGAAGCTGCCGCCGGTGATGTTCGACACGTTCCCCAACGCGCACGACGGGTACGGCTCGTTCGTCGACCTGGAGTCCGCGACGGTACCCGACGCGCAGAGCTTCTTCGAGAAGTACTACGCCTCGGGCAACGCGGTCCTCTCGGTCTCCGGGGACATCGACGTCGCCGAGGCGACCCGGCTGATCGAGCTGCACTTCGGTGACGTACCGGCCCGTCCCGCCCCGGCGCGCCCGGACTTCGACGAGCCGGACCTGACCGCCGCACGCCGCGAGGCGTACGTCGACCGGCTCGCCCCGCTCCCGGCGGTGGCGAGCAGCTGGCGGGTACCCAACCCGATCGAGGACTTCGCCGCCTACCTGCCGTACGTCGTCCTCGCCGAGGTGCTCACCGACGGCGAGGCGTCCCGCCTGGTCCGCCGGCTGGTGCAGCGGGACCGCACGGCGACGAGCATCGGCGGGTACCTCGGCTTCATGGGCGAGCCGTTCGAGACCCGCGACCCGACCGCGCTGATCCTGCAGGCACACCTGCCTCCCGGCGGCGACGTGGACAAGGTGCTGCGCACCGTCGACGAGGAGGCCGAGCGGCTGGCGACCGACGGCCTGGAACCGGGGGAACTGGACCGCACGGTCGCCCGCATGGCCACCCACCTGCTCCGCGACACCGACGCGGTGCTCGGCCGGGCGCTGCGGATGGCGGTGCTGGAGGAGCAGCGCGGCAATGCCGGGTTGATCAACGACCTGCCGCACCTGCTCGGCGAGGTCACCGGGGAAGAGGTCACCGCCGCGGCGGGCACGCTGCGCCCGCACCGTCGCGCCACCGTCGAGGTCCAGGTAGCAGAAGGTGGTACCAAGTGAGCGAGCGTGCCCTTCCGCTGCTGGGCCCGAACCGGGAGCTGACCCTGCCGCCGACCGCCGAGCGGACGCTGCCGGGCGGGCTGACCGTCATCGCGCTGCGCCGCCCGTCGGTACCCCTTGCCGAGCTGCGGCTGCGCGTCCCGTACGCGGAGGCCAGCCTCGCCGGCACGGCCCTGCTGACCCAGACGCTGTTCTCCGGTACCGAGACGCTGTCCACGGTGGACATCGCCGCCGAGCTGCAGAGCGTCGGCGGCGGCCTGGGCGCGGGTGCCGACCCGGACCGGCTGCTGATCTCCGGCAACTCCCTCATCGACGGCCTGCCCCGGCTGCTGGGCGTGCTGGCCGACGTGCTGAACAACGCCACGTACCCGGCCGACGAGGTGGGCACCGAGCGGGACCGGCTGGTCGACCGGATCCAGGTGGCGCAGAGCCAGCCCGCGCACCTCGCCCGGGTCGCGCTGCTCAAGCGCGTGTACGGCGACCACCCGTACGCCGTGCAGACCCCCGCGCCGGAGGAGGTCAAGGAGGTCACCCCGGCCCAGCTCCTCGCCCTGCACGCCGAGCGGATGCACCCGGACGGCGCGGTCCTGGTCCTGGTCGGCGACCTCGCACCCGACGAGGCCATCGACGAGGTCGAGGCGGCCCTGGGCGGCTGGCAGGGGGTCGGCCCGCACATCGAGCTGCCGCCCGCGCCGCCGCTGGTACCCGGCCCGGTGACCCTCGTCGACCGGCCCGGCTCGGTGCAGTCGTCGCTGCGGCTGGCGCTGCCCGGGGTACCCCGGACGCACCCGGACCACGCCGCGCTGCAACTGGCGAACCTCATCTTCGGCGGGTACTTCTCGTCGCGCTGGGTGGAGAACATCCGCGAGGACAAGGGGTACACGTACGGGCCGCACTCGCTGATCGAGCACTCGGTGGCCGGAACGATCCTGGTGGTCTCCGCCGAGGTGGCCACCGAGGTGACCGGGCCGGCGCTGCTGGAGACCTGGTACGAGCTGGGCCGCCTCGCCGTCCTGCCGCCGAAGCAGGAGGAGCTGGACCAGGCCCGCCAGTACGCCCTCGGCACCCTCCAGCTCGGCATGTCCACGCAGGCCGGGCTGGCCGGGCTGGTCAGCACGTACTCCGGGTACGGCCTGCGGCTGGACTACCTGCGCGAGCACGCTGCCCGGCTGGTCGCCACCACCGTGGACGAGGTCGCCGCGGTCAGCGCCAGGCACCTGGCCCCGGCGATGGGCGCGACCGTGGTCCTCGGCGACGCGAACCGGATCGAGGGCCAGCTCGCGGCGCTGTCCGCAGTGGAACGGGGTACATGAGCGCGCTGCCTTCCGGGCCGCCGCTCGGCTGGTCGCGGCTGCGCCGCTCGGCCCACCGCCGCACCGACGACCGGTGGCTCGCGGAGGCCTGGCCGCGCAGCCGGGTACTGGTCATCGACCGGGACACCGCGCTGGCCACCGGCGACGGGCTGGTGCTGCTCGATCCGGACAAGGCGCCCGAGGGGGAGCGGATATTCCTCGGCGAGGACGAGGACGGCACGCCGTACTTCGCCGTCCTCGCCACGCTGACCGAACTGCCCGGCGCCCGGCGGGTGACCATGCGGGAGGTCGGGCACGAGCTGAGCGACCTGGAGTCGGCGCTGCTGGTAACGGCGATCGCGCTGGCCAACTGGCACCGCCGGCACCGGTACTCGCCGCACGACGGCCAGCTGACCACGATGGCGGAGGCCGGCTGGGCGCGGATCGGCGAGGGCGGCCGGATGGTCTGGCCGCGTACCGACCCGGCGGTCATCGTGCTGGTCCACGACGGGGTACCCGGCCCGGACGGCCACTGCCTGCTCGGGCACAACGCCGCCTGGACGAGCCCCGGCTGGGTGCGCCGGTACTCGTGTTTCGCCGGCTTCGTCGAGGCCGGCGAGTCGGCTGAGTCAGCCGTGGTCCGCGAGGTTGCGGAGGAGGTCGGGGTCACCGTCCACGATCTGCGGTACCTGGGCAGCCAGGCGTGGCCGTACCCGGGCTCGCTGATGCTCGGCTTCACCGCCCGGGCCGACCCGGGCCGGCCACTGACCCCGGACCGGACGGAGATCTCCGAAGCGCGCTGGTTCACCCGGGCCGAGATCGGCGACGTGCTGGCCGGCGACCGGGCGGACTTCGGACTGCCCATGGGCTCGTCGATCGCCCACTTCCTGATCACCGAGTGGGTTGCGGGTCGCGCCTGACGACCCGGTCAGAAACCGAGTCTGATCACCTTCACCCGCTGCCGGCCCGCGCGTACCGCACCGCACGCGGCGAGCGCCCGGGCCAGGCGCAGTGCCGCGTCCCGGTCGGCCGCGCTGGCTACCTGCCGCCGGGTCTCCGGGCAGCGGCGTTCATCCCGCGGCTGCGAGGGGCCGTCGAGGCCCGGCTCGCGGACCTCGGTACGCACGATCAGATAGCGCATCATTACTCCGGGGAAGGGACCTTCCTGCGCCAAGCAGCAGGTCAGGTGCCATGTTCACCGGGAGTTCAGATCAACTCAATGGCTCTCAGAAGAATCAGCCATTCGTACGGTCTCCAGATGGTGCCTGAGCTGGACGATTGTCGGATTCGTCAGAGTTGACCCGTCGGTGAACCGGACCGTCGGGACGGTCTGGTTCCCCCCGTTGACGCTCATCACGAAGTCGGCCGCCGCCGGGTCGCGCTCGATGTCCACGACGCGGTACCCGATGCCTTCGCGGTCCAGTTGGCTGCGCAGCCGGTGGCAGTAGCCGCACCAGGTGGTCGAGTACATCGTCAACACAGGCTCCACGTACCCGCAGAACGTCGTACCAAGCTGACATGATTCCTAGCTGTGGCGATCGACACCGTGGAGCGGGTACTGGCCGGGCTCGACGAGGAGCAGCGCGCGGCGGTCACCGCTCCGGCGGGTCCGGTCTGCATCCTGGCCGGCGCCGGTACCGGCAAGACCCGGGCGATCACCCACCGCATCGCCTACCGCGCGCTCACCGGTGAGATCGCCGGCCGGCACGTTCTCGCGGTCACCTTCACCGCCCGGGCCGCGGCGCAGCTCCGCGCCCGCCTCGCCGCCCTGGGCGTCGAGGGAGTCCAGGCCCGCACGTTCCACGCGGCCGCGCTGCGGCAGGTGCGCTTCTTCGCACCCCGGCTGCTCGGCGGCCGGGCGATGCCGGAGCTGATCGAGAGCAAGGCCCGCCTGGTCACGCTCGCCGCCGCCCGCAGCGGCCTGCGCGCCGACCGCACCACCGCGCGTGACCTGGCCGCCGAGATCGAGTGGGCCAAGTCGTCGCTGGTCGAGCCGGGGGAGTACGAGATCGCGGCCACCAAGGCGGCCCGCGACACGCCGTTCGAGCCGGTCAAGGTGGCCGAGGTCTACGCCGCCTACGAGCGCGTCAAGCGCGACCACCAGGTCATGGACTTCGAGGATCTGCTGCGCGCGGCGTGCTGGGCGGTGGAGGACCACGCCGACGTCGCCGAGCAGATCCGCGCCCAGTACCGCCACTTCACCGTCGACGAGTACCAGGACGTCAACCCCTTGCAGCAGCGGCTGCTGGAGGCGTGGCTGGGTGGACGGGGCGACCTGACCGTGGTCGGCGACGCCAGCCAGACCATCTACTCGTTCACCGGAGCGTCCTCGGCCCACCTGCTGGAGTTCCCGCGCCGGCTGCGCGGTGCCACGGTGGTCCGGCTGGTGAAGGACTACCGGTCCACGCCCCAGGTGGTGGGCCTGGCGAACGCGATCATCCGGCAGGCCCGGGGCGCCGAGGCCCGGCTGCGGCTCGAACTGCACGGGCAGCGCCCGTCCGGACCCGAGCCGGAGATCCGGATGTTCCCCGACGAGCCGTCCGAGGCCGCGGCGGTGGCGGCGCGCTGCGCCGAGCTGATCGCCGCCGGCACCCCGGCCCGGGAGATCGCGGTGCTCTTCCGCACCAACGCCCAGTCGGAGAGCTACGAGGAGGCGCTGGCCGAGGCCGGGGTACCGACCGTCGTCCAGGGCGCGGAGCGCTTCTTCGAACGGGCCGAGGTACGCCAGGCGATGGTCGCGATCCGGGGCCAGGCGAAATCGATACCGCCGGACGTACCGGTCCGTGACGCGGTGGTCCTCGCGCTGGAGTCGGTCGGCTGGCGGCCGGACGAGGCACCCGCCGGGGGCGCGGCTCGCGAGCGCTGGGAGGCGCTGCAGGCGCTCGTCGCGCTGACCGGTGAGGTATCCGCCGGTTCGCTCGAAGACTTCGGTGCCGAGCTGACCCGCCGTGCCGCGCTCCAGCACGCGCCGACCGTCGAGGGCGTCACGCTGGCGTCCCTGCACTCGGCCAAGGGGTTGGAGTGGGACGCGGTGTTCCTCGTCGGGCTGGCCGAGGGCACGCTGCCCACCGCGTACGCGAAGACACCCGAGGCCCTGGAGGAGGAGCGGCGCCTGCTCTACGTCGGCATCACCCGGGCCCGTCAATGGCTGTGGCTGTCCTATGCCACGGCCCGCTCACCGGGCGGCCGGTCCCGCCGGCCCAGCCGTTTCCTACCGGTGGCGGAGGCCGGCCCGGCCCGGAACCGTCCGGGGAAGGCCAAGGAGCGCGGCACCCGGCGTACCGTCCTGGTGTCCTGCCGGGTCTGCGGCGCCGCGCTGCTGTCCGGTGCGGACCGCAAGCTGGGCCGGTGCCCGGACTGCCCTTCGGACCTCGACGAGGAACTGTTCGAGCGGTTGCGGGAGTGGCGGATCCGGGTGGCGACCGCCCAGAAGGTCCCGGCATACGTGGTTTTCACCGATGCGACCCTCACCGCACTGGCTGAAAGACGACCTGGCAGAACCGAGGAACTGGGGCAGATAGCCGGCATCGGACCGCGTAAACTCGCCTTGTACGGGGACGCGGTGCTTGCCCTGGTGGGTGGGGCCGCCGTCGACGATCTAGCACCAGAAAAAACTTCCACAGCGGAGCCGTAATTCGTTTGCCCCCTTGGGGCGCCAGGCATAGCCTGGCGGCACACCTTCGCAGCACGAGCAATCCGGCTGCCCAGCAAACGGCTCCCAACCGAGCACAGGAAGGGGGTGGACCCGATGAGGATCACCCATCTCAACGAGCGACCGTCGGCGTTCACCGCTGCCTGCGCTCACGCCCACGCCCCCAGCGTGGGCCGCCTGGCGGTTCCGGGCGTACCGGTGTCCCGGTCGCGTCTGGTGTTCAGCCCGGTCGCGTTCAACCACCTGTCCATGCGGTACCAGTCTGTCCAGCTCCAGGATGCCCAGCTCCAGTTCCGGGGTCTTATCGGGCGCACGGCTAAGGGTTCCGGAGTAACCCAGGCCAGCGGTGTTCCACCTCGAGGAAGGCCGGTCTAACCAAGACCTGCCGGCTCACCTCGAGGCCGCGGAACCCGCAAACCGGGATCCGCGGCCTTAGTTATTGCACGCCATCACGTGCCGACGACGAGAGAGAAAGAGAGGTGACCGGGAGATGAGCTTGGTGTTGGCACCCGACGTGAGCGTCGAGGTAGGCGTGGACCTGCCTTGCCGCCGTTTCGACCCCGACCTGTGGTTCGCCGACTCCCCCGCCGAGCTGGAACTGGCCAAGTCGCTGTGCGGCGACTGCCCCGTCCGGATCGAGTGCCTGGCGGGCGCCATCGAGCGGGCCGAGCCCTGGGGCGTCTGGGGTGGCGAGATCTTCGAGCGTGGCGCCGTCGTTCCGCGTAAGCGGCCGCGGGGTCGTCCGCGCAAGGAGGACGTCGCCCGGGACGAGGTGCTCCGGACCCAGGTCGCGGACCGTGTCGCGGCCCAGATCCGAGCGGCGGCCTGACATGAAGACCAACCATGCCCCCGCCATCCGCAAGCAGACCCGGCCAACTGCCGTACCGACCGGAACCGACCGACCGAGGAGCTTCACCACCATGACCAGCGGCCTGCAACTCATCAACGAAGCCCTGAGCCGGGCGCGAATGCGCAAGCCTCAGGACACCACTTCTGAGGCTTTCCGACCCGCCCGCCAGATCGCCATGAACGTTCGGCGTAAGCAATCCCGCCTGTCGGGCGACACCTTCTGATACCGGACCTGACTCGGCCGCCCCGGCTCCCCGCCGGGGCGGCCGTCCTTTCCCCGGGTCGTCAGGCGGCTCCCCGGGTCGTCAGGCGGCCTGGTCGTCGGCGTCGTCGTCGGCGAAGCCGGGCAGCCAGCGCTCCACCACGGACCGGTACGCGGCCTTCGCCTCCAGTTGGCACAGCACCCCGATCGACCCGAGGGTCACCCGGTGGATGAGCAGGTACGCCGGCGGCAGGTTGAGGTTCTTGCCGAGCTGGAAGGCGGGGCTGCGCGGGTTCGCCACGCGGGCCGCCTCGGCGCGCAGCCAGGCCCGGGTGAACCGGAACTCCGGCGCCGAGATCGGCTCCAGCATCGGGCGCACATAGCGCAGTACCCCGTCCGCGTCGACCTCCACGTCGGGCTTCACGAAGCCCTCGTCCCGCAGGCCGTCCAGTACCGCACCGGCCTCGCCGGCCAGGGCGAGCCGGGTCAGCCGGCCGATCGGCTCCGGAAGGCCCTGGGGGAGCCGGGCGACCGCACCGAAGTCGAGCACGCAGAGCCGCCCGTCGGGCAGCATCCGGAAGTTGCCCGGATGCGGGTCGGCGTGCAGCAGGCCGACCCGGGCCGGCGCGGAGAAGTGCAGGGTGGACAGGCGCAGGCCGGCGAGATCCCGCTCGGCCGTGGTGCCGCTGGCGATCACCCGGGACAGCGGGTCGCCGTCGGTCCAGGCGGTCACCAGGACCCGGGGCGCGGCGCCGAGCACGGACGGTACGAAGATCTCGTCGTCGTCGGCGTACGCCTCGGCGAAGGCGCGCTGCGCCGACGCTTCCAGCTCGTAGTCCAGCTCCTCGGTGATCCGCTTGCGCAGCTCGGCCAGCAGCGGCTTGATGTCCAGCCCGGGCTGGAGCACCCGGAACAGTCCGGCCAGCCGGGAGAGCTGGGTCAGGTCACTGAGCAATGCGTCGCCCGCACGCGGGTACTGCACCTTGACCGCGGCCGGTACCCCGTGCCGGCCCTTCTTCCACACCGCCCGGTGGACCTGTCCGATGCTCGCCGCGGCGGCGGGCCGGTCGTCGAACTCGCTGAAGTATTTCCGCCACGCGGGGCCCAGCTCGGTGGCCAGCACCTTGTGCACGGTCGCGGCCGGCAACGGCGGAGCGGCCTCCTGGAGCCGGGTCAGCGCCTGCCGGTACGGGCCGGCCAGCTCCTCAGGCAGCGCCGCCTCGAAGACCGACAGAGCCTGGCCGAACTTCATCGCCCCGCCCTTGAGCTGCCCCAACACGCTGAACAGGTGCTCGGCGGTGCGCTGCTGCACGTCGGCGGAGATCACCTCGGCGGCCTTCCCGGTGACCCGCTTGCCCAGCCCCAGCGCCGCCCGTCCGGCGAATCCCAGCGGCAGCGCGGCCAGACGGGCGGTACGGGTCACGGCGCGGCGCGGAATGTCGGTCACCCGATCATTGAACCTCATTCGGCTGAATAGCACGTGGGCGTCGACGCGCCGCGCACCCGCAGCGCGGGTGCGCGGACCAGGACTGGCGACGTTCCCGGCCGGGGCCGGAGATCTCGATGGTGGTACCGAGGGTCTGTGGCGCGCCGCCGTCGAGGAAGGTCAGGACCTCGTCGGCGGCGTAGCCGGTCGCGGTGAGCAGGGTGGTCGCCGCGCAGGGCGGCACGGTCTCCGGGCCGGTCGAGAGCTGGGCTACGAGCGCCGGCCACGCTGGATCCCGGTCTTGCCGGTGCATGTCGAGGCAGTTGAGGCAGGGCGAGCCGGCCGGCGGTACCAGCGGTCCGACGACCACGACGCCGTCGCGCACCTCGACCGCGAGGTGGGGTACCCGCAGCCGGGCGTAGGTGAGCGCGGCGAGGCTGGCCGGCCGGGACGAGCCGACCTGCACCACGAACGTCGCGGTGCCGTCGCGCAGCGGCCGGACGGCCGTCGCCGGGGCCGTCCGGGTCACCGCGTCGGCGGCCGCGGTGGCCCGGGGCCGGCCCTCGTCGGTGGGGAGCAGGCCGCCGAGCGCTGCGTCGTCGGGTCGGGTACGCCCGGAGACCACCGGGTCCACGTGCCCGACGCCGGCC
>JBKPCQ010000388.1:0-16314 GCA_046727455.1 Actinomycetota bacterium | reverse complement strand
TCCATCCGGCGCAGCTCCGCGAGCGCGGTGCGGCCGGCGGGCAGCTTGGCGACCAGCGCCTCGAACCGGGTCCGGACCAGCGGCAGGCCAGCCGGAAGGGCCGGTGGCGCCGGCTGCGCGGCCAACTCCCGGTAGTCGACCCACCGCCAGAAGGTCAACGCGGCGGTACCCCCGGTCAGCGCCGCCCAGATCGCGTCCGGCCAGCCCAGCCCGGCGTACGGGACGAGCACCGCACTCGCCCCGGCGACGGTGCCGGCGTAGAGACTCCACCGCCGGGCCGAGCGGCGCAACCGCCGCAGCTTGCGGAAGTGGCGCGCCCGCTCGTCCATCGCCGTGCCCGTCGGTCAGCCGGCCGCCTGTGGGCCGGTCTTGTCGCGGCCCAGGCTCGCCCGGATCTCGTCCAGCCGGGACACGCTCGCGTCCGGCTGGGTGGCGTCGGTGTCCGCCGGGGCGGCAGCCGGGGCTGCCTCCACCGCCGGCTTGGCCGGGGCGGCGGCGAGCTGCTCGCCGGCCATGCTGGCCCGGATCTGCTCCAGCCGGGACGCGCCGGCCATGTCCAGCGTGGACTTCTGCACTTCGAGCATCCGGCCCTCGACCGAGTTCGAGGCCAGCTCGGCGCGGCCCATCGCGGTGGCGTACCGCCGCTCGATCTTCTCCCGGACCTCGTCCAGCGACGGCGTGTTACCCGGAGCGGCGAGCGAGGACATCGACTCCAGCGACCGCGCCACGGTCTCCTGCATCTTGGCCTGTTCGAGCTGGCTGAGCAGCTTGGTCCGCTCGGCGAGCTTCTGCTGGAGCAGGTGCGAGTTGTTCTCCACCGCCTTGCGGGCCTGCCCGGCGGCGGACAGCGCCTGGTCGTGCAGGGTCTTGAGGTCCTCCATCGACTGCTCGCTCGCGACGAGCTGGGTGGCGAAGGTCTGCGCGGTGTTCTCGTACCGCTGCGCCTCCTCCGCGTTGCCGGCCGCCCGCGACTTGTCCGCGAGGACCAGCGCCTGCCGCGCCGAGGACTGCAACTTCTGTACCTCGTCCATCGTCCGCGACAGCTTCATCTCCAGCTGGCGCTGGTTGCCGATGACCGCGGCCGCCTGCTGGACGAGCGCCTGGTGCTGCCGCTGGGCGTCCTCGATCGCCTGCTGGATCTGCACCTTGGGGTCGGCGTACTCATCGATCTTGGCGCCGAACAGCGCCATCAGGTAGCGCCAGCCCTTGACGAACGGGTTCGCCATCTCTGCCTCGGTCCTCTCTGCGGCCATCGGTGTGCAGGTCGTCCGTCCATGGTGACAGGAGGATGCGAATCCCCGCCACGTCCGTGCGGTGCCCTGCGCCCGTCTGCGACGATACGCCAATCTGGGGAGACACCCGATGCCCGGTGCGGATCAGGCCGCGGAGAGCACGTCCTCCCCGCGGGCCCGCAGCTTGCGGGTGGCCCGCAGCGTGGCGGTGAGCGGGCTGTCCTGGTGGACGGTCACCGACACGTCGCCGTCCACCGTGGTCTGCACGCTCGGCTCCCCCTCGGCCGGTGGGGCCGACACCGGCGCCAGGACCCCGTCGACCTGCTCGGCGCTGGCCACCGTGGAGCTGACCTCGCGCAACAGCTCGGACAGGCGGGCACCGAGGGCGTCACAGATCGCCGCCAGCAGCTCGCTGGAGGCCTCCTTCTGTCCGCGTTCGATCTCGGACAGGTAACCGAGGCTGACGTTCGCCGCCGTGGACACCTCACGCAGGGTGCGGTGCTGGGCCTGACGGCGGGACCGCAGTGCGTCACCGATCACTCGACGGAGCAGGACCATGTCGCGCACCCCCTTGCATGCTTCGGCTATCCCGTCACGGTACCCGGTCGGAACCAGCGCGCACACCGCCACCGGCCGGGTATGCGGACCACAACCCGTCTCGATTCCGCCACATTCCCCGCCTCACCCCTGCTCCCGGAGCGCGCCGGTGAGCAGGTCGAGCGCCGCGGCCACGGCGCCTTGCCGGATGTCGGCCCGGTCGCCGGAGAGCGCCAGGCGGCGCACCATGCCGAGCCCCGCCGGGCCGGCCAGGCCCAGGTAGACGGTGCCGACCGGCTGGCCGGCCTGCGGATCCGGACCCGCGACGCCCGTGGTGGCCAGGCCCCAGTCGGCGGTGCACCGCCGCCGCGCTCCGGCGGCCAGCGCACCGGCCACGTCGGGATGCACCGGTCCGTGCGCGTCCAGGAGTTCCGGAGGTACCCCGGCCAGCGTCGTCTTCAGATCAGTGGCGTACACCACGAGCCCGCCCCGGAAGGCGCGGCTCGCCCCCGGTACGTCCACGATCGTCGCGGAGAGCAGCCCCCCGGTCAGCGACTCCGCCACCGCCAGGGTCTGCCCTCGTGCCCTGAGCAGCGCCAGCGCCCCCGCTGCCCGGTTCGCGTCAGCCGCCACGGGTCGACGTCCAGGCACGGCGCCGCCGAAACGCCCGGACCACGTAATCCACCCCGGTCACCACGGTCACCACCACTGCGGCCAGCATGATCGTGGCACCGACGTCGTTCAGCCAGAGCGGGAACGGCCACAGGTACCACGAGATCGCCAGGATCTGCAGCGCGGTCTTGGCCTTCCCGCCCCGGCTGGCCGGGATCACCTCGCGCCGGATCACGCCGAACCGCAGCAGGGTGACGCCCACCTCGCGGACCAGGATCACCACGGTGACCCACCAGGGCAGCCGCCCGTACCACGACAGCAGCACCAGCGCCGTGCCGGTCAGCGCCTTGTCGGCGATCGGGTCGGCGACCTGGCCGAACGTGGTCACCAGGCCCAGGCTGCGGGCGACCCAGCCGTCGACGAAGTCGGTGAGCGACGCGACCACGAACACGATCGTCGCCGCCATCCGCAGTCCGGGATGGACCATGCGGGACGCCACCGTCAGCGCGAAGAACACCGGTACCAGCGCCAGGCGCAGCGCGGTCAGCCCGTTCGCGATGTTCAGGACCGGAGCCGGATGCCGGGCCGCGCCCAGTGCGGGGTCCGGCTGGGTGGTCATGTCGGCACCGGTTCGGCGATCAGATCCACGCCTTCGGTGCCGATCACCCGCGCCGGGACCAGGTCGCCCGGCCGCAGGCCGGCCACCGCGCCGACGAGCGTGGTGGAGCCGTCCACCTCCGGCGCCTGGTGCGCGGCCCGCCCCTCGGCCCCGTCGGCGTCGACGGTCTCGACGAGTACCTCGACCGTCGAGCCCAGCCGCTCCTCCGCCCGCTGCGCGCACAGCTCGTCGGCGAGGTAGCTGATCCGCCCGGCCCGGCGGCGCACGGTCGGCGGCCGGACCTTGTCCGGCAGCGTGGCCGCCTCGGTGCCCTCCTCGTCGCTGTACTCGAAGACCCCGATCGCGTCCAGCCGCGCCTCGGTGAGAAAGCGCTCCAACTCGGCGACGTCACTCCGGGTCTCCCCGGGGAACCCGAGGATCACGTTGCTGCGGGCCCCCGCGTCGGGAGCCAGCGCGCGTACCGCATCCAGCAACTCCAGGAACCGTCCGGTCGACCCGAACCGGCGCATCCGGCGCAGCACCGGTTCGGCGGCGTGCTGGAACGACAGGTCGAAGTACGGCGCCACGCCCGGCGTCGTCGCGATCACCTCGATGAGGCCGGGCCGGACCTCGGCCGGCTGGAGATAGGAGACCCGCACCCGGACGATGCCGTCGACCGCCGCGAGCTGCGGCAGGAGCTTGTCCAGCAACCGCGGGTCGCCGAGGTCCTTGCCGTACGAGGTGGAGTTCTCGCTGACCAGTACCAGCTCACGAACCCCGTCGCGGGCCAGCCACCCGGCCTCGGCCAGAACCTCCTCGGGCGTCCGCGACACGAACGCCCCCCGGAAGGACGGGATCGCGCAGAACGCGCACCGCCGGTCGCAGCCGCTGGCCAGCTTGAGCGGGGCCACCGGACCCTTCGTCAGCCGCTGGCGCAGCACCCCGCGCAGGTGCGCCGGGGTGGCCGCGTCGACCACCGGGTGGCCGGGGACCACCACATCGGTGCCACGCCGCTCCACCGGGGTCAGCGGCAGCAGCGTGCGCCGGTCACGGGGGACGTGCGGCTCGATCCGCTCACCGGCGGCGACCTGGGCCAGCCGGGCGGAGATGTCGGGGTAGTGGTCGAAACCGAGCACCGCGGTCGCCTCGGGCAGCAGGTCGGCCAGCTCCTTGCCGTACCGCTCGGCCAGGCACCCGGTCGCCACCACGGTCGCGCCGGTACCGGCCGCCGCCATCACCGTCTCGATCGAGTCGGCCTTGGCCTTGTCCACGAACCCGCAGGTGTTGACGACCACCAGGTCGGCCGCCTCGCCGTCGGTGGTCACCCGCCAGCCGTCGGCGGTCAGCCGCGCGGCCAGCTCCTCGGAGTCGACCTCGTTGCGGGCGCAGCCGAGGGTGAGCAGCGCTACGCGGCGGTCGGGACTGGACACTCCCCGAGGTTACCGGGCCGGTACGACACGGGGGGCGCCGGTCGCCCGGGCTTCGGCCACCCGCAGGCCCACGAGCACCAGGAGCAGCACCACGAGCTGCACGGCCGTCAGGACCGGACCCAGCGGTACCGTGGCCAGCGCCAGCCCGGCGGCGACCAGCCGGTACCAGGGCCGGCCGATGCGCAGGGCGTGGCGGAACGCGAGGTCGCCGAGCAGGAACAGCGCCACGCCCCCGCCCAGCGCCAGCGCCTGCGGCAGGTGCAGCGGCTCGAAGGCGTACCCCATCGCCTTCTTCACCCCGGCCGCGAGCACGACGATGCCGAGCAGGATCGGGTAGTGCGCGTACCCGTACGCCGCCATGGCCACCCGGGCCCGCCGCTCCTGCGGTACCGCCGCCAGCGCCTCCTCGGCCCGGGTGTCGTCGCCGCCGAAGTACACCCACCACAGGCAGTACGCGATGCCGAGCCCGACCACGGCCACCCCGATCAGGCTCGGAGTGAGCGGCAGCCCGGCGGCTCCGGCGCCGACCGCCACCACCGACTCGCCCAGCGCGATGATCACGACGAGCCCGTGGCGCTCGACGAAGTGCGCCGGGGAGATCGTGAAGCCTTCGATCCGGTGGATGTACGGCGACGCGATCATCACCGCCAGCGCCGCACACCAGGCCGCCTCGCGCCACCCGCCCGGCAGGAACCCGCCGGCCAGTACCAGCCCGGCCGAGAGCAGGTTGAGCGGCCCGAGCCGGCCCATCGCCCGGGCCGCCTCCCGCCCGCCGGCCTTGATGAACAGGCCGCTGTGCACGAGGTTCACCACGAAGTACCCGACCCCGAAGGCCCAGCCGTCCGGGCCGAGCGCGCCGGGGATGGCCAGCGCGATCGCGAGGAAGCCGGCCATCCCGACGAACAGCAGTGCCCGCCGCCACTCGTCGGTCGGCGCGACCGCGTTGGTCAGCCAGGCGTACCCGCCGTACATCCACAGGATCACGCCGAGCATGAGCATCACCCGCAACGCCGCCGGTACCGTCAGGTTCCCGGCCAGTGCCGCGGTGAGCTGGGTGACGGTGAACACGAAGACCAGGTCGAAGAACAGCTCCAAGGTGCTGACCCGGACCCCGGGCTCGATGCCGTGCGGGGAGGTGTCGATGGCGGACACCCCGAAATCGTAGTCAGTCGCCGGAGCCGCGCAGCCCGGCGAGGACCTTCTCCAGCTCGTCCGGCTTGACCAGGACGTCGCGGGCCTTGGAGCCCTCGCTCGGTCCGACCACCCCGCGCGTCTCCATCAGGTCCATCAGCCGGCCGGCCTTGGCGAACCCGACCCGCAGCTTGCGCTGCAACATCGACGTCGAGCCGAACTGGCTGGTCACCACCAGCTCCACCGCCTGCAGCAACAGGTCCAGGTCGTCGCCGATGTCCTCGTCGACCTTCTTCGTGCCGTCCTGCGCCGGGGTCAGCACGTCCGGTCGGAACTCCGGTTCGCGCTGATCCTTGCAGAACTTCACGACGTCGGCGATCTCCGGCTCGCTCACCCAGGCGCCCTGGATGCGGACCGGTTTGGACGCGCCCATCGGCAGGAACAGCCCGTCACCGCGGCCGACCAGCTTCTCCGCGCCGGGCTGGTCGAGGATCACCCGGGAGTCGGCCAGACTCGACGTGGCGAAGGCGAGCCGGGACGGTACGTTCGCCTTGATCAGGCCGGTGACGACGTCGACCGAGGGGCGCTGCGTCGCGAGTACCAGGTGGATGCCGGCGGCGCGGGCGAGCTGGGTGATCCGGACCACCGCGTCCTCGACGTCGCGGGGGGCGACCATCATCAGGTCGGCCAGCTCGTCGACGACGACCACCAGATAGGGGTACGGGCGGATGACGCGCTCGCTGCCCGGCGGCGCCTGGATCAGCCCGGACCGGACCTTCTTGTTGAAGTCGTCGATGTGCCGGACCCCGTGCGCGGCCAGGTCGTCGTACCGCATGTCCATCTCGCGGACGACCCAGTCCAGCGCGTCGGCGGCCTTCTTCGGGTTGGTGACGATCGGCGTCACGAGATGCGGGATGCCCTCGTACCCGGTCATCTCCACCCGCTTGGGGTCGACCAGCAGCAGCCGTACCTCGTCCGGCGTGGCCCGGGTGAGCAGCGAGACCAACAACGAATTGAGGCAACTCGAGTTGTGCGTGGGAATGCAGGAACGACTGGCCAGGTACAGGTGGCTGGGGCTATCCACCTCGATGCATCGGACCGGTACCGGCGGGACCGGCCGCACGTCGACGATGTAGCGCAGCGACGTGGTCTGGCGAGTGACCGTCACCTGCCGGCTCAGCTTCCGCGTCAACCGGAAAACCTTGTCGCCCGGCGTGAAGTTGATCAGATAGCAGGTGGAGCTTCGCTCGTCGCGTCCCTTGACCGTCCTCGTCCGCAATGTGGCCTGGTAGCCCAGGCCGAGGATCAGTTCCAGGGTTCCCCGGGCCAGCGCCTCGTTCGTGACCGCGAACTGAACCCCACCCTTTTTGGAGACAGTGCCGTCGGTGTCCAGTAGGCCGGCGAGGAGGGCTCGACGCTGCGATTCGGACGCCCGCAGGTAGGCGTCCGGGATGTGCTTGGTACCGATCTCGCGGAACAGTTCCCGCATTGTCTTGTAGCGCTCACGAGGAGGCGTGGTCGGTACCGTGCGGCACGTGCGGCCAACTGGAAACCGACCTGCCGCCGCGCGAAGTACGGCGGACAGGCCCACGCCGACATGCCTGGCCGCGGTAGTCAGGCTGACACCCTCGGCGGCAAGCTTGAGCGCCTCGGCGATCCGGCGCTCGCGTTCCGGAGCGTTCGAGATCGTGTACTGGATCCGGCCACGGGGGTGTTTGGTGACGACGTACCCCTCAAGCTGGATGTTGTCGAGAATCTCCTCGTCTGCGCAGGTCAGAGCGGCCCGTCCGGTCGAGCCGTCACCCAACCAGCAGCCAAACGTGTACGGCTCGATCGGGAGATCCCGCTCCGGGTAGATCAGCGGGCCGCACACGGGAACCGCATGGTTGGTCCACGTGCCGCTGCGACCCGCAACACGGAGCGAGGCTGCGATCTCGGCCGTCGTGACCGGCATGTCGTCGAAGACCCGCCGTCCACCCGATCGGCCTGGCGCCGCCACCCGCTCCCACAGAGCTTGGTAGACCCGGTGGCGGGAGTACGTCTGGACGAAACGCGCCACTTCACGTCCGCCGCGGTGGTACGCCGTGCGGGCGAGACATCCCTGCTTCGGAAGCTCGCGGACCACCGTGTACAGCACGTTCCGGAACTGCTCACCAAGGTCAGCGATAACCTCAGCCGTCGACACGCGGCCGTCGGGCTCAGCAAGAACGGCCTCGGTTCGCTCGGCGACAACCGCAACATCGCTCTCGGACCAGTACGATCCGTTCTTCCATCGGTGCCTGCGCTGAGTCCGACCAGCTCGTGTCGTGGTCCGCCATTGATGCTGCGCATCGGCGACGATGACCGTGCCGTCCGAGAACTGGACCTCGTAGCAGGGTCGTCCGTGCATCACGGGGGTGGCGGCGATGACGCTGCATGTCCGGCCGCGCTCGTCGAACACCTGATCGCCAACCTTGAGTTCACCCATGGTGGACCACCCACGTGGGCCGGGAATCGGCGTGTCCAAGGCCAGGGCCTTGCCGGCGCCGGTGGCGCCCGCGATGAGGATGTGCGGCATCCGGGCCAGGTTGGCGACCACGTACCCGCCCTCGATGTCCTTGCCGAGCGCGACCACCAGCGGATGGTGGTCGCTGGTGGCGGCCCGCGACCGCAGCACGTCGCCGAGCGCCACGTTCTCCCGGTCGGTGTTCGGGATCTCCACACCCACCGCGCTCTTGCCCGGGATCGGGGAGATGATCCGCACGTCGGGTGACTTCACCGCGTACGCGATGTTGCGGGAGAGCTGGGTGATCCGCTCGACCTTCACCCCCAGCCCGATCTCGATCTCGTACCGGGTCACCGTCGGCCCCCGGGTGAACCCGGCCACGGCCGCGTCCACGTCGAACTGCTCGAACACGCCGCGCAGCGCCGCGATGACCTCGTCGTTGGCGCGGCTGCGCGACCGGGGCGCGTCGCCGGCCGCGAGCAGGTGCGGGGGCGGCAGCTTGTAGTCGGCGTCGGTCAGCGCGAGCTGTTCGGCACGGGTCGGCAGCGGCGTGTGCTCCGGCGGCGCGAGCGGCTTGCGTGGGCGCCTCGGCGCGCGTGGCGGGGGTACCACCTCGGCCTCGGCCGGCTCCTCCGCGGGCTCGGCCTCGGCCAGCGCGGCCTGGCGCCGGCGGGCCGGGCCACGGCGGACCCGGACCGGCTCCTCGGCCTCCTCTTCCTCGGCCTCCTCCACTGCCGGATGCGCGCCCACCCGGCCGAAGGCCATGTCACGGACCTGCGCCAGCCGCTGCGGGATCCGGTTGATCGGCGTCGCGGTCACCACGAGCACCCCGAACAGCGCCACCAGCACCAGCAGCGGGGCGGCCACCCACCCGGTCACCGCCTGGGCGAGCAGCCCGCCGCTGACCTCGCCGAGCAGCCCGCCCGCGCGCTCCAGCCCGGTCGGGCCGACCGGTTCGCCGATCAGGTGCAGCAGCCCGGCCGCGCCGATGAACAGGGCGCTCCAGCCGACCACCCCCCGCCCCCGGTGCTCGGGCTCCACCGGCGTGCGCATCAGCCGGACCGCGCCGACCAGGAGCAGCACCGGCAGCACGGCCGAGAGCCGGCCGATGAACAGCCGCAGCACCAGCGCGACGTAGCTGCCGAAGGCGCCCCCCGCGCCGAACCAGACCCCCGCCGCGAGCAGCACCGCGATGCCCAGGACGAGCAGGCCGGCGCCGTCGCGGCGGTGCTCCGGATCGAGATCCCTGGCGTCGGCGGCACGCCGGCCCACCGCGCGGACCAGCCAACCGACGCCGTGCGCGAGGCCCATCCAGAGCAGCGCGAGCAGCCGGCCGAGCACGTCGAGCGGGCCGCCGCCGCGTGCAGCCGGCCGGCGCGCACCTCGGCGCCGGCTCGCCGAAGAGGTGCGGCCCGCCATCCCGCCACGGTAACGGCGGATGATGTTCATCTGCGGCAGGCTCGCCGCCGGTACCTCCGCACGTGAAGGGCGACTAGAGTCGATCACGTTGTCGGCATCCCACCTCGGAGGTTCCCGGTGATTCCCGGTATCCACTCACCGCGCCGTCCGGTCGTGATCGGCGCGGCCGTCGCGCTCGGCCTGGCGTTCGCGTCGGGGCCGGCCGCCGCGCACGGCGATCACGACGGGCTCGACGGCATCAAGCAGATCGTGGTCATCTACGAGGAGAACCACAGCTTCGACAACCTCTTCGGCGGCTGGGAGGGGGTCAACGGGATCCACCGCGCATCGGGCTCCGGTCACGTCACCCAGCGGGCGGTCGACGGCACCCCGCTGCCCTGCCTGCCACAGAACGACGTGAACCTCGCCTCGCCGACGCCGCTGCCGGCCACCTGCCACGGGACGGTCGGCGCGGTCACGGTCGACTCCGCCTTCCCCAACCGGCCGTTCCTCATCGACGACTACATCAAGCCGACCGACAAGACCTGCCCGGCTCCGGGCGTGTTCGCCGCGCACGGCGTGCTCAAGGACTCGCCCGGCGCGCTGCCCGGCGGCTGCACCGCGGACCTGGTGCACCGGTTCTACCAGGAGCCGTACCAGATCCACGGCGGGGCCATGGACCGGTACGTGACCGGGAGCGACGCGGTCGGCCTGACCATGGGCCGGTACGACACCCGGGCGCTGCCGATCTACACCTACCTGCACAGCAAGGGCTCGCCCCGGTACGCCATCGCGGACAACTTCTTCCAGGCCGCGTTCGGTGGGTCGTTCCTCAACCACCAGTGGCTGATCGCGGCGGCGACGCCGACCTGGCCCGGCGCGGTGTCCGACGGCAGCGCGGCCGACCTGCACTCGATCGTCGGCGCCGACGGGAGCCCGGCCAACTACCCCCTGCACCCGAGCACCGGCCTCAAGGACCTGGCGCTCACCCAGGCCGCCAACGCGGACGGCTCCTGCAAGGTGCCGGCGGGCGCGCCGACGCCACCGGCCGGGACCGTCTGCGGCGACTTCGCGGTCAACACGATCCAGCCGGCGGTACAGCCGTTCGCACCCGGTACCCCGGCGGTCCGGCAGCTACCGCTGCAGACCGCACCGACCATCGGTGACCGGCTGACCGCCAAGGGCGTGGACTGGGCCTGGTACTCCGGCGGCTGGGACAACGCCGCCGGCAACGTCGGCGGGGCCGGCTGGACCAACGGCACCACCCCGGGCACCTGCACCGACCCGCAGCACATCGCGACCTCGGTGTACCCGAACTGCCCGGACAAGCTGTTCCAGTTCCACCACCAGCCGTTCAACTACTTCGCCAACTACGCGCCCGGCACGCCCGGGCGGGCGCACCTGCGCGACGAGGTGGAGTTCGTCGCGGCGGCGAAGAGCGGGCACCTCAAGCCGGTCAGCTTCGTCAAGCCGATCGGCGAGGAGAACGAGCACCCGGGGTACGCCAGCGAGCACAACGGCAGCAGCCACCTCGTGGACCTCATCAAGGCGATCGAGTCCGGGCCGCAGGCGAAGAGCACCGCGATCGTCGTGACGTACGACGAGTTCGGCGGGCAGTGGGACCACGTCTCGCCGCCGACCGGCCGGGGCGTCTCGGACCGGTTCGGCCCCGGTACCCGGATCCCGGCGCTGATCGTCTCGCCGAAGCTGCCCGGCCGGTTCTCGGTGGACCGCGCCTCGCACGACACCACCTCGATCCTCGCGACGATCGAGCACCGGTACGGTCTGGCGCCCCTGGGTACGCGCGACGCCGCCGTCCGGGACCTGAGCCGGGTCATCACCGGAGAGTTGGAGCGGGATTGAGGTTCAGGACGCATCGCGGCGGCCCGCACGCCTTCTGGGTGCGGGTCGTCCGCGTACCTACCGGCGGGACCGCCCTGGACGAGCAGCTTCCGCGGTGGCATCACCGGGAGTGGCACGCCGTCCCGGTCGGTACCCCCGCCGACGTGACGCTCGCCGCCCTCGACGCGCTGACCTGGCGGGAGGTACCCCTCTTCCGGGTACTCATGGGCATCCGGTCGCTCGGCCGGGCGTCCCGGAGCCCCGACCGCCGGGTCCTCGCCGACTTCACCGGCACCGGGTTCACCGAACTGACCCGCAGCGGCACCGAGGTCGTCTATGCCGGCATCGGCCGGCCCTGGTCCCCGGGCGGCGGGATGCGCGCGGTCTCGTCAGCCGCGGAGTTCCGGGACTTCGCCGAGCCCGGCTGGGCGAAGATGGCGATCAACTTCCGGGTCGCCGACGGCACCCTGTCCACGGAGACCCGGGTGTGGCTCACCAGCGCCTCGGCCCGGCGCGGCTTCGCCGCGTACTGGCTGGTCGTCCGGCCGTTCAGCGGCCTGATCCGGCGGGCGTGGCTGGCCGCCGCCGCCCGGCGCGCCAAGGTTATCCACAGGCTCTGAACTCGTCCTGGCTCCGCGCCACACCGCCCCGGTACCGTCATGCGGCGTCATACTGGGCGACGAGGAGGTGAGCGATGGTGGCCATGCCCGTGGAGATCCAGGGCTCGGAACTCCGGTTTCCGTGGCGTCCGCCTTTCACCGTGGACACGCTCTTCGAGCCGCCTGAAACCGACCTGCGTTTCGAGGTGCTTGGAGGAAGCCTCGTCGTGGTACCCGCACCGACTCCAAAGCACAACGCAAGCATCACGCGGCTGATCCTGCTGTTCTCCAACCTGCTCCCGACAGACGTCGAGATCCTGCCGGAAACTGCCGTGCGGCTGCCCAACGGCGACGGCCCGATCCCGGATCTGCTGGTCAGCTCGGTGACCGACGTCGCGGAATACCCGAGAGGGCTTCCGGCGGCCCTGGTGCACACCATCGTGGAGGTGGTGTCGCCGTCCAACGCCGTCACCGACCGGGTGCTCAAGACCGAGCTGTACGCCGAGGCCGGCATCCCGTGCTACTGGCGGGTCGAGCAGCGGGCGCGGAAGGAGCACTTCGGGTCGGTGCCGGCGATCGTGGTCCGGCTGCGCGACAAGGACGGGGAGTGGCGCCAGACCATCGCTCCGGCCGGTAGCGGGACCGAGCTGCCGGTCGTCGTCGACGCGGACGGCACGATCGTCACCGTGACGGTGGATCCGGCGAGTCTCGTCGGGAAGCGCTCCGCCTGATCAGACCTCGACGACGTTCGGGACGATCATCGGGCGGCGGCGGTAGGTGTCGTTGACCCAGCGGCCGACGGTACGCCGGACGATCTGCTGAAGCTGGTGCGGATCGGTGATGCCGTCCTGGGCGGCGCGGTCCAGCGCCTCGGTCACCAGCGGGATGACCGGGTCGAACACCGCAGGATCCTCGGAGAACCCCTTGGCGGACACGGTCGGGCCCCCGACCACCTTGCCGGTCACCGAGTCGACGACCACGGTGGCCGCGATGAACCCACCGTCACCCAGGATCCGCCGCTCGGTGAGCAGCGACTCGCCCACGTCACCAACGGCCAGCCCGTCGACGTACACGTACCGGATCCTGATATGGCCGACCATCCGGGCCCGCCCCCCGACGAGGTCGACCACGTCCCCGTCCTCGCAGAGCACCACCCGGTCGGCCGGTACGCCGGACTCCACCGCCAGCCGCGCGTGTGCCCGCAGGTGCCGCCACTCCCCGTGTACCGGGATGAAGTTGCGCGGCCGCACCACGTTGAGCATGTATAGCAGCTCGCCGGCCGGGGAGTGCCCGGAGACGTGTACCTTCGCCACGTCCTTGTGCACCACGAAGGCGCCGGCCCGGGAGAGCTGGTTGATGACCCGGAAGACCGCGGTCTCGTTGCCGGGGACGAGCGAGGAGGCGAGGACCACGGTGTCGCCCGGCTCGACCTGGATGTGCCGGTGGTCGCCGGTGGCCATCCGGCCCAGCGCGCTCATCGGCTCACCCTGCGACCCGGTCGACATCAGCACGATCCCGTCCGGCGGCAGCGTCATCGCCTCGTCCAGCCCGACGACCAGGCCACCGGGAATGCGCAGCAGGCCGAGGTCACGGGCGATACCCATGTTGCGCACCATCGACCGGCCGATGAAAGCCACCTTGCGGCCGTGGTCGTGGGCCGAGTCGAGGACCTGCTGGACGCGGTGGACGTGGGAGGCGAACGACGCCACGATGATCCGGCTCCGGGCGGTCCGGAAGATGCTGTCCAGTACCGGCCCGATCTCGCGCTCCGGCGCGACGAAGCCGGGGATCTCCGCGTTGGTCGAGTCGGACAGCAGGAGGTCCACGCCCTGCGACCCGAGGCGGGCGAAGCCGGCGAGGTCGGTGAGTCGCCCGTCGAGCGGGAGCTGGTCCATCTTGAAGTCGCCGGTGTGCAGGACGATGCCGGCGCCGGTACGGATGGCGACCGCGAGCGCGTCCGGGATCGAGTGGTTCACCGCGAAGAACTCGCACTCGAACGGGCCGAGCCGCTCGGTCTGCCCTTCCCGTACCGTCAGGCTGTACGGCTCGATCCGCCGCTCGGCCAGCTTCGCCTCGACCAGCGCCAGGGTGAACTGGGAACCGACGAGCGGGATGTCGTTCTTGTGGGCGAGCAGGTACGGCACGGCCCCGATGTGGTCCTCGTGCCCGTGGGTGAGCACGATCGCCTGGACATCGTCGAGCCGGTCCAGGATCGGGGAGAAGTCCGGCAGGATGAGGTCGACGCCGGGCTGGTCCACATCGGGAAAGAGCACGCCGCAGTCGACGACGAGGAGCTTGCCGCGGTACTCGAAGACGGTCATGTTGCGGCCGATGGCGCCGAGCCCGCCGAGCGGGATGATGCGCAGCGCGCCGTCCGGCATCGGGCCGGGCTCGTCGCGCTGGACGTGCGACAGCGTCCGGGTATCGACCTCCACCGCCACGGTCGCCGGAGCCCCGCCGGTCGGGCCACTCACCGGGCCGGCTCCGGCAGGTCGACCCCGGCCGCGGCGGCATCGGTGCGGAGCTGGGCGATCTGGGCCGGGGCGGCGTCCACCTGGGGTGGGCGCACCCGACCGCCCGGCAGCCCGAGCAGACCCAGCGCGGCCTTGACGAGGGTCACCCCCTGGGCCCGGAAGATGCCGGTGAACAACGGCAGCAGCCGGTGGTGCAGGCGCAGTGCGGCGCCCACGTCGCCGGCCTCGTACGCCTCGATCATCTGCTTGGTCGGCACGCCGATCAGGTGCGTCGAGGTGCCGACGACGCCGACCCCGCCGACCGCGAGACTGGGCAGCGTGAGCGCGTCGTCGCCGCAGTAGAACGCCAGATCGGTCCGGCGGGTCACGGCCGCCGTCTCGGCCAGCGCGCCCTTCGCGTCCTTCACTCCGACGATCCGATCGTGCTCGGCGAGCCGGCACAGTGTCTCGGTCGCGATCGGGGTACCGGTGCGGTGCGGGATGTCGTACACCAGCATGGGCAGGCCGGTCGCGTCGGCAACCGCCGTGAAGTGCGCGTACAGCCCCTCCTGCGGAGGCTTGCTGTAGTAGGGGGTGACCACGAGCGTGCCGTGGACGCCCACCTTCTCGGCCGTCCGGGCCAGCTCGATCGTGTGCCGGGTGTCGTTGGTGCCGACGCCGGCCACCACGTAGGCCCGGTCGCCGACCGCCTCCAGCACCGCCCGCAGCACGGCCTCCTTCTCCGCGTCGGTGGTGGTGGGGGCCTCGCCGGTGGTGCCGTTGATCACGAGCGCGTCGTTGCCCTGCTCGTCGACCAGGTAGGTGGCGAGCGTACCGGCGCCGTCGAGATCGAGCGAGCGGTCGGCCCGCATCGGCGTGACCATGGCGGTGATGAGGCGCCCGAACGGGCGGCGCGGGTCGGAAACGCTGCTTGTCATGTGCCTAACCTAGCCGAACGGCGCCGTCAGGACTCCCAGGCGTACGGGCTCGCGGCGATCTCGCTCCCGTCAGCGAGCGTGGAGATGGTGAAGTCGGCGAACACGTTCGGCGCCACCTTCTGCAACTGGCGCAGGCACTCCACCGCCAGCTCGCGGATCTCCACGTCGGCGTGCTCGGTGGCCCGCATGGCGATGAAGTGCCGCCAGGCGCGGTAGTTGCCGGTGACGACGACGCGGGTCTCGGTCGCGTTGGGCAGCACCGACCGGGCAGCCTGGCGGGCCTGCTTGCGGCGCAGGGTGGCGTTGGGGATGTCGCCGAACCGTCGCTCCAGCCCTTCCAGCAGCTCGGTGTAGGCGCGCACGCTCGCCTCGGCCGCCTCCACGAACCGCTTGTGCAGCTCCGGATCCTCGGCGATGACGTCGGGCTCCACCATCGCGGCGTTGCGCTCCGGCACGTACCGCTGGGAGAGCTGCGAGTAGGAGAAGTGCCGGTGCCGGATCAGCTCGTGGGTGAAGGAGCGGGACACGCCGGTGAAGTACATGGTCACCGTGCCGTGTTCGAGGACCGACAGGTGACCGACCTCCAGGATGTGCGCGAGGTATCCCGCGTTCGTCGCGGTCGACGGGTTGGGCTTGTTCCACGACTGGTAGCAGGCCCGCCCGGCGAACTCGGCCAACGCCTGGCCACCTTCGGCATCGGTCGACCAGGGCACGTCGTCCGGCGTCTCGAAGTGGGTCCACGCGATGACGCGTACCTGCGGCGCGACGATCTCGGGCACGGCGGCGCTCCTTCCCGGGTAGGTTCCCCCGACCTTAGACCGACCGGGCGACAATTCCGCCGTCGGCTCACGTCGACGTCAAAGCGACACTTGCATGACGTCAGGTCTGATGTCATAGTGATGTCATGGAACTGTCACCGTACCTCGACACCCTTCAGCGGGAGCTGCACGCGGCGGCCGCACCGGGCGGTCCGGAGGTCACCCGCACCGCCGAGCAGCTCAGCGGAGCACTCGATGCCGCAGCCCGGTTGTGCCTGCTGGAGGCGCTGTCCGACGCGGC
>JBKPCQ010000387.1:0-15385 GCA_046727455.1 Actinomycetota bacterium | reverse complement strand
CGCGTTCGGGACCGACCGGTACCCGCCGTTCACGCTCGCCGATGTGCCCGACTACCCGGCCCACCTCGACGTCGCGTACCCCGAGCGGCTGTCCCGCGGTCTGGTGCTCGTCAAGTGGTGGCTGCTGGCGATCCCGCACTACATCATCGTCGGGATCTTCGCCGGGGGCGGCGCCTACGTCGGCTACCAGACGCACAACACCACCGTGAGCTGGACCGGTGCCGGCCTGATCGGGCTCCTGTCGCTGGTCTCGGCGGTCATCCTGCTGTTCACCGGGCGGTACCCGCGCCAGCTCTTCGACTTCATCCTCGGTATGGACCGGTGGGTGGTCCGGGTGGCCGCGTACGCCTACCTCATGACCGACGCGTACCCGCCGTTCCGGCTCGACATGGGCGGGCAGGAGGCGGGCGCCCCCACTCCGGCACCGCCGCCGCAGCCGACGCCGCAGCCGGGACCTACGGCCGCCTAGGTCGGGACCTCCGGTCCTGAGCGCGGCGGCCACCGCCCGCGAGACTGGCAACCGAAGCACCCGCCGGCGAGACGGGGCAGAGTAGGGAAGGCAGACGGGAACAGGCGGCTCGCGTACCGCAAGACCAACCATCGTCAAGATGTGTCCGACCGCCCGACTCCGCCCTCGTCCACGCCGGCGGGTGCTTGTGTCGAACCTGCTGACCCGTGCCCGGATCGGGACCTAGGTCCCGCCGGCCGCGGGCCTGATGCCCTGACCCGCGCCGCGCCCCCGGGATGGGATGGAGGCGGCGGCAAAGGAAGGAGGTATCACGATGAACGCCCTGATGCCACGGTGGATCGGCGACCTGACCGGATGGTTCGACACCGACTTCCCGGTCCGGACGGGGCACATGATCCGCGTCGAGGACTCGCTCACCGACACCGAGTACATCCTGCGCGCGGAGCTACCGGGCCTGGACCCCAGCAAGGACATCACGGTCACGGTCGACCAGGATTTCCTCACGGTTTCGGCGGAGCGCCGGGAAGAGGAGCACGTCCGGGGCCGGACCGAGTTCCGGTACGGGATGCTCCAGCGGTCGATCCGGCTGCCCGCCGGTGCCGACGCGGAACACATCACCGCCGCGTACGACAAGGGAATCCTGACCGTCAAGGTCCCCCTGCCGGCCAAAGAGCCAGGCGGACGCCAGATCCCCATCACCTCGTGACCGCGGTGACGCGGTACCGGCATCCCGCGGATGCCGGTACCGCGTCAGGACAAGAGAGGATCCACGATGCCCGGAGTGCTCAGCCCACCGACCGTCGACGCGCTGCGTGACCTGGTCCGCCCGGAGGAGCCGGTCGCCTCCGTGTACCTGGGACTGGAGACCCACGCGCCCGATCCGGTGGAGGACCTGGACCTGCGCTGGCGTGCGCTGGCCGCCCGGCTGGCCGACCAGGGGATCGACGAGCCGACCCGCGCGGCGGTCGTCGCGCGGCTGGCCACGGCCACGCCGGTACCGGGCGAGCTGGCCCTGTTCGCCGCGCACGGGCGGATCCTCCTGGAGCAGCCGATCCCGGGCGGGGTACCGCTGGATCGCGCCCGGTACGCCGCACCGGCCGCGCTGATCCCGGTGCTCGCCTGGTGGCAGGCGCACCCCGCGCACGTCGTCGTGGTCACCGACCGGACCGGGGCGGACGTGACGGCGGTACCCCGGGGCGCGGTCGGTGGCTCGACGTCGGTGGTGGTCGGGCCGGACGACGAGATCGAGCGCAACGCACCCGGCGGCTGGGCGCAGCCCCGCTACCAGCGGCGCGCCGAGGACAGCTGGCGGCACAACGCGGCGGCCGTCGCCGCGGCGACCGTCCGCGCACTGCACGAGCTGAACGCCGGGCTGCTGCTGGTGGGCGGCGACGTCCGCGCGGTCCAGTTGCTCTGCGACGACCTCGCGCCCCTGCGGCAGCGCGGGCTCACCGTACGGCGGCTGCCGGGCGGCCGCTCCCCCGACGGCTCCGCCGAGCACCGCGCCGCCGCCGTGCGGACCGAGGTCGCCCGGCACACCTGGAACCAGACCGACGCGGGGCTCGCCGCCATGGCGCGGCACGCCGGCCCGCACGGTACCGCCGTGCACGGCGCGCGGGCGACCCTCGCCGCGCTGGCCGCCGGTCAGGTGCGCACGCTGTTCGTGGCCGACCGCGACGGGGACGAGCGGACCGCCTGGTTCGGCGGTGGTGTGCCGGGCGCCACCGAGCCCGTGCCGGGTACGGTACCGGGGCGGCTGGTGGACGTGGCCGTCCGCGCGGCGCTGCTCACCGACGCCGAGGTCCGGGTCGTCGAGCCGCAGGCGGTACCCGAGGACATCGCGGCCCTGTGCCGCTTCGCGGCTTGAGGAGGCGGTCGCCATGGTGGCCCTGGAAGCCTCGTACGAGTACTGCCGGGTCCTGCATCGCGAGTACGGCCGCACCTACTACCTCGCCACCCGGTTGCTGCCGAGGTGGAAGCGCCGGCATGTGCACGCGCTCTACGGCTTCACCCGGTACGCCGACGAGCTGGTCGACGCGCTGGACGGCACGCCGGTACCGGAGCGGGCCGCGCGGCTGCGGGCCTTCGGCGACCGGTTCGCCGCCGCGCTGTCCGGCGCCCCGACGGACGATCCGGCGCTGCCCGCCGTCGTGCACACGGTCCGGCTCTTCGACCTCGACCGGGCGGACTTCGCGACGTTCCTCCGCTCGATGGCGATGGACCTGACCGTCACCGAGTACCCGACCTACGACGACCTCCTCGGGTACATGGCCGGGTCGGCGGCGGCGATCGGCACGATGATGCTGCCGATCCTCGGCGCGCGTGACCTCGCCGCCGCCCGGGAGCCCGCCCGCCAGCTCGGCCTGGCGTTCCAGCTCACCAACTTCATCCGCGACGTGGGGGAGGACGTCGAGCGGGGCCGGATCTACCTGCCGATGAAGGACCTGGCGGAGTTCGGGGTGACCCCGGAGGACCTGCGCGCTCGGGAGGCGACCCCGGCGGTGCGCCGGCTGGTCGCGTTCGAGGTGGACCGGGCCCGAGCACACTACGCCCTCGCCGCGCCCGGCATCCCGCTGCTCGAACCGCGCTCGCAGGCGTGCATCCGCACCGCGTACCGGCTCTACGGCGGCATCCTCGACGAGGTGGTACGGGCCGGGTACGACGTGTTCACCCGGCGTGCCACCGTGCCGAACCCGCGCCGCCTGGCGGTCGCGGCGCGGTGCCTCGCGACCCCGCCGGGCCGGCTGCCGTGACCCGCACGGTCACCGGCCCGACCGACCGGGTGGTGATCGTCGGGGCCGGCCTGGGCGGCCTGGCCTGCGCGCTGCACCTGGCCGCGGCCGGGCGCGAGGTCACCGTCGTCGAGAAGGAGGCGGTACCGGGCGGTCGCGCCGGCCGGCTCACCGTCGACGGGTACCGGTTCGACACCGGCCCGGTCGTGTTGACCATGCCGGAGCTGGTCGACGAGGCGCTCGCGGCGGTCGGCGAGAAGCGCGCCGACTGGCTGGACCTGCGGCCGCTCGACCCGGCCTACCGCGCGCATTTCCCGGATGGCTCGACGCTCGACGTGATCTCTGACGTGGGCCGGATGACCATGGAGATCATGCGGGCCTGCGGTCCCGACGAGGCGGCCGGGTACCTGCGCTTCGTCTCGCACGTCCGGCGCCTGTGGCGGCTGGAGCGCGCCGACTTCATCGAGCGCAACCTCGACAGCCCGCGCGACCTGCTGACCGCGAACCTGCTGCGGCTGGTGGCGGCCGGCGGCTTCCGGCGCCTCCAGCCCACGGTCAACCGGTACCTGAAGGATCCCCGCACCCGGCGGGTCTTCTCGTTCCAGGCGCTCTACGCGGGCGTGGCGCCGCACGAGGCGCTCGGGCTCTACGCGGTGATCGCGTACCTCGACTCGGTGGCCGGGGTCTGGTTCCCGGCCGGTGGCGTGCACGCGGTACCCCGCGCGCTCGCGGCGGCGGCCGGGAAGCACGGCGTCACGTTCCGGTACGACACCACGGTGTCCACTGTGGACACCGCACACGGGCGGGCCACCGGGGTGGTCACGGCCGGCGGCGAGCGGATCCCCGCCGACGTGGTGGTGCTCAACCCCGACCTTCCGGTCGCCTACCGGGACCTGCTGGGCGATGCGCCGCGCCGGGTGCGTCCGTCGCCGTCCGCGGTGGTGCTGCATGTCGGAAGCACGCAACGGTACCCGAAGACCGCGCACCACAACCTCCACTTCGGACGGTCGTGGCGGGGTACCTTCGACGAGATCGTCCACCGGGGCCGGCTGATGAGTGACCCCTCCCTGTTCGTCAGCAACCCGACCCGGACCGACCCGACCCTCGCCCCGGCCGGCCGCCACGTCTACTACGTGCTCGCCCCGGTGCCCAACCTCGCGGTCGCCCCGTTCGACTGGGCCGGCCCGTTCGGGCAGCGGTACGCCGACGAGCTGGTGGCGACCCTGGAGGCCCGCGGGTACGTCGGGTTCGGCGCCGCCGTGGAGGTGCGGCGCGTCGTCACCCCGGCGGACTGGGCAGCCGCCGGGATGGCCGCCGGTACCCCGTTCGCGGCCGCGCACACGATGTTCCAGACCGGGCCGTTCCGGCCGGGCAACCTCCACCGTGGACTGTCCAATGTGGTCTTCGTGGGCTCCGGCACCCAACCCGGCGTCGGGGTACCGATGGTGCTCATCTCCGGCAAGCTCGCCGCCCAGCGCGTCACCGGCGGATGAGCGGCTTCGACGCGGTGATCGCCGGCGGCGGGCTCGCCGGGCTCTCGCTCGCCGCGCACCTCGCGGCCGGCGGCTGGCGGTACCGGTCGGTCCTCGTGGTCGACGACCCGGCCCACCCGCCGACGGCGGTGTCCTGGGGCTTCTGGTCGGCCGGGCCGGGCCTGCTCCACGCGGCCGTGTCACGTAGCTACCGCAGGGTCCGGATCCACGCGGCCGGCGAGTCCCGCGTACTCCCCCTCGACCCGTACCGGTACCACGTGGTGCGCCGCCCGGACCTGTACCGCGTCGTGCGCGCCCTGACGGACCGCTGCCCCGGCTTCCGCTTCCTCGACGGGCACGTCGAGCACGTCGACGAGCGCGGCGTCGTCACGGTCGACGGCCGTACCGTCGGTGCCGCCTGGGTCTTCGACGCCGTCACCGCCCCGCCGCCCGGTACCCCGGTCGACGCGCGGCTCGCGTTCACCGGCTGGGAGGTGCGGTGCGCCCGCCCGCGCTTCGACCCCGGGACGCCGGTCCTGTTCGACTTCCGTACCCCCGGCGCCCGGTTCCTCTACGTCCTGCCCGAAGACCCGTACCGCGCCCTGGTCGAGCTGACCGCGTTCGTGCCCCGGCACGAGCAGCCACCCACGCCGGCCGGCCGGGAGGCGGCGCTGGCCGGCTACCTCGGCGACCGCGGCTACGAGATCCTGCGCACCGAGTCGGCGGTGCTGCCGCTGCGCACCCGGCCACCGGACCGGGGCACCGGGCGGGTGCTGCGGATCGGTGCGCGCGGCGGCCTCGTCAAGGCCAGCACCGGGTACGCCTACCAGCGCATCCAGCGGGACAGCACGGCGATCGCCGGATCGCTGGCCCGGCACGGCCATCCGTTCGACCGGCCGGCGCCGCGCCGCCGGTACCGGCTGCTCGACGCGGTACTCCTCGACGTGCTGCGGCACGATCCGGCCCGGCTGGAGGACGCGTTCGCGCGGCTGTTCGCCGCCAACCCGGCGGCGCGGGTGCTGCGCTTCCTCGACGAGGACACCGGCCTCGCCGAGGAGCTACGCCTCATCGCCGCCCTGCCGCCGCTGCCGTACCTGCGCGCCGCCGCCGGGACCCTGGCCCGGCTGGTCCGGTCCGGTTGACCCTGCGCGAGCGGAGCGCGCCAACGTATCAGCCGCACCTCATATCCGGGCCGCGTCCACCTCGGCCGGGACCGGAACCGGCTCGATCCCGGCCGGCCCGCCGGGACGCAGGCCCGCGCTCCACCGCTGCTCGATCCGCCCGGCCTTCCACACCACGAACGCAACCAGCCACACGACGACGAACAGGCCGACGATCGCGAACCCGAGCGTGTTGAGGTCGAGCGAGCCGACCCAGTCCCAGAAGCCGCCGGTCAGCCGCAGCTTCTGCGCCAGTATCGCCAGCAGCTCGACGGTACCGCTCAGCAGCGCGACGGCCACCGACAGCCCGGTGATGGTGATGTTGTAGTACACCTTGCGAACCGGCTTGGAGAACGCCCATCCGTAGGCGAAGTTCATGAACGAGCCGTCGACGGTGTCCAGCAGCGACATGCCGGCGGCGAACAGGACCGGCAGGCACATGATGGCGTACCAGGGCAGCCCGGCCGCGACGCTGCTCCCCGCGAGGACCAGCAGGGTGATCTCGGTGACCGTGTCGAAGCCGAGGCCGAACAGCACCCCGACCGGGTAGATCTGCCACGGCTTGCGGACCGCGCGCACCGCCGGCCCGAGGATCCGGTTCATGAACCCGCGCTTGTTGAGCTGGTCCTCCAGCGCGGCCTCGTCGAAGGTGCCGCCGCGCATCTCGCGGAACACCTTGACGATCCCGACGAGGATCACCAGGTTGATGATGCCCAGCAGGTACAGGAAGGCGCCGGAGACGAGGGTGCCGACCAGGCCGCCGTACTGGTGCAGCGGCGAGGACTCGTCGGACAGTTCGGCGCCGACCGCCTTGAGACCGAGCGAGAGCAGCAGGGTGAGGGCGAACACGACCGACGAGTGCCCCAGCGAGAACCAGAACCCGACCGACAGCGGGCGCCGGCCCTCGGCCATCAGCTTCCGGGTGGTGTTGTCGATCGCCGCGATGTGGTCGGCGTCGAAGGCGTGCCGCGACCCGAGGGTGTACGCGGTGATCCCGGTGCCCAGCCCGAACAGGCCGGTGCCGACGCGGTAGTGGCCGGGCACCACGAACAGGATCAGGATGCCGAAGCCGACGATGTGCAGCAGGGCGATGAAGCCGGCCATCCCGCCGACCCGGGTCCACTCGCGACGGGTCAGCGGGGCCCGGCCGGCAGCGCTCGTGCTCGTCATTGGCCCAGCATAGGTTATTGCAGCTTATTTGCAATAGCGACTATCTGGTTGTTTGCTGACGGTCGCGGGAACGTGGCGCTGGCCATGTTGGTGAACGTGCTGTTGCTGACCGCCACGTTCCGGATGTGGCTGGCCGAGTCGCCAGAGAGCTTGATCGCGTACGGCGCGCCGTTGAGCACGAGCCCGTCGATCGCGATGTTCTGCACCTTCGGGTGCACGATCAGGCCGAAACCGGGGCCGGTCAGGCTGTAGTTCATGTCGACGAAGAAGCCGCCCTTGGTTGTCAATGATTAGTACACCCAGGCGGGAAGCCCGATCGGGACCCGGCCGGTCGACCACAGCCAGTCCATGGCCTCGTTCGTGACCCGCACGCAGCCGTGCGAGGCCGGGTACGGCGGCACGTCCGGGTAACCGTGGACGGCGACCCCGCCGGTGAAGTACTTGGGCCGGTACAGGACCCCGAGCGGCCCCGGGTCGTACCCGTCGACCTGCCGGAAGACCTTGTACCGCCCGGTCGGCGTGGTACCGGCGACCGCGCCGGTGCTCGCGTCGAGCACCCACTCCGTCCGGCCGTCCCGGACCAGCAGGACCACCTGGCGGGACAGGTCCACCTCGATCAGCGTCCCGCCGGTGCTGTGCGGCCGGACCCGGGTGGCGCGCTCCAGCGCACGCCGGGTCTCCGGGCCGAGCACGCCGTCCCGCCCGATCCCGGCGACCTTCTGCAACGCGGTGAGCGCGTGGGCCGTGGCCGGGCCGAACCGGCCGTCGGGGGTACCGAGCCAGTAGCCGAGGCTGGTCAGCCGCTGCTGGAGGGCGAGGACGTCGGGACCGGTGGCGCCCGGCCGGACCAGGTCCGATCCCGGGCCGGGCGACCCGGGCGCCGACGGTGACCTTGATGGCGACGGTGACCTTGGCAGCGGCGACGGTCCGGATGGCGACCTGGACGGTGAAGGCGGCGTTCCGGACGGTGACTCCGCTGGCGGAGCGGGCGGCACGGACGACGGTGCCGGAGCCGCCGGCTGGCCCCGGACCGGCGGCGCCGTCCCGGCCCGGCCGGCGGGACCGCACGCGGCCACCCCGGTCGTGGCGGTCGCCAAGGCCACCGCGAGCACCGCGAGGCGCCCGGCGCGCGAAGGTCGCATCGTCCGACAGTAGCCGCCACGATCCACCGGCCGCTGCCCGCCATCCGGTGGTCAGGCGGTCCGGACCGCCCACACCGCCGTGGCGAGTACCAGGCCCAACGCGTTGGTGGCCCAGTGCAGCCCGGCGGCGGCCAGCAGGCTGCCGCTGCGCCGGCGCAGCTCGCACAGCAGCAGGCCGGCCAGGGCGGTGAAGCCGACCGCACCCGCCACGGCGAGGAACTGGCCGGCGGTACCGGCGCCGAAGATCAGGCCGGCCGCCTGGTTGGCCCGGGACAGGCGCAGCGACGGCAGAATGTGCCACAGGCCGAACAGCCCCGACGAGAGCAGCTTGGCCGACCCCGGCCCGCGGTGCCGGTGCACCAGCCCGAGCAGGACGCCCCGGAAGGCGACCTCTTCCAGCAGGACGGTACCGAACGGCACGACCACCAGCGCCGCCAGCAGGGCAGCCCCCGGTTGCAGGTGGTACCGCATGTCGAGGAACGCGGCCCGGGTGACCGGCAGCAGGGCGCCGAGCAGGTACACGCAGCCGACCACTACCACGGCGATGGCCGCGTACCGGATCCCCTTGCGCAGCGCCCGCCGCGACATCCCCAGGTGGTCCCAGGTCAGCCCGTACCGGCGGGCGAGAATGACGAGCACCAGCGCGACCGCCGGCCCGAGGACCAGGCCGGTCCGTGGCGGCCCGAACTTCAGCAGCACGTTGACGGCGACGAGAACGCCCAGCACGGCGGCGATGGTCACCGCGAACCGGGCGTTGCCGGTGACCCTCCGGGGGACGCCGAACCGGGCCGGGACTGCGGGCTGGGTGCTGAGCGTGGGCGGGGGCGTGGGCGGTGACATCGTCGGCATCGTCCGCACAGCCTACGGTGCCCGCGCACTGATCGCCCAGCGGGCCTCAGCCGCCCCGGTTGATGAGCGCGCTCAGCCGTTCGGTGTCCTGCGCCGTCCAGCCGGCCGGGTGGAGGATCGCCGCCCAGGCCACCGCGAACTCCCCGCCGTAGTGGTGCCCGTGCCCGTCCGGGGCGTGGTCGGCGAACATCAAATCGGCGGTGACCTGCCAGAACGTTACGAACGGGTACCATCGCATGGCCGGCAGCACGTCCGACCCGCGCGGTTCGGTCAACCAGTCGGGGCGCCGGACGAGCAGGTCCGGCGTCCACCACGTGATCGGATCGGACGCGTGGTTCAGATATACGACACGAGGTGGCAACCCGCCGGACAGATCAGCCGGAGTGCTCGCGAACCGGACCACGCGGCCCTGGTCGTACACCGGCCGGACCGCCGAGCTGCCCGGGTCGCGGTGCGCCACCAGGTGCGCCCACAGGTCGTTGGCCTCGGTGGAGCCGGCCCACACCACACCGTCGACCCGGCTCAGGAGGTCGGCCAGGCTGTCGAAGGCCGCCTCCCCACCGAGCGTGCCGAGGCTCTCCCCGAACGTCACCAGCTTCGGCCGGCGGTCCGCCGGCAGGGTCGCCCACTGCTCGTACACCTGGTTGAACAGCTCGCGCCCCGCGTCCTCGGCCTTCTTGCGCTCCACCGCGAACGACAGCCAGCTCGGCAGCACCGAGTACTGGATCGCGACCAGCGCGGTGTCCCCGTTGTAGAGGTACTCCAGCGCCTCGGCGGCACGCGGGTCGACCCAGCCGGTACCCGTCGTGGTGATCACGCAGAGCACCTTCCGGGAGAACCCGCCGGTGCGCCACAGCTCCTCGACGGCGAGCGCCGCGGCGGAGTGGACGTCGGGCGCGGACTGCTCGCCGGCGTACACCCGGATCGGCGGCAGCGGGAGTGCGCGGTTGAACGCGCGGAGCTGGGCCGGGGTCGGGCCGCCGGCCACGAACTCCCGGCCCTGCAGGCCGAGGGACGCCCAGGTCACCGCGGACTGCGGGCTACCGGACCGGCTCGGGCTGGCCGGCTGCGCGATGGGCGGCCCCGTCCGGTCGTTGACCGCTTCCGAGTAGGACATGACCGCCGCCATCACCGGGTCGTACACCGCGGTGTTGAGCAGGCCCAGCGACAGCAGCGCGACGAGCACGCCGCCGGTCGCGCGGGCGGCGCCGGCGGGGATCCACCGGCCGAGCTGGCGGGCCGCCTCGCGGGCCGCGGCCCGCAGGCTCCGGGCCACCACCATGGCGATCGCGAACAGGACCACGGTCACGAGGATCACCCGCAGGTACCCGGGGCGGGTGGGCGACCGCTCGCCCATCAGCCGGTACAGGTCACGCTGCCAGCGCGAGCCCTGGTAGAGCAGGATGCCGACGGACGGTACCGCGGCCACGGCGAGGACCCGCCACGCCGCCTTGCGCACCCGCGGGCCCGGACCGGCCCGGACCAGCTTGCCGCCCACCCAGCCGGCGGCCGCCCCGATGGCGTATCCGGTCGTCGCCGAGAATCCGCTGACCAGCCCCTGGATCAGCCACGTCCGGGGCAGGAGCGACGGGGTCAGCGACGCACAGAGGAAGCCCACCCCGAGTACCGCCCCGGGCAAGCTCGCCGGGCGCTGCCGGCGTACCCACCGCCACGACCGTACCGCGACCGCGCGGACCGGCTCGCCGCGCACCGCGACCCGGCGCGCGGCCTCGATCACCGGCCGCCACCGGAGATCGGTCCCCGTCATGCTTCCCAGTCTGCGGCGAGATCGACCGGGGTGATAGGGCAGTGATCCGCGTCACGTCGACCCGTGTCACGTCACCGCACCGTCGCGGCCAGCCCGCTGACCAGAATGTCCAGCCCGAACTCGAAGCGCTCCTCGCCACCCCCGGACAGCAGGACGTCCACCATGGACACCAGGTGGGGGAACCGGTCGGCCGGCAGCGAGCGCAGGTACCCGCCCATCTGCGTGAAGCGCTCCTGCACGGCCTCCGGGGTGAGGCCCTGCTGGAGGTACACGGTCTCCTCGAAGGCGGTCGCCGTGGTGTACAGGAACAGCAGGTCCACGGCGAACGAGGCGGTCCGGTCGGACACCCCGCCGCAGCGCAGCAGCGCGAGCAGCGCCTCCAACTGCACCAGGGCGTTCGGGGTGAACGGCACCCGCGCCAGGACCAGCCGGGCCGATCCCGGATGCCGGTTCAACGCCGCCCGGGAGTCGCGCATGAGCTGCTTGACCTGCTCCTGCCAGCGTTGCGGGTCCGGCTCGCCGGGCAGCGGTACCTCCCCGGCGATCCGGTCGAAGACCAGGTCCTCCAGCTCGTACCGGTTACTGACGTGGGCGTACAGCGACGCGGCCCCGGTGTTCAGCTCCTGCGCCACCCGCCGCATGCTCAGCCCGGCCACGCCCTCGGCGTCGAGGACGCGCATCGCCGCGTCGACGATCGCCTCGCGGGTCAGCGGCGGCTTGGCCGGCCGCGATCGGGGTGCGCGCTGCCAGGGCGGGGCCGGAACGGTCATGCCCCACTCTAGTCGAACAGTGTTCGTGTGGGGTCAACCCACGCCGGTGAGCTGGCGGACGTCCCACAGGTACACGTCGTCGACCCGCTGCGGTGGTCCGAACAGCCGCTCGACATAGAACCGCAGGTCCGGCGCGCGCTTGTGACCGACCGGGATCACAATGATCGACGTCCGCCAGTACCTCAGGTCCTCGATCGCGCCGGCCCGGTCCGCTTCGGTGACCGTCGCCGGCAGCGTACGGCTCCGGCAGATCTGGAACATGGTCGAGGCGAGCTGCCGCGCCGGTGGGTTGTAGCTGGTCGGCCCGCCGTTCACCCCCGGATACAGCGAGTACCCGGACGGGGTCGCGTAGCCGAGCCCCAGCTCCGCCTGCCAGCCCAGCTCCTCCAGCCCGCAGCCGGGGTAGTTGATGGGCAGCGGGAAGTCGACCAGCGTCGTGCCGTCCTTGACGTACGGCTTCCAGTCGCCGGACGCGAGGAAGTGCGGCGCCGGTACCCGGACGCGCGCCCGCAGCGGCATCCCCACCGACGGCAGTATGGCGGCGGCCAGCAGCGCGTACCCGACCACCCGGGCCTGCCGGGTCGGGAACGCCGAGATCTGGTCGCACAACAACGCCAGCAGCAACGCGACGGCCGCCACCAGGGCGAACGCCATCCGCCCCGGGGGCAGCTCGGTGAACGGCGGCAGCTTGTGGACGACCAGCCACGGGCCCGGGATCGCGGTCTGGTGGACCCCGACCGCGAGGTGCGAACCGAGGGCGAGCCAGAGGCAGGCCAGGCCGGTCAGCACGGCGACCCGGGCGATCAGGCTGCGCCGCCACAGCAGGATCGCAGCGAGCACCACGGCCAGGCACACTCCCCAGCCGAACCAGGTGTTCATCTCGGCCCACTCGATCGCGCGGCTGACCGCGCCGTCACCCGCCAGCGCGTTGTTGCTGTGCGTGACGAGCGCGGCCAGGTTCTCGTTCCAGGTCAGCGTCATCGGCGGGATGCTGCTGACGTGCCGCGGCCCCGCGAACGCGAACCAGAGTGGGAAGGCCAGGAGCGGCACCGCGACGCCCAGCGCCGTGGCTCCCCCGGTCAGGAAGCCCGTGGCGCGTCGTGGAAGCTCCCGGAACCGGAACAGGAAGTAGGCGGCGACCGCCACCCCGCAGCCGATCGTCGTGACGACAAGCATCGCTTCGCTGATGAAGACCTGGTAGGTGACCAGCAGCCCGAGGATGACGCCGTTGCGCACCGACCGGCCACCCGGCTGGGTGAGCTTGAAGACGAACAGCACGACGAACGGCAGCAGCCAGTTGGAGATCAGGTGGAGCTGGCCCTGGGCCCGGTCGACGAAGCCCGGCGCGAAGCCGAAGAACAGCCCGCCCACGAAGGCGGCGAGCGGGTGCGCGACGACGTACCGGGACAGCACGAAGTAGGCCGACCAGGCGCTCATCGCGAGCGACGCGATGGTCACGAAGATCACCATCACGTGCGGCCCGACGAGCATCGTCAGCGGCGCGAGCGGGATGGACAGCCCGAGCACGCTCGCGTTGGCCGCGATGTTCACCCCGAGCGGCGCGCCCTGCTGGAAGCTGAACAGCGGGTTCTCCAGGTGGAACACCGACCGGGCACCGTGCGCGAAGTACCACTCGAACAGCGTGGTGTCCTCGGTGTCGCCCCGGGAGATCCGGTTCGGGAAATGATGGAAGTACCGGGCACACACCCAGAAGCCGAGCCCGACGAAGATCGCCATGACCGACAGGTCGACGAGCCTCCGCCTGCGCTTCTCCGCACCGGCTGGCGCGGTGATCTCGTCCGATACCGGCAGCCCCGGCTCCGGTATCCCCCGCTCGTCCGTGCGGTCAGCCTCAACGAATCGCTGACCCGTGTCCACCGCCAATGCCCGCTCCTCGCCTCCTCCTCGATCGCGGGCGACACGGTACCACCGGCGGTGGAGCCCGGGACAGGCCCCGTCGATGAACCTCTGTCCACCTCGCAGGCTTCCCCGGGGGGATGCCCATGACGTTGAAAGAGGTTCAATCCCCCGGAAGATCGATCGGGCCGGTGTCCGGCACCCGGCCGCGCACCACGCCTTCGACGGACACCTCGTCGCCCGGCTCGGCCGGGATGAGGAACGCGCCGTCGGCGCCGACCCGGCCCGACCCGCGCCGGGTCACCACGGCGGTGCCCTCGTCGGCCGACGAACGGCCGCCGACGAACGAGCGCTCGCTGACCGCCGGCTCCTGCGCGGCCGGGTCCTCGTCGACCTTCCGCCAGGCCCGGATGGTGTACCGGTCGACCGGCGGCCCGGCCGCCACCAGCAGCGCGGCGTCGACGGTGGCGGTGACCACCACGTCGAGCCCGGGCTTGAGCTGGCCGCCCAGCGCCGACCAGAAGTCCGAGTTGTCCCTGCCGTCGGTACCCGCGACCTCGATCGTCGGCAGCGGCCGGACCTGCGCGAACGAGCCCGAAAGGTACCGCTCCTCCAGCGTGCTGTGCAGCAGCAGCGCGGCCAGCGTGTGACCGAGCAGCGAGTGCTCGTCCTGCACCTCGGTGGTCCAGGCGGTCACCAGGTACCGGCAGTCCACCCGGGGCAGCGGCGGGCGGCGCAGCGCCCGGCCGTTCTCGCCCGGTACCACCTCCATGCCGGCGTCGCGCTGGTCGAGGTTGCGCCGCACGTCCCAGAGGTACAGGTTGACGGTCGGGCGGGACACCCGGGCCGCCCAGTCCCGGTCGGGCGCCGCGAAGGACACGTCCACCTCGCGCTTGCCGAGCGGCACGGTCGCGCGCAGGAACGCCTCCAGCGACTCATCGAGCAGGTGCAGCATCGTCGACTCCGTTCACCAGGTCGAAGTAGCGCGCGAACTCGGTCTCGGTACGCAGCCGGCCGAGCTTCTGGAACTCCCGCTTGAGGGCGAGCGCGACCCGCTCCATGGTGATCGGTCCCCCCTCCTCGGCCGCGCGGAACGCCGCGCCCAGGGCCGCGTTGTGAATGATGCCACCGGTCACCTTGAACTGGCGCGCCAGGAAGTCGAGGTCGAGGTCGGTGACCGGGGCGTCCTTCGGGAACGCGCCGGCCCAGATCTGCCGGCGCTGCGGCTCGTCGGGCGGCTCGAAGTCGACCCCGACCGAGATCCGCCGCAGGAACGCCTGGTCGATGTTGCCCTGCAGGTTGGTGGCCAGGACGACGATGCCGGGGTACGCCTCCAGCCGCTGGAGCAGGTACGCCACCTCGATGTTCGCGTACCGGTCGTGCGCGTCGCCGACCTCGGACCGCTTGCCGAACAGCGCGTCCGCCTCGTCGAAGAACAGCACCAGGTCACCGGAGGCGGCGGCGCTGAAGATCCGCTCCAGGTTCTTCTCGGTCTCGCCGATGTACTTGCTGACCACCGAGGACAGGTCGACCTTGTACAGGTCCAGGCCCAGGTCGCCGGCGATGACCTCGGCGGCCAGCGTCTTGCCGGTGCCGGACGGGCCGGAGAACAGCGCGACGACGCCGGTCGACGGCAGGGGTGGGAAACCCCACCGCTCGTACACCACGTCCCGGCCGCGGTACCGGGCGGCCAGCTCGCGCAGCTGCGCGGTCTGGTCGGCGGGCAGCACCAGGTCGGCCCAGCCGCGCCGGGGACGCACCCGCACCGCGAGGGCGTCCAGGTGACCGCCGGCAAGCCGGCGGACCGCGTCGGGCAGGCGCGCAGGATCGCCGCCGGCCGCCGCGGCCACGAGGGTGAGCTGGCTCCTGGTCAGCCGGTACCCGGGATCCGGCGCGATGCCCAGCGCGGCCTGCCAGTCGTCGGCTTCGGCGGTACCGGTGTCCAACCGCACTTCCGACCATGGCCGGTTCGGCAGGGTGTCCAGCGGCAGTTCCT
>JBKPCQ010000386.1:0-6128 GCA_046727455.1 Actinomycetota bacterium | reverse complement strand
CGCAACGACACCGGGCCGGTCTTCAGCATCGCCGACGGGCAGAAGCTGATCACGTGGGCGAACAACAACCACATCGGGCTGGTCGCGTTCTGGTCGGTCGGGCGGGACAACGGCGGCTGCCCCGGCGGCGGGGTGTCGCCGACGTGCAGCGGGATCTCCCAGACGCAGTACCAGTTCACCGGCATCTTCGGGGGGTTCACCGGGTGATCCCGGTCCGGCTGGGGCGGGGGCGGCCGCCGCCGCCCCGCCGGTCAACCGCGCGAATGACCGGGCGGAGTCTTCCGCTTACGGCTTCGCACGGGCTACCGTGGCGCCAACTCAGCGGAGTACCGTTCCTGCTGGCATCTTGACGTGAGTGGACCAGGGCATGAGCGTGCAGGTGTTTCGGGGCTTCGCCAACCCGGTGGACCCCACCCCGAACGAGTTGCGGGCGTGGGCGTACCACCCGGACACCATTCCGCTGTCCAACATGCCGGCGGACTGGGACCTGCTGGTCTCCGGTGACCACCTGATCCTCACGCTGTTCGAGCTGGCGCTGGACCGCAACTGCCCGGCGCGCCGGTTCGCGCTGCACTGCCTGTACATCTATGCCGCCGACGGCATCCGTACCAACTTCAAGGCTCACCCGAAACGCCGGCTGCGCAAGATGGTCGAGCAGGCCGAGCAGGAGGGCGACGAGATGATGCGGATCTGGGCGCACAACGTCCGGATGCTGCTGGCCCGCCCCGAGCTGTTCGACTACCACGACTGGTGCGAGGGCGGCCTGGTACGCCAGCCCCGTCGACTCGGCGGCTAGGAGCGACCCCGGCCGCCCAAGCCACCAGGCATGTTGCATGCCTTGAAGTTCATATGAACCTGGTGGCATACTTGGGCACGTGGACGGGTTCACGCTGATCGCCGATCCCACCCGGCGGCGGATCCTCGACCGGTTGCGCGAGGCAGAGTGCGACGTCAGTGCGCTGATCGCGACGCTGGGCTTGCCCCAGCCGGTGGTCTCCAAGCACCTGCGCGTGTTGCGCGACGCCGGCGCCGTCACCGCCGTGGTGGCCGGTCGGCGGCGGGTGTACCGCCTGTGCGTGGATCCGCTACCCGACGTACTGGCCTGGGTGACGCCGTACCACCGGTTGTGGGTGAGCAGCCTCGACCGGTTGGCCGCGGTGCTCGATGACGAGGAGGATCGACATGAGCGACGCCAAGCCCGACCTAGTGGCCACGCGGATCGCGAGCCAGCCGGTCGAGGCCACGCTGAGCAATGATGCGGGCCGGTGGGTTCTCCGGATGACACGGGAGCTGACCCATCCGGTCGGACGGGTATGGCCGAAGTTGACCGAGCCGGACCAGCTGGCGCTGTGGTCCCCGGTCGTGCCGGATCGGACGCTCGACTCGACGGGCCCGGCCACGTCCCGGGAGGCACCCGACGCGCCGGTCGTGGACGCGGAGGTCCTGCGCTGCGATCCGCCGCGCGAGCTGGTGCACCGCTGGGGCGACCAGTTGCTGCGCTGGACCCTCACGCCGACGCCGACCGGATCCCGGCTGACCCTGGAGCACACTTTCGACGATCCCTCGCAGCAGGGCTCCTACGGTGGGGGTTGGCACATCTGCCTCGCCGTCCTGGGCGCGATGCTGGACGGGTACCGGGTGGACCGGGTCGTGGGCGAGCGGGCCCTTGCGTACGGCTGGTCCGAGTTGCGCGATCGGTACCAGGCGGTGCCGGTTTGATGGCCGGGAGTTCGACCGGGGCGGGGGCTGGGGAGCGGGCCGCGCAGGTCGTCGCGCGCGCCAGCGCGGCCGCGCTGGCGTGGCTGCCGTTGGCCCGCCGGATCGAGGCGATGCTGGAGCCGATCAACCCGATCCTGCTCGCCGCGGCGCACCTGCACGGCGGCGAAACGGTCGTCGACGTCGGCTGTGGCACGGGCGCGACCGCGCGCGAGGCCGCGCGCCTTGTCGCACCGGACGGGTGCGTGCTGGCCGTTGACGCCGCGCACGGCGCGATCGAGCACGCCCGTGCGGTACCGCCCGATCCGGGCGCCGCGCCGATCCACTGGGTCGTTGCCGATGCGGAGCGGCATCCGTTCGCGCCAGCCGCTGCCGACGTGATCGTCTCCCGGCTGGGCATCATGTTCTTCGACGACCCCGTGGCCGCCCTGGGTAACCTCGCCGCCGCGACCCGCCGCGGTGGACGGTTCGCCGCCGCCGTCTGGGGTACCCGCGACCAGTCACCGTTCCAGCCGGCGGTGGCCGCGGCCGTCGCCACCGCCACCGCGGTCGGGTGGCCGATCGACCCCGGCCCGGCCGACACCGGACCGTTCGGCTTGGGCACACCACGGACGCTGGAACTGCTCGCCGCCGCCGGGTGGGTGGACCCCCACCTGCGCCGCCACGCCATCACCCTGCGCCAGGGCGGCCCGGACGCCACCCCCGACACCCTCGCCGACGAGATCGCCACGCGAGGGCCGGTCTCCGCGCTGCTCGCAGACGCCCCCGACCGCGTCCGCGCGGCCGTGACCGATGCCATCCGCCGTGACCTCGCCGCACACTGGGACGGTACCGGCGTCGCCAGCGACGCCACCATCGTCGTACTCACCGCACGGCGACCCTGAACACGCCAGCGGGTCAGGGCGCTATCCGGGCGGCCCGCCGCTGGGCGTCCAGCAGGCGCAACGCCCGGCCGAGCGTACCGGTGTGGATCGACGTCTCGCCCCGCTCGAACATCACCTCCAGCGCCTCGCGTAGCCGGGCCGCGTGCGCGGCCAGCTTCTGCGCCGCGACCAGGGCCGCGTAGGTATCATCGACCCGGGCCGGGTTGATCCGGCCCAGGCAGTCCACAGCCGTCAGGTACTGGTCGATCACCTCGGCCTCGGCGCTGGTCAGGGCCGGCATCCGGGCGGTCTCGGCCATGGTCGAGCCCTTCTGTATAGCACGTAGATTCTGTACAGAATGTAGCATGACCTGATGGCGTACGAAGTCCCGGTGACACAGGCCCGCGCGGAGTTCGCGGACCTGGTGAACCGGGTGGTCTACGGCGGCGAACGGGTCGTCCTGACCCGGCACGGCAAGCCCATCGCGGCGCTGGTGTCGGCCGCCGACCTCGGCCGGCTGGAGGAGGACGACCAGCCCGCGACGGTGATCCGGCTGGGCAGCGAGGCGCCGGGCCGGGTCGAGGCGCCCGGCCGGCGGACCATCGACATCGCCGCCGAGCACCGGCCGGACGTCGCGGCGGTACACCGGCCACCCGGCGACCCGGGCAGACGCTGAGCGTCAGCTCTCGCGGGAACGGCGCGGCTTCCACACGACGAGCGCCGTGCTCGCCTCCCGGGTGGGCACCAGATCTCCCCGTCCGTAGGCGAGCACCGACTCCAGCTCGGCGAGCCGCCGGTGCGCCGCGTCCAGGGCGGCCTCCAGCTCCAGTACCCGGTTCTGCAGGTCGCCCACCAGGTGCTCCAGCCCGATGATCCGCTTGATGCCGGCCAGGTTGACCCCGGCCTCCTGGCTCAGCCGCTGGATCTCCCGGAGCATCTCGACGTCGCGGGCGCTGTACCGCCGCCCGCCTCCGGCCGCCCGGCCCGGCTGGACCAGGCCCAGCCGGTCGTACTGGCGCAGCGTCTGCGGGTGCATGCCGGCCAGCCGGGCGGCCACCGAGATCACCAGTACCTTGGCGTCCGAGGTGTGCTCGATCGAGATGAAGTACTGGTCAGCCATGGCGCACCTGCCGTTCGATGTGCTCGCGCGGGGCGCGGGGCGCGGCCTGCGCGTAGTCCTCCAGCGCCTTGCGGGCGACCTCGGGCAGGTCCTTCGGTACCACCACGTCCACGGTGACCAGCAGGTCGCCGTGGGTACCGTCGCGGCGCGGAACGCCCTTGCCCCGGACCCGCAGCGTCCGCCCGCTCGGGGTCCCCGGCGGCACCCGTACCGTCACCGAGCCGTCCAGCGTCGGCACGGTCAGGTTGACGCCGTTGACCGCCTCCGGGAACGTGATCGGCACCGCGAGCGTCAGGTCGTCGCCGTACCGGCCGAACAGGCTGTCCTCCCGCACCTTGATCAGCACGTACAGGTCGCCCGCCGGCCCGCCCCGGGCGCCCGGCTCGCCCCGGCCGGAAAGCCGGATCTTCTGCCCGTCGGCGACGCCGGCCGGGATCCGCACGTTGAGCGTGCGGGTCTTGGTGACGCCGCCGGTACCGAGGCACTCCGGGCACTTGACGTCGACGATCGTGCCGACGCCCTGGCACTCCCGGCAGGGCTCGGAGAAGCTGAACGAGCCCTGGTTGATGGTGGTCAGCCCGACGCCCTCGCAGACCGGGCAGGTACGGGGTACCGACCCGGGCTTGGCTCCGCTGCCGCGGCAGGTGTCACAGACCCCCGGGGCGCGCAGGGTCAGCGGCAGGGTCGCGCCGTTGACCGCGTCCCGGAAGTCGAGCAGGACCTCCGCCTCGACGTCGCGGCCCCGGCTCGGGCCGCGCCGCGTCGCGGTACGGCCGCCGCCACCGGAGAAGATCGAGCTGAACAGGTCGGAGAAGCCGGCACCGCCGAAACGGCGGTCGCCGCCACCGGTACCGGGGGACGCCTCGCCGAACAGGTCCGACAGGTCGAACGGGCTGCCACCCCCGGTCCGGGCGCCGCGGCGGAACGCGCCCGACCCGAAGAGCTGGCGCATCTCGTCGTACTCTTTGCGCTTCTTGTCGTCCGACAGCACGTCGTACGCCTCGGAGACCGCCTTGAACCGGTCCTCCGCCTCCGTGTTGCCCGGGTTGTGGTCGGGGTGCAGCTCGCGCGCGAGCTTCCGGTACGCCTTCTTGACCTCGTCGGCCGTGGCGGACTTGTTGATGCCGAGTACCGCGTAGAAGTCCTTCTCCAGCCAATCCTTCGAGCTCATCGAGCCACCCCCTCCCCCATTCGGACCGTCACGACGGCGTTCACTCCGGGTCGGCCACCGCGACCAGCGCCGGCCGCACCAGCCGGTCGCCGAGCAGGTAGCCACGGCGGAGGATGTCGACGCAGGTCGGCTCGGTGACCTCACCGGAGGTCTGGTGCGCCACCGCCTCGTGCCGCGTCGGATCGAACGCGTCGCCCTTCTCCCCGAACGGAGTGAGGCCGAACTTGGTCAGCGAATTGATGAGCTGCTCGGCAACGGAGCCGAACGGCCCCACGAGATCGCCGTGCTCCCGCGCGCGGTCGATGTCGTCGAGTACCGGCAGGAGCGCCGCCAGTACGGCGGCGACCGCCTGCTCGGTGACCAGTCCGCGGTCGCGGTCGACCCGCTTGCGGTAGTTGGCGTACTCGGCGGTGATCCGCTGCAGGTCGCGGGTCAGCTCGTCGAGATCGCTGCGCAGCGCCTCCAGCTCCGCGCCGAGCGGGCCGGGCGAGTCCTCGTCCTCGACCTCGACCGGCGCGGCCTCGGCGGCCGGCTCCGGCTCTGGTTCCACCTTCGGAGCGGGGCTGCCCGGATCCTTGATCCTGCGCTTGTCCCGGACGACCACCCCAGGTCGCTCCTCCTCGGCGCGAACGTCCGTTGCGGTCCCGGTGCTCTCGGCATCGGTGCTCTCGGCGGGCGCCGAGACCGTCGTCTCCTCGCCCGCCGAGTCGATACCGTCAAGCTTCCGTTCGGTCACTTCTTGTCGCCCTCGTCGACGATCTCGGCATCCACCACGTCCTCGCCGCCGCCGCCGGTACCCGTACCGGCGCCGGCCGCGCCCGGGCCGGGCTGCTCGCCCGCCGGACCCGGCTGCGGGTTCTGCGCGTACAGCAGTGACCCGGCCTTCTGCGACACGGTCGCCAACTTCTCGTGCGCCGCCCGGATCTTCTCGATGTCCGTGCCCCCGAGGGCGCTGCGCAGCTCGCCGAGCGCCTCGTTCATTTCGTCCTTGGCGTCGGCCGGCAGCTTGTCACCGCTCTCCGCGAGGAACTTCTCGGTCTGCCACTGGAGCTGCTCGGCCAGGTTGCGGGTCTCCGCCTCCTCGCGGCGCCGCTTGTCCTCCTCGGCGTGCTCCTGCGCGTCGCGCATCATCCGCTCGATGTCGTCCTTGGGCAGGGCCGAACCACCGGTGATGGTCATCTTCTGTTCCTTGCCGGTGCCCAGATCCTTCGCGTGCACGTTGACGATGCCGTTGGCGTCGATGTCGAAGGTGACCTCG
>JBKPCQ010000385.1:0-7825 GCA_046727455.1 Actinomycetota bacterium | reverse complement strand
TGCCTGGGGTGGGGCCACCGGGCATCGGGGTGGCGGGTGTCGGGCTGGCCGGTGGGCGGCCCGGACGCGGTGGGTGGACGTGCAGGTGCTGGTGCAGATGGTTGTTGGCGTGCTGGTGGCTGTGCAGGTGGGTGGCTGGTTGCCGAACCCCCTGCGCGCCGGCGCCGGCCCGGCCGCGGCGCAGCAGCTTGCCGCCGCGCAGCCCGATCGCGCCGAGCGCCTGTTGGACCAGCACGACCCGCACGATGTAGCCGAGAATGTTGGCGCCGCGCCCGGCGGGTCCGCCGAAGTTGCGGGCGACCCACTTGGGGATGCGGATGACCAGCCACAGCAGGAAGCAGGCGATCAGCAGGTTGATCAGGCCGGTCGGGTCGTTGGGCAGACCCAGGGCGGGCAGGTTCGCCCCCGGGGTGAGCAGGGTGGCCACCGCCATGTAGAGGGTGACCGCCTGCAGCACCTGGACCGCTAGGCAGGCGATCAGCGACCGCCACCAGATCCGGGCGACTGGTTCGGTCTGCGGCAGGGCGTGGCACATCAACGCCACCGGCGCGACCCCGGCGACGACGAGCAGCACCGATAGCCGGCCCAGCCAGGTGATCACCAGCAGGACCAGCATCCACAGCGCCAGCTCCTTCAGCACCAGGGCGACGAGGAACATCGACGGGTCGGTGGTGGTGTCGGTGATGACCCGCTTGATCTGGTTGAACGCGTCGGCGGAGTTGAACCGGTGACCGGCCATGGACTGGGTCAGCGCGTTGCCTGCGTTGATCACGCCGGAGACGATCGGGGCTGACAGGTTCGCCGCGGCGAATCCGATGACCAGGCGGGGCAGCAGCTCTTTGATGGTGTAGCGGTCCTGGACGCTGCCGTGGGTCATTGCGATGATCCCGGCGACCATCATCACCACCAGCAGCATGCAGGCGTTCGCCGCGAGCTGGGCGTCGCCGGCCACGAACTTGACCTGCGGCAGGGTGGTGACGTCCGGGCTGGTGAACACCGTGGACGACAGCAGCCCCAGCACCCAGTTCAACGCGGCCATGGTGGCGGAGGTCAGCGTGTTGAGGACCGCGTCGATCAGGCCGGCGATGAGGTCCTTGATCCAGCCGCCCATCGCTACTGGACCCCGAGGATCGACTTGAGGATGCCCACGACGATCGGGGCCAGGGCGGCGAGGGCGTAGCCGATGCCGGCGGACTTGAAGGCGCCCTTGGCCCTCTCGATTTCGCCGGGGTCACCGCCGGCCGTCACGTAGCGAACCCCGCCGATGGTCAAAAACAGGGTCGCGACAGCGGCGAGGATGCCCATCAGCCACTTGGTGGCCTCGTCGAGGACCTGGGGAATGGTGTTGACCGCGAGATAGGTGGGGTCGGCCGCGACGGCCGGCGCTGGGGCGATGAGTGCGGCGGCGACCGTTGCGGCGATCAGTACCGCGCCGGTCGCCAGCCGGATGAGGAATCGGTGCATGGATGGTCCTCCACCTCCACACGCCGCGGCATCGGCTTCGGCCGCGGGCTGGCTGACAGGTGTCGCCGTGCGGGAGGCGGACCGGGGAGCTCTCCTCCCTCCATCCAGGTCCAGTCGCGGTACAGACGTGACCGGCGCGGCCGGTCCGCTCTCCCGCGGGCGACACGGGACTCGCCGGCCGGTGCCGGGTGATCCCGCAACCGGGAAAGGCCGGCGTGTGAGCCCGCGATGACCGGCCAGCCGTGTCACACGGGCTGACACGGACTCACACCGCGGCGGACACCGGTGCGGGGTGGCGCTGCGGGCGGGCGAGCAGGGCCAGACTCGGGATGGGTTCCAGGGCCGTGACCTAACTGGGAACGCGCGGTATCAGAACCCAGCGAATGCGTCGCTGTCGAGGTCAGCTGGTCGCTGTCGTGGGAGGAGCTGGGTGATGCACTCGTGCGCGTCTTGCTTAACCGTTGGTTCGGATGATTCGGCGGATGCGTGCGAGTGTCTTCTTCGTGCCCGGGTCGGTGGGTTGGGTGAGGTTGGCGACGACGGCGGTGATGGGGACTCGGTTGCCGCGCAGGCCCATGACATCGGTGAAGACCGCGTCGTCTTTGCGTGGCCGGGCCACCTCCGCCAGAAGGGCTTCGGCCTCGTCCTTCTCGGTGTGGTCGCGGATGTTGGCCACGACGAGCTGTGCCCGTTCGATGCCGCGGTAGGTGTCGGCCACGGCCCAGCGCATCCGCTTCGCCACCGGCCTGCTTCGTAGCTCGGCCAGTTGCGCGAGGGCCTTACGCCGTTCCTGCTCCACCAGTTCCGGTTGCTGCAAGGCGAACTCGCCCAGGCCGGGACCGATGAGCCCGCCGAGTAGCGACTCCAGGCCACCGGGCCGGCCGAGCAGCGCCTCCAACGCGTCCATGGCCTCCCGCTCCCGGCTCGGCTGGTCGCTCTTGCGGCGGCCCAGGAGCCGTCCACCGGTGGCTGGCGCGACGAAGGCGGTCAGGTCGGCGAACGAGACCGGGCAGTCGCCTTCGATCACGACGGCGTGGGAGAAGTCCTGCATGAGGTCGGTCTGGAAGAACGCGTCGGGGGCGTCGCTGGTGCCGGGGAAGGCGTACAGGGCGGTGGTGTGCGCGTCGGCCACCCGGTAGCGGCGCGGCTCAGGGCCGGTTTTGGCGAGGCTTTCACGCGGTTCGGGCAGCGTGTCATCGCGTACACACCGCACAGCGGTGATCATGTAGTCGGTGTGGGCGAGCAGCGCTTCGACAAGAGTGGTCTTGCCGGCGCCCGGCGGCCCGTCGACGTGGATCAACGCGCGTTGTCTCACAACGAATCGCTCCCATCTGGGCCTGGACCGCGGTCGCTGTCGGGTGAGGCATCGGCGATCGAGCGCAGCAGCGCGGCCAGTTCGCGGTCCGGGCTGATGTGTTTTCGGTGCAGGGGACCGCACGGGGTTGTGGCTAGCCGCAGCGCCAGGGCGTGCAGGTCCGGCTGCGGCTTGTCCTGGCGCCAGGCCTCGGCGAGGTAGGTGAATTCGTTCATGATGCCGACCACGCTGCGGTTGGCGGTCGGCCCGAGGCGCCAGTCGCGCATCCGCCGGACCTCCTCGTCGACGATCGAGGCCGGTGCGCCGTGAGCGGACAGTGCTGCGGCGATCTGCTGCGGGATCCGGGCCAGCAGCGTGGCCGCCGGTGCGAGGGGCATCAGGACGGGCAGCAGCGTGGGTTCGTTGACCAGCAGGACGACCTGGGGCCGCCAGAACAGGGCGGTTGCGTACCACTCGCCCAGCAGCGTGGTAGCGCCCTCGCCCTCCCGCAGGGTGGGTCGGCCGAGTCGTTGCCGCAGCTTGCCGGTCGCACGCACGATGAGCACCGTCTTATCCTGCCGGTACCCGCAGTGGTGGTGCACGCCAGCCCGGGCGGGGGCGCCAGCGGCGATCACGCGTGGGGTCCGGCCGGTTCGCCGGGTTCGGCGAGGCGGTCGGCGACGTAGCCGGCCCAGGGTCGCCCGGCGAGGGTTGACCATTCCTGGACAGCGGTGCGGCCCAGGCCGAGCAGGTCGGATAGCAGTGCTGGGGGCAGTTCGGCGGCCATGTGGAGCAGGGCGGCGGCGCGGTGGGCGCTGGGTTGGATGCCGAGGCGTTGGAGTCGGTGGGTGATGGTCTCGGGTAGCGCGGGCCGGTCGGGGTGTTGGCTGGGGAACAGCCAGGGCCCGGGATCGGTGACCCGTTTGGCGACTTTGGCGCGTCGCGCTGCGATCAGGGCTTTGACGTGGCCGGCGAGGGGTTCGGGTAGCTCGATGGGGCTTGCCCCAAGAGTGATCGTGACCTGGTCGCCGTGAATGCCGACATTGTTGGTACGCAGCCGGCTGATGCGATGTGGACGTTGGCCGAACAGCAGCACCAGTAGCCCGGCGACCCGGTCGGTGGGCGGGTAGCCGTCGTCGTGGAGCAGGGCGCGGGCCAGTTGCCACCGCTGCTGGTCATCGGCTGGGATGGTGCGCGGCAACTGCTTGGGACGTGACGCGATGGCCAGGCGGGCACAGCGGCGGGTGCGGCGGGCCCAGGCCAGGAAGCCGTAGAGGTAGTCACGGCGGTTGGGGTGTTCGGCCAGGTACGTATCGAGGTCAGGCTGGCGGCAATCGGCCAGGGCAAAGCCGTTGTCCGCGAGCCAGGTGAGCAGGTGGGTGGCGGCGGCCAGCCGACCGCTGGTCTGGTGGCGGGCCATCGACGTCAACGGTTGCTGGCGGCTTCGGGTGCGGGCGCGGCGTAGCAGGTTCCAGGTGGCGTAGCTGCGCAGCAACTTGCGGTGCTCGTCGTTGGTGACGGTGGCCAGCGCGGCGGTGATGGCGCGTTCCAGGCGGGCCAGTTCCAGGTCGCGTGGGGGCAGTACGCCGTTGGCGGTGAGGATCGCGTCGAGGTGGTTGGCGGTGCCGCCGTTGCCCGGCGTGTTGAGGGCGTCCAGGGCCTCGTGGCTGAGTGGTATCTCGCCGCGGCCGAGCCGGGCGAGCAGAACGTGGGCGGTGCCGTGGGCCGAGGGGCGGGTCCAGCCGATGATCGTCTGTGGGTTTTCGGCATCAGCAAGGGTGTCAAACAGCGGCTGCAGGCCAAGCCGGGCCCGGTTGCCGGCGTCGCCGAGCAGGTCGGTGAGCCGCTCGACCAGCACGCAACGGGCGCAGCGGTCCTTGTGGTAGAGCCAGTCCTCGTTACCGCACCGACCACACACGGGGCCCGGTGGCGCGCCCGCGCAGGGGGCGCAGACCGGCTGGGGTTGGCCGGGATAGGGCAGCAGCCGACGATACTGCCCGCATTTCGGGCAGGCCGCCTTGGCGTGCATGAACTTCCGATAGCAGGAGGTGCAGGTCGGCCCGTCGGCCCAGTTCACCGAAACAGTACGTCGATGTCCACAGTAGACACAGGTGCGTTTGGATCGCGGGGTGCAGCTCTTGCACAGCATCCGCCCGGTGCGTTCACCCCGGCAGGGGCGCAGCCGCCCGCAGCCGGCGCAGGTCACCGTTGGCCCCTGCCAGCAGGCCGCGCACAGGTGAGGCTCGGCATCGGTGGCGCGGCGGGCGATGACCCGCCGCCGGCCACAGCCGCCGCAGACCCGCGGCCGCTTGGCGAAGCAGCCAGGGCACCGGGGTGCGCCGTCGGCGTCGCGGGACACCGTCGGTTTGGCGCAGACCCGGCAGGGCCGGTTGACGCCGGCCCGACAGCGTAGACACACCGCCGCCTCGGCGTCCCCACGAATCGGGGCGTCCAGGCCGCAGCGCACGCACACACCACGGGGTTCGCCGGCGCAGTCGGCGCAGGTGGCCTTGCCCGAGGCGTAGAGACTCACGGCGCGGCCCAGCCCGCAGACCGAGCAGCGCTCATGAGGTTTGAGATAGCAGCAGTCCCCGACCCGCACACCGTGCACGGTGGCCCGGATCCAGCCCTGCCGCCCACAGCGTCCGCACAGTTTCCAGCAGGCGGGGTCGAGTTGGCGGCAGGGCTGACATACCGGCGACCCGTCCGGCTGGCGGGTGCAGACCGGCCGGACACGGCCGCACCGCCCGCAGGGGGCGTACCGGCGGCGGTTGTCACAGTTGGTGCAGACGCGTAGCCCGTCGGGGCGGTGGGCGCGGGGAAAGCACGGCCGGTCGCAGTCGGCGCAGCGCGGATCAGCCACCTCGGTACGGCCCAGCCCGCGCAGCGCGGTGATCAGCCGGGCCACATCCACCGGAACCGTGGACGCGCCGGAGGTCAGAGCGTCCGGGTGGGCGGTCAGGTGCGCGGTGATGCGCTCGTAGCGGATCGGGTCGAACGACGCGACCCAGCCGCTGGTCACCGTGGTCAGCGCCTGCCGGGCCTGCGGCTCGGGCATGCCCGGCAGCGCGGCGGCCACCCGCGCGGCCGCGTCGGGCAGCGCCCGCTCATCGCGGCAGTCACGGCAGCGACGCCGACGATCCCAACCCGCCGGCAACGGGTGCCGCCCGTCCGGGCACAGCTCACCCATGCGGGCACCGCGCTGGCTTGTGTTCATGATCCGGCTGGTCGAGGGCCGTCGGTTGCCCCGCCAACGATGCGGGCCCGGGTCGGGCGCAGCCCACCCAGCCCAGCCCCGCCGGATGCCTTGCGCTGGCCCGGCGTGGTGCGCTGACCGGCGGCCTTGGCCACCGGCTTGGTCTCCACGACCACCTCGATCAGGTCACCGACGGCGACGTCGAGGATGTCGCACAACGCCGCCAGGGCCTTGGTGTTCAGCCGCTCCGGGGTGCTCGTGACCAGCCGGTAGACCTGCTCGCGGGACAGCACCACACCCCGTTCGGCCAGCGGAGCGACCAGGTCACTGGTGGCGAACATGCCCCGGGTGGCCATCACCTGCCGCAGATGCCACCGGATCGTCGGGCGACGGGCCGCCATCACACACCGCCCCCCGCCACCGCCGGGGCGAACGCCCGCTGCAGCGCCTTGGCCAGGGTACGGTTCTTGAAGTCGTCCGACACGTTCGTATACAAGGCCGTCGTGGCCGCGTAGGCGTGGCCCACCTGCTCAGACACGAACCTCTCCGGGAACCCGTCCTCGATCAAATGCGTGACGTAGGAGTGGCGCAGCGCATGCAGATCCAGCTCGTCGGGCAGGCCGATCGCCGCCCGGTAGGTGGCCATCCGGTCGTTGAGCGCCCGGCCCGACAGGCGGCTGCCCCGCTCGGTCGGCCACATCGCAGGATCGTGCTCACCGGCCAGCAACGGCCGCACCGACTCCAAATACTGAGCCACCGCCTCGACCGCCCACGGAAACACGCTCAGCACGGTGCGCCGCCGCGGCGGGCTGCCCCGCATCGCCTTGCCATAGCGCACATGCAGCGCACCGAACCGGCCCAGCCTCGCCGCAGCCGGGTTCGGGTGCCAGTCGGTCACGTCCAGCATCACCGCCTCCCGGCGGCGCAGCCCCCACCCATACACCACCTTCAACGCCACCGCGTCGCGGAACGCCGCCACCGCCCCCTTACGCCCGTCGCCGACCGCGCGACCGACCTGCGCATCCGCATAGTCGAACAGGGCCTGCAACTCCTCCCGCGTCAACGGGCGACGCCGCGGGCCGCCCTCGTAATCGGCGGCATGCACGGCGGTGTTCGACTCGGTACACACCTGCACCGGGTGGGTACCGAAACGCTGCCAGCACTCCTCCGCCCAGCCATACCGCGGGTCGGTGATGAACTCGCCAAACAGCCGCAGCCGCACCTGATACCCCCGCAGCGTGGACAGCCGGAAACCCCGCGAACGCAACTCGGCGAAGAACTCCTCCACATCCGCCGGCGTCCATACCCACGGATAGTCGTTGGTGAACGCCGCGAACCGGCGCACCGCCGCCACGTTGCCGGAAATCGTGTGCTGCGCCAGCAGCCGGGCCTGCTGCTGCCGCGCCCACCCGGCCAGCATCGCGTCGAACACCGCCCGCTGCGGATCCAGATGCCGCACCCCGGCCACCAGCATCAGCCGCGCCGAGCCCTCTACCGCCTGCGCCATCGCACCTCCCAACGCAGTGAGATCTGACGCAACATGGTTGCACCAAACAGCGCAGCAGGCGCGGAACCGCAAGTCACCGGGCGTGTCACGCGACTCCCTGAACGGGCGGAGATGGCATCCTGTCCTTGCTGCTGACCGTGTTCTTCGCAGCACGAACCCTGCGCAATGTTGCAGCAAACGCAATTCCGCTTAGTTCACCCTCCGCGAGGGCCTGGGCCAGGCGGACCTCCGCGCGGTGGCGGCGCTGTACCACGGTGTTGGTGCGCTCACCCAGCACACCGGCGACCACGTCGACCGGCACCCGCTCCAGCCGGGTCGTGGCGATCAGCCTCGCCTCCGCGTCGGTGATGACCCCGGCGTCGAC
>JBKPCQ010000384.1:0-11792 GCA_046727455.1 Actinomycetota bacterium | reverse complement strand
CACCGTGATCGCGTTGCCCTGCTCCTCGTTGTCGACGCCGACCCCGTTGTCCAGCCGGCCGGCCGTCGCGCAGGACCCGAACCAGCCGGACGCCGCGATGTCCGTGAAGCCGACGAGCACGACCGTCCGGGCGGAGTCGGGCGGCGGGCCGTAGTTGTACAGCTCGTTGTGTCCACTGTAGACAGTCGGCAGCCCGTACCGTGGCCCGTACCGGTCCACCGCGCCCGCCTCGCCGTAGTTCCCGGTGACCAGGACGGCCGTCGCGCGGTCGGTGGCGGGCAGCGCCTGGTACACGTCCGCCACCTGGGCCACGTACACCGGCCAGCCGATCGAGTCGCCGTGCGTCCCGTTGACCGCGGTCACCGCCGCGGGCAGCGACCGCTCGGGCAGCACCGGAAGGGACAGGACGACCGACACCGGGACGGTGAGCACGAGCGCGGCGACGAGCAGGCCGGTGCGCCACGCGCGGCCGGCGGCCCACCGGGCGGCCACCACGCAGCCGGCGGCATAGAGGGCGAGGAGCAGCCCGAACGGGTAGTACGGCTGGCCGCCGCTGACGAACACGAGGACCAGGAGGACCGGGTACGCCCAGGCGAAGGCGCGTACCGGCCGCCATTCGGGCGCCCGGAACAGCTGGACCCAGCCGGCCATCCAGACCGGCACGAGGAACGGGCCGAGCAGGAGGAGCTGGAGCGGCAGGAGCATGACCCGGTCGTCGGAGCCCTTGTTCCGGGAGACGGCCGCCGCCATCTTCGCCTGCGGCCAGTCGTGCGTGATCTGGTACACCAGGTTGGGCGCGCCGAGCACCAGCGCGATCGCCACCCCGGCCCACAGCCACGGGCTGCGCAGCGCGTCGCGCGGCCCGGCGATGAGCAGCCCGGCCAGCAGCGCGACCAGCAGCAGCACCACGAGCTGCTTGTTGTACAGGCCCAGCCCGACGGCCACCCCGGCGGCGAGCCACCAGCGCGGCTGCCCGCGCAGCAGCGCCCGCGCCGCGAACAGGATGACCAGCAGCCACACCACGAGGTCCACGGTGGCGGTGGACAGCAGGTGCCCGCCGGCGAGTACCAGCGACGCGCAGGACCCGACCACGGCGAGCGTCTGCGCCCCCGCCCCGCCGCCGAACTCCCGCGCCAGCAGGGCGACGAGGAGGACGATGGCGACCGCGCACAGGATCGACGACACCCGGATGCTCCACAGGTGGTCCCCGAACACCGCGATGCCCAGCTTCGCGAGCATCGGCGTCAGCGGGGGCTGGTCCACGTACCCCCACGCCGGATGCCCGGCCAGGACCCGGAAGTACAGCTCGTCCCGGTGGTAGCCGTACCGGTTGATGGTCGCCACGAGCAGCGCGACAACGCCGAGCACCACCACGCCCACCGGGAGCCAGGCGAGTCTCGGCTGACGCTCGACCATCCAAGCAGCCTACGGTGGGCGGGTGGAGATCTCGACCCGGTCGGCTCCGGCGGCGTTGCGCGCCGCCGGAATCGCGACGGCGGTGGTGTTCGCGGCGAGCGGCTCCCAGCTGGGTACCTGGGTGTCCCGGCTGCCGGCCATCCGCGACCGGGTGCACGCGAGCCCCGCCGAACTCGGCCTGGTCCTGCTGGTCGGCGGCGTCGGTTCGCTGGTGTCGATGCCGGCGACCGGCTGGCTGTGCCGCCGCATAGGCAGCCGCGCGGCGGTGGCGGTGACCGCGCTGCCGGCGTGCGTCGCGTCGTTCGTGCTCGGTCTCGCCCCGTCGCTGCCCGCGCTCGGTGCGGTGATGTTCGGCTGGGGCCTGCTGTACGGCTCCTGGGACGTCGCGATGAACGTCCAGGGCAGCACCGTGGAGCAGCGCGCGGGCCGGGACTGGATGCCGCGGTACCACGCCTGCTGGAGCGTCGGCGGGATCGCCGGCGCGGGGGCGGGCGCCGGGGCGGCCCGGCTCGCCGTACCGGTCCCGGTGCACTTCGGCCTCGCCGCGCTGGTCGCCGCCCTCCTGGTGGCCGGTTCGCTGCGGCTGCTGGTGCCGGACCGGCAGACCACCGGCGCGCCGGAGCACCACCAGTCGGCCTGGCGTGTGCTGCGCACCCGCCGGCTGGCCGCGATGGGCACGATCACCCTGTGCTCGGTCGTCGTGGAAGGCGCGGCGGCGGACTGGCTCGCGCTGTACCTCGTCGACGTCCGGCACACCTCGGCCGCCATGGGAGCCGGTGGGTACACCGCGTTCGCGGTCGCGATGGCCACCGGCCGGTTCGCCGGTACCTCGGTCATCCAGCGGCTGGGCCGGGTACGGGCGGTCGCCGCCGCCGGACTCGTCGCCGTGGCCGGGGTACTCCTGACGGTGCTCGGCGGCGGGGTACCGGCCAGCTATCTCGGTGCGGTGCTGTGGGCCTTCGGGGTGTGCCTGGTCTTCCCCGCCGCGATCAGCGCGGCCGGGGAGACGCCCGAGCGGCCGACCGACGCCATCGCCGCGGTCTCCACGCTCGGCTACGGCGCGCAGCTCGTCGGGCCGCCGCTGATCGGCTTCCTCGCCAACCGGGTCGGACTCGGGCGGGCATTGCTGGTCCTGGTGGTCCTGGCCGCCGCGATGAGCCTGCTGGCGCCGGCGCTGCGGCCACGGGCCCGCGACACCGGCTGACCCCGATCTGGCACGCTGATCCGGTGCACGAGTTCCTCACCGAATTGTTCGGGCTGGCCGGCCGGACCGCTCTCGTCACAGGGGCCAGCTCCGGCATCGGCCGGGAGATCGCCGAGGCGCTGTTCCGGGCCGGCGCGCGGGTCACCCTCGTCGCGCGCGGAGAGGACGGGCTGCGCGCGGTGGCCGACGGGATCAACCACGCGGGTGGCCGCGCCGACTGGGTCACCGGCGACCTCGGCGACGCCGACGCGGTGGCCCGGGTGGCCGGGGCGGTACCCGAGCCGGACATCCTCGTCAACGCGGCCGCGGTCAACATCCGGCCGCCGCTGCCCGAGCTGACCGTGGCCGACTGGGAGCGCACCCTGGCGGTCAACCTGACCGCGCCGTTCCTGCTCGGCCAGCGGTTCGCTCCGGCGATGGCGGCGCGCGGCTGGGGGCGGATCATCAACATCGTGTCGCAACAGGCGGTCCGCGCGTACGGCAACAGCGGCGCGTACGGCGCGGCGAAGGCCGGCCTGGCGGGGCTGACCCGGTCGCAGGCCGAGGCGTGGTCGGCGCGCGGCGTGTGCGTGAACGCGATCGCGCCGGGCATCGTCCGCACCCCGATGACCGAGGCGCTGTACGCCGACCGGCGCCGCTGGGCGGGGCTGGCCGCCCGCACGATGGCCGGCCGCAACAGCGAGGTCACCGACTTCACCGGCGTGGCCGTGTTCCTCGCCAGCCGGGCGGCGGACTACATCACCGGTCAGACCATCTTCGTCGACGGCGGCTTCTCGGTGGCGTGAGCCGGGCGTCAGCCGGCCGCGCAGGCGGCCGCCAGCGCCGCCGCGGGGTCCAGGTAGGCGCGGGCGACCAGGGTCATCCACTGGTACACGGCGTCCTCACCCGGCGCGAGCGGGCCGGGCCGGAAGTGCGGCGAGGACACCCCGCGCTGGACCGACTCGCACGCGGCCCAGTCCTCGCGGTTGGTGAGGTCCCAGAACTCCACCGCGTACGCCGGATCCGCCACGCCGTCCGGGAAGTACCAGTCGCACCCGATCCGGGTCCGGTCCGGTGCGAGCGGCTCCAGCCGGTGCGTCATCACGTAGTCCGGGTGCGCCGAGATGAGCAGGTTCGGGAACAGCCCGACGTACCGGACCGTGTCGCGCGGTGCGCCCTCGATGAACACCCCGGCGGACCGCCCGGACAGCGACATGGTTTCGGCATGCGAACGCAGGTCCATCGCGCCGCCGACCCAGGCGCCGGGCAGCGCCCAGTTCTCCCCCGACGCAGGCGGGGAGACCTTGCACAGCTCGGGGTGGATCAGCGGGCAGTGGTAGCACTCGTGGTAGTTCTCGACGATCACCTTCCAGTTCGCGGCGACCTCGTAGGTGTGCCGGGCGCCGAGCGTGAGCGCCTCGGGGCGGTACGGGTCGACGAGGCCGGCGAGCGCGCCGAGGTAGGCCGGCAGCGGCGGGGCGCCACCGGCGGCGTTGACGAAGACCCAGCCCTGCCAGGCCGCGACCGGTACCTCGGCCAGGCCGTGGTCCGACGCGACCAGGACGGTAGGCATCCGGGGGGCCGCGGCGAGCCCGCCGTCGAGGCGGTAGGACCAGCCGTGGTACGGGCAGACCACCGCGCCTCTCCTGGCGGTACCGCCGTCGGGAAGCAGCTCGTGGCCGCGGTGCCGGCAGACGTTGCCGAAGCCGCGCAGCTCCTCGCCCGCGACGGTGAGCAGCACGCCCACGTCCCCGGCGACGACCGCGCGCTGGGTGACCCCACCGGCGAACAGCTCGTCCCGGCGACCCACGCAGGTCCACGCCCCGGCGAACAGGTGCCGCCGCTCCCAGGCCAGTACCGGCTCGGCGGTGTAGGCGGAGCCGGGCAGCATCCGGGAGGCTCCGAACGGCGCCAGCACCTCGGCCAGCTCGGCGGCCTGAAGCGGTGACGACATGGCTACACCCTAGGCCAGCTCGATCAGCGGGAAGGCGCGGCGGCGGCGGGGCGGTACCAGGAAGTTCTGCCGGCGGGTGGCGGCGGTGAGCCGCACGCCGGCGAGGTGTCCGGCCGCGGGCACCAGGATGGCGGACTGGTGCTTGGGCCGGACGGCTCCGTCGGGTACGTCCATGGCGGACAGGCCCGGTCCGTCGATGCGCTGGTGCGGCGGGGCGGTCGGGGTGCCGCCGCCGGCCGGCCCGGCCCGGAACAGGCACCGGACCCGCTCGGTGAAGCCGTCGTCCGCGGCGGCCCCGGACAGGTCGACGAGGCCGTGCGAGAGGTGCAGCACGGACCCCTCGTCGAAGTAGTCGCCGCGCTGCGCGGTGGTCGCGGCCGCGCGGAACGTGACGGTGTCACCGGCGTCCGGCTGGTTGCCCGTCCAGGCCGGCGAACGCGGATCGATCCGGTCGGCGTACCGCAGCCCGTACCGGACGGCGAGCGCGCGGGGCAGCCCCGGCTGCGCGAACACGACGCGGCCGGAGGTGAAGCGCAACCCGGCCGGCAGGCGCGGCGAGGCGACCGGGTGCCCGGCGAGCCGGTCGCTGCCGGCGAGCCAGGCCAGCGCGTCGGCCAGGTGGTCGGGATCGTCCGCGCGCAGCGTGACGAGCAGGTCGTTGCCCTCGATCCGCACGCCCGTGTCCGGCGCGGCGGGTACCGCCTCTTCGAGGACGAACCGGGTGGTGTCGGCGAGCCGCCGGGGCAGGTACAGGTCGGACAGGCCCCGCGGCAGGCGGTGGAAGTACGGCAGCCCGTACCCGATGTGCAGGAACAGCCCGTCCGGCGCCCACCGGTAGTGCGCCTCGACCGTGGCCAGCGCGTCGTCGAGCCGGGCCCGGTCCGCGCCGGTCGGAGTGCCGTCCAGCGTGGCGGTGGCGAACACCGTGTGCACCGGCCCGAACGGGATCCGGATGCCGTCGACGAACCGGGCCGGTGGCACGTACGGGCCGAGGTCGAACTGTGCGTCCGGCGGCGCGACGGCCGGGCGGGCCGGGCGGTCGGGTACCCAGGCGACCTGGGCGAGGACGTCCAGCAGTGCGAACGCGGGGGCCAGGGCGAGGCCCGGCCGATCGACCGGCGCCAATGCCATGAGCCGAGTGAAGGAGACCGCCGCGGGCCGGCGCCAGGACTGGCCTCCCCTAGTGGGCGGGCTCGCCGTTGGTACCGCGCGGCGCGACCAGGCCGAGCCGGTACGCGATGGTGAGCGCTGCCGAGCGGTTGTGCGCGCCCAGCTTGCGGAACAGCCGCGCCTGGGTGTTCTCCACGGTCTTCGCGGCGATACCGAGCGTGCGGGCGGTCTGCCGCACGGTGTGCCCGAGCGCGATGGAATCGAGGATGTCCCGTTCCCGCGCGGTCAGCTCGGGTACCCCGCCGGTCCGCTCGTCCAGCCGCCCGGCGAGCGTCTGGGCCAGCTCGTCGAAGTGCATCGCCGGCAGGGCCACGTATCCGTGCGACACCAGCGAGATGACCGGGGCCAGCTCGGACGGTACGTCGGCCGGGCGCACCAGCCCGCGCACCCCGCGCAGCAGCGCGTCCACCACGTCGGCGAGGTCGGGCTGCACCGACCAGACCACGACGGTGGGCCCGTCGAGCGCCTCGGCGAACGTCCAGTCGTCCGGGTGGGGATCGATCAGCAGGACCGGCCGGGGGCCGCGGTGCCAGAGGAACCAGTGTTCGCGGTCGTCGAGCCGGGCGGTCGTGGCGAACACGAACGGCAGGCCGGCTTCGACCAGCACCCTCGTCGCGTCGTCCAGGCACGCGCCCGCGGGACCCCGGACGGTCACCAGCGGGGGCCGGCCCGGTTCGACGCGCGGGCGGCGCGGTGGCTGGCTGGCGGGATCGGGTTCGAGGAGGCCGAGGGAGGTTGCCCTGGAGACAGCGTGTATCTGGTTGCCCACACCCAGTTTCACGTAGATCCGGCGCTTGTGGTTCTCCACGGTGTGCGGACTTATTTCCAGGAGCGTCGCGATCTCGGGAACGGTATGGCCAGCGCCGAGCAGCGACACGATCTCCAGCTCCCGCTCGGTGAGCGCGAGCCCGTCGGGGCCGACCCGGTGGGGCGTACCGGCACCGACCCGCAGCGCGCGCAGCAGGCCGCTCAGGCCGCGGTTGCCGGGTACCAGAGCGGTGATGTCGGCCTGGACCGCCGCGGCGAGGGCGCGGGGCGCGAACTCGCTGTACATCACGACGACCTGTACCGACGGGAATGCGGTGCGCAACCGGCTCAGCTCGGTAACCGTCTCCACGGCGAGCCGGTCGGCGTCAACGAGCACGGTGTCGGGCTGCCGCAGCGCGCACAGCGCGTACAGCGCGTCGACCTCGGCGGTCTGACCGACCACAGCAAACTCTGGCCAGCCGGCGAGGTACGCGCACAGCGCGTCGCGTACCAGGCGCCGCGGCGACTGTACCGCCAGTCGTGTCGAGGCACCGGACATCAGCAAACCTGAATCCCCAGGACCCTCCCGGCCCCGCCGATTCGGGGCTGCGGAAGGGCATTCCGAAGCCTACGGCAGCCCCGCCATCAGGGAAAGAGTTTGCCTGACATCGATGTCAACGAATCTGTCTGAATACTTTCCGACAACCTCACGTGACTACCTGGTACGGGCGCATCATCTCGTTGTCCTCGTGGTCGATGATGTGGCAGTGCCAGACGTACCGCCCGGCGATGTCGAAACGCGCCTTGATCCGGGTGATCTCGCCCGGTAGCGCGAGCACCGTGTCCTTGAAACCGGTCTCCCAGGACTCCGGGGGCCGGGGGTCACCGATCCGCCCCGGGTCGTCGGCGCCGCCGAACGGCCGCCGGTCGAGCACCTGGAACTGCACCTGGTGCACGTGGATCGGGTGGGCGTCCTCGGTGAAGTTGCGGAACTCCCAGACCTCCGTCGCGCCCCGCCTCGGGTTCTCGGTGACCGGCGCCATCCACGGCAGCGGGGCCGCGCTGCCGTCGGCCTTGACGGTGCCGAGCATCCCCTCGGTGGGCGCCTCCGGGAAAGCGGTGGAGTCCAGCTCGTTGAGCGAGAGCCGGCGGGTCACGCTCGCGTTGCCCAGCCTCGGGATCGCGGGCAGCCGCAGCTGGTCCGGCGGCACGCTGCGGTCGGTGGACGTGGCCGGTACGACCACGAACTTCAGCACCTGACCGGTGGTACCGGGGTCGGCCGGGTCGAAGTCGGTGCCGACGGTACCGCCGCCGAACGGCTCGTCCGGCCCCTCGTTGATGAGGTACAGCGCCGTTCCGGCCGGTACCGCGCTGAAGTCCACGATGACGTCCAGCCGTTCCGCGACGCCCAGCCGCGCCGACGCGAGCGACACCGGCGCGGGCAGGAAGCCGCCGTCCGTGCCGATGACCCAGATCGGCAGCGCCGCCGGGGCCGGCCGCTTGGCCAGCGGGTCGGTCACCACCTTCAGCATGATGGTCCGCGCGTTGCTCGCGTTGAGCATCCGGAAGCGGTAGCGCCGCCGCTCGACCGGCAGTACGGGCCAGGTGTTCCCGTTGACCACCATGGTGTTGCCGAAGAACTCGGGGTTCCAGATCGGCGACACGTCGGTCTTCGGGATGAACGGCCCGCCCGGTGGCACGTCGCCGAACTCGCCACGGGAGCTGGGGAAGAACAGCGAGCCGTCGGCGTTGAACGACCGGTCCTGGACGATGAGGGGCATCTCGTAGTAGCGCCGGCCGGGCGGGTCGCCGGGCTGCGGCGCCGGCCCGGGCAGCACGCCGGCGGGCAGGTCCGACGGTCCACCGCGCAACAGGTACATGCCGGTGAGGCCGGCGTAGATGTTGAGCCGGGTCATGCCGAGCGTGTGGTCGTGGTACCACAGCGTGGTCGCCCGCTGGTCGTTGTGGTAGTCGAACACCGCGCTGCCGGCCGGCCAGGGCACGCCGGCCTCGGCCCGGAACCGGTCGTGGAACGTGCCGACCCGGGCGAACCCGTGCGGGATGTCGCGGGCGCCCGGCAGGTACCACGCCTCGGGGTAGCCGTCGAACTGCTCGAACACGTGCGCGCCGTGCAGGTGCGTGACGATCGGTACCGGTCCCCGGTACGGGCCGGGTGTCGTCTTGAACTCCGGTCGCATGTCCCGCCCGGAGTTGCCGCCCGGCGGGTTGGCCCAGTGCAGGGTCGGGTCGACCGGGAGCAGGTGCGGCCGGAAGCGGCCGCCCGGCGTGGCCAGCTCGTTGGCCCAGCGAACCCGGGTGACGCGGTTGACCCGCGCTTCGATCGTGTACGAGGGGTAGTGGAACGTTGACGGCCGGCCCAGGACGCCGTACCCGAAGACCGGGGTGGTCCGGAAGCCGGGCGGCAGGATGCGCTGGTTGAACTGGCGCACCGAGATCTCGTGGTAGTCCACCCCACCGGCCGGCCGGCTCGGCATCGCGGGCGGGACGAACAGGGGCAGCACGTACTTGGGCACCTTGGTGGGGTCGAGCGTCCCGCCGGGTACCGGATCCGCGAAAGCCTGCTGCCGGGTCAGAAGGGCGGCCGGCACGAGGAGTGCCGCGCCACCGACGGTGCCGGTCCTGATGAGTTGTCGTCGCGTGACCATCGAAGTCCCGTCCCCAGTCGTCGCCGCAAGAAATTCAGATATCGAAGATTATCGAGTTGTTCGCGGATAACGGCACCCACCCTAGGGGAAACACACCGTTCGCGCTGACCCACCCGGCACACGGAAGGGTCCGTTGACGGGCGCCGATTCCATGCGTATTCAAGAATCTAAATCAGACTCCATGGAGACCGAGGGGGGAATCCAATGCGAGTACCCGTGCGCGGCCTGGTGATCCTGGCCGTGGCGCTGCTGGGCGCCGGTACGCTCGGTGCCTTGTCGGCCGGTGCCGCGACCGGCGACGCCGGACCGAAACTGCTCTCCCGCAACCACCCGACCACCGCGTCGTCGGCGGCGAAAGGCCATCCCGCGAAGAACGCGGTGGACGGCAAGTCCGGTACCCGCTGGGCCAGCGCGCCCGGCGACGGTCCACAGTGGATAGCGGTGGACCTGAGCGGCGACGCGTCGCTCGCGCGGATCCGGCTGGACTGGGACGTGTCCTGCGCCAAAGCCTACGGGCTGCAGACTTCTCCCGACGGGAAGGCGTGGCACACGATACTCAGCCGGACGGCGGCCAAGGGGGGCGTCGAGAACCTGCCGGTCACCGGAAGCGGCCGCTTCGTACGCGCGCTGCTGACCCACCGGTGCCGTACCGCCGCCAACGCCGGTTATTCACTGCGCGAGCTCCAGGTGTTCGGTACCCCGGTCGTCGAGGTACCGCCCGGACCGCCGACCAACGTGCGGATCGGCGACGTCGTCTGTGGCGCCGTCGAGGTCAGCTGGGATCCGCCGGCCAACTTCATACCGGTGGCCTACGACATCTTCGGCGACGGCCAGCTGCTCAAAACGGTTCCCGGGAACGTGACGCACACCGTCCTCACCGGCCTGCTGCCCAACCGCACGTACGGCATCTCCATCACGGCGCGGGACGCCGCCGGCGACGTGACACCGCCGAGCGAGACCCGCATCGTCGTCAGCCCGCCGTGCGACGACCCGACCCCGCCGAGCACGCCGACCAACGTCCACATCGCGTCCGTCACCGGGCACTGCGTCACGGTGGTGTGGAACCCGTCGACGGACAACGTCCTGGTGATCGGCTACAACGTGTACCTCGACGGTCAGCTCTACGCATTCGTCACCACGCCCACCATCACGTTCTGCGACCTGGTACCCAACGTCCGCCACACGGTCCAGGTCACCGCGCTCGACGAGAACCGCAACGAGTCGGCGAAGAGCCAGCCGCTGCTCATCACCGTGCCGCCGCCGTGCGAGACGGCGCCGATCTGCCGGATCGACCCGGTCACCACGAGCACCCATGTGCCGTGGGGTCTGGTGACCCTGCCGGACGGGTCGATCCTGTTCACCGAGCGGGACTCCGCCGACCTGGTACACGCCACCACGACCGGGGTGCGCGCCGTGGTCGGGCACGTGCCGAACGTCGCGCACACCGGTACCGGTGACGACACCGGGCTGCTCGGGCTGGAGATCTCGCGCACCTTCAGCACCGACCACTGGCTCTACTTCTTCCACAGCTCGCCGACCGACAACCGCATCGTGCGGATCCGGTACGAGAACGGGGCGCTGAACCTCGCCAGCGAGCAGGTGCTCGTGAAGGGCATCGCGCGGAGCCGGTCGCACGACGGCGGCCGGCTGCGCTTCGGCCCGGACGGCAAGCTCTACGCCGGTACCGGCGACGGGCAGATCGGCGCCGACGCGCAGAACCCCCGGTCCCTCAACGGAAAGATCCTGCGGCTGAACCCGGACGGCAGCGTGCCGCCGGACAACCCGTTCGGGAACTACGTGTGGAGCTACGGGTTCCACGACGTCAAGGGCCTCGCCTTCGACAGCCAGGGCCGGCTGTGGGCCGCCGAGCCGGGCGAGACCCGCCAGGACGAGCTGGACCTCGTCGTGAAGGGCGGCAACTACGGCTGGCCGGCCTGCGAGGGTACCGTCGGCGACTGCGCCAACCCCGCGTTCATCGCCCCGGTGCGCACGTTCGCCCCCCAGGTCGCGACGCCTGGCGGCATCGCGATCGTCAACAACGTCATCTACCTGGCGGCGACGCGCGGGGCGCGGCTGTACCGGATGGTCATCACCGGCAGCACCACCGCGCCACCGACGATCCTCCTGCCGGGCGTCTACGGCCGGCTGCGCACGGTCGAACCCACCCCGGCGGCCGGCCTGTGGCTGACCACGACCAACGGCGACGGGCTCGACCGCACCCCGGTGGACCGGGTGCTGCGGATCACCCTCGCCTGACCGCGCCGGTGGGGTCCGGGCCCGCCAGCCCGGGCCCCACCGGTACCTCTCGTATCCGGGGTCACCTGACGACCTTCCGGCGGTCCCCGCCGGTCACGACCGCGCGATCCGGCTCGTCCACGATCGGGAGATAGGCTCCGATGACGGGAGGCGGCGTGCCGGAGACGGATGACTTCGCGATCCACCGCGATCACCTGCTGGCGGTGGCCTACCGGATGCTGGGCAGCCGCGCCGAGGCCGAGGACGCGGTCCAGGAGGCCTGGCTGCGGTACGCGACGAGCCGGCCGGCGGACCTGGCCGACCCGCGCGGCTGGCTCACCACGGTCACCGCGCGGATCTGCCTGGACGTGCTGCGCTCGGCGCGGGTACGCCGGGAGAGCTACGTCGGGCAGTGGCTGCC
>JBKPCQ010000383.1:0-10046 GCA_046727455.1 Actinomycetota bacterium | reverse complement strand
GGCGACGGCGCGGCCAGCCCGGTGCAGTCCTCGATCAAGTTCTTCAAGCAGGACTACCTGGACTACATCGAGGGCCGTAAGTCCCCCATGTTCTCCCCGGCCGACCCGCATCTGGTGGGAGCGCACTAGTGACCGACGTAGCGAAGAGGTCCGATTCAGTCACGCTGACCATCGACGGCATCGAGGTCGAGGCCACCAAGGGCGAGCTGGTGATCCGGGTCGCCGAACGGCTCGGCATCGCCATCCCGCGCTTCTGCGACCACCCGCTGCTCGCCCCGGCGGGCGCCTGCCGGCAGTGCCTCGTGGACATCGAGGGCCAGCGCAAGCCCGTCGCCTCGTGTACCCAGGCGGTCGCCGACGGCATGGTGGTCAAGACCCAGCTCACCTCGGAGGTCGCCAAGAAGGCGCAAGAGGGGATCATGGAGTTCCTCCTGATCAACCACCCCCTCGACTGCCCGATGTGCGACAAGGGCGGCGAGTGCCCCCTGCAGAACCAAGCGATGTCCACCGGGCGTGCGGATACCCGGTTCCACGACGTCAAGCGCACCTACGAGAAGCCGATCAATATCTCCTCCCAGGTGCTGCTGGACCGCGAGCGGTGCGTGCTGTGCCAGCGCTGCACCCGGTTCTCCGAGGAGATCGCCGGTGACCCGTTCATCGACCTGATGGACCGGTCGGCCGCCGAGCAGGTCAACATCTTCCCCGGCGACGAGTTCCAGTCCTACTTCTCCGGTAACACCGTGCAGATCTGCCCGGTCGGCGCGCTGACCGGCGCCCAGTACCGGTTCCGCTCGCGCCCGTTCGACCTGGTTTCCTCGCCCAGCGCCTGCGAGCACTGCGCGGCCGGCTGCGACATGCGCACCGACTGGCGGCGCGGCAAGGTGCTGCGCCGGCTGGCCGGCGACGACCCCGAGGTCAACGAGGAGTGGAACTGCGACAAGGGCCGGTGGGGGTTCCAGTACGCGACGGCTGCGGACCGGATCACCACGCCGATGGTCCGGGACGAGACCGGGCTGTTGCGGGAGGCGTCCTGGCCGGAGGCGCTGGCCCGGGCCGCGGAGGGGCTGCGGGCCGCGAAGGAAGCGCACGGTGTGGGGGTGCTCACCGGTGGCCGGCTCACCGCCGAGGACGCGTACGCCTACGCGAAGTTCGCCCGGGTGGTCCTTGGTACCAACGACATCGACTTCCGGGCCCGGCCGCTCTCCGAGGAGGAGACGGCGTTCCTCGGCGCGAACGTGGTCGGCCTGCGGGACGTGAGCTACGCCGACCTCGAAGCCGCGCCGGCCGTCGTGCTCGTCGCGCTGGAGCCCGAGGAGGAGTGCCCGATCCTGTTCCTGCGGCTGCACAAGGCGCACGCCAAGCGCCGCCTGCCGGTGTACGCGGTCGCACCGTTCGCCTCGCCGGGACTGGCGAAGCTCGACGCCACGATCCTGCCGGCGGTACCCGGCGGCGAGGCGGCGCTGCTCGCTGAAGAACGCCGCCTTGCTGGTCTGGCCCAAGTGCCAGCCCACGAAGACGCCGCGCTGCGCACCGCCCTAAGCGCCGACGGCGCGGTCCTGCTGGTCGGCGAGCGGCTGGCCACGGTACCGGGTGGGCTGACCGCAGCCGTCGCCCTGGCCGCGGAGACCGGCGCCCGGCTGGCCTGGATCCCGCGCCGGGCCGGTGACCGGGGCGCGGTGGAGGCCGGCTGCCTGCCCACCCTGCTGCCTGGCGGCCGGTTCGTCGGCGACCCGGGAGCACGGGCCGAGCTGGTCGACGCCTGGGGCCTGGAGGCCGGGGTACTGCCCAGCAGGCCCGGCCGCGACGCCGACCAGATCATCGAGGCGGCCGCGCAGGGCAAGCTCTCCGCGCTGGTGGTCGCGGGTGTCGATCCGGCCGACCTCGCCGACGTCCGGCTCGCCGAGCGGGCCCTGGCCGACGTCGGCTTCCTGGTCAGCCTGGAGCTGCGCAACAGCGCGGTGGCCCGCCGGGCCGACGTGGTACTCCCGGTGGCGCCGGTCGTCGAGAAGGCCGGCACCTTCCTCAACTGGGAGGGCCGGCTGCGCGCCTTCGAGCGGGTCCTCCGCACCCCGGCGATCAGCGACGCCCGCGCGCTGGACGCGCTGGCCGCGGAGTTCGGGGTGTCGCTCGGCTGCGCGGACGTCGAGGCCGTCCGGGCCGAGCTGGCCGCGCTGACGACCGTGGCGAGTCCCGGAGCCGCGTCAGGCGACTCCCCACGGTCGCCCACCACCCGCAGCACGCGCCCGGCAGGTCCGGCGGTACCGCCGGCCGGCCCGTTGCGTCCCCGCCAGGGCGAGGCGGTCCTCGCCACCTGGCACCACCTGCTCGACCTCGGCAGCCTGACCGACGGCGACGAGTACCTGCTCGGCACCGCCCACAAGCCGGTCGTGCGGATTTCCAAGGCCACTGCCACCGAGCTGGACCTCGTCGACGGCGACCCGGTGACCGTCGGCACCCGGCTCGGCGCGATCACCCTGCCGGCCGCGCTGACCGACCTGCCCGACGGCGTCGTCTGGCTGCCGACGAACTCGCCCGGCTCGACGGTCAACCGCGCGCTCGGCGTGACCGCCGGCGCCATCGTCACGCTCAGCGCTGGGAGCACCCGATGAATCTCGACCAGTTCGGCCACGACCCGTGGTGGCTGATCCTCATCAAGGTCGTCGCGATCTTCGCGTTCCTCGTGGTCATGACACTGTTCACGATCTGGTACGAGCGGCGGGTCGTGGCCCGGATGCAGCACCGCCCCGGCCCGAACCGGCACGGCCCGTTCGGCCTGCTGCAGAGCCTCGCCGACGGGCTGAAGCTGGCGTTCAAGGAAGACATCACGCCCACGATGGCGGACAAGGTGGTGTACTTCTTCGCGCCGGTGATCTCCACGGTGTGCGCGTTCACCGCGTTCTCGGTCATGCCGATAGGCCCGACGGTCAACCTGTTCGGCCACTCGACGCCGCTGCAGCTCACCGACACCTCGGTCGCGGTGCTGATCGTGCTGGCCTGCTCGTCGATGGGCGTGTACGGGGTGGTGCTGGCCGGCTGGGCGTCCGGCTCGACGTACCCGCTGCTCGGCGGCCTGCGGTCGAGCGCCCAGATGATCTCGTACGAGGTCGCCATGGGCCTGTCGATCGTGGCCGTCTTCATGACCGCGAACACGATGTCCACCAGCGGCATCGTCGCCGCGCAGGCCAGCGGGCAGAAGATCGGCTGGCTTCCGCTGCCGGGCTGGTACGCGATCCTGCTGCTGCCCAGCTTCCTGATCTACTTCGTGTCCGCCGTCGGGGAGACCAACCGGGCCCCGTTCGACCTGCCCGAGGCCGAGTCGGAGCTGGTCGGCGGCTTCCACACCGAGTACTCGTCGCTGAAGTTCGCGCTGTTCTTCCTCGCCGAGTACATCAACATGGTCACCGTCTCGGCGCTGTGCACCACGCTGTTCCTCGGCGGCTGGCACGCACCGTTCCCGATCTCGAAGATCCCGGGTGTCGACCACGGCGTGTTCCCGGTCATCTGGTTCAGCGTCAAGGTGCTGCTCCTGCTGTTCGTCTTCGTGTGGCTGCGGGGCACCCTCCCGCGGCTGCGGTACGACCAGTTCATGCGGTTCGGCTGGAAGGTGCTGCTGCCGGTCAACCTGGTGTGGATCCTGCTGCTGGCCGGCATCAAGGTCATGCAGGGGTCCTCGGCCTCGGGTAGGAACAAGGCGATCATCATCGGCGCGGTGGCCGTCGTCGCGCTCGCAGCGGTGAGCCTCTGGCCCAGTCGCAAGCCGGAGCCCAAGCCGGGCGAGCTGCCGGCGCGGGACGGCGGGTTCCCGGTACCCCCACGGGACCTGCAGGTACCGCCCAGCCCGCACGTCAAGCGCATCGAGGCCCAGCGTGAGCCCGTCTCCGTGGGCGCGGCCGACTCGGAGGAGAACTCATGAGCGTCCTGGACCCGGTACGGGGGTTTGGGGTCACCTTCTCGCACCTGTTCAAGAAGGTGGTCACCGAGAAGTACCCGGAGGTGCGGCGCCCGCCCGCGCCGCGGTTCCACGGCCGGCACATCCTGAACCGGCACCCGGACGGGCTGGAGAAGTGCATCGGCTGCGAGCTGTGCGCCTGGGCCTGCCCGGCCGACGCGATCTACGTGGAGGGCGGCGACAACACGCCCGAGGCGCGGTACTCGCCGGGCGAGCGGTACGCCACCGTGTACCAGATCAACTACGCCCGCTGCATCCTCTGCGGCCTGTGCATCGAAGCCTGCCCGACCCGGTCGCTCACCATGAGCAACGAGTACGAGCTGGCCCGGGACAACCGGCAGGACCTGATCTTCACCAAGGAGATGCTGCTCGCGCCGCTGCTGCCCGGCATGGAGCGGCCGCCCCACGACATGCGGCTGGGCCGGGACGAGAAGGACTACTACCTCGGGGCGTTGACCAACCCGGGTACCTCGATCGGCGCGGAGCACGCCAGGGGCGAGGGGGCATCATGATCTCCGCCGCGGTTCTCGCCGAGGCGACCAAGGTCGGCACCGGCGAGGCGGTCACCTTCTGGATCCTCACCCCGTTCGCGGTACTCGGCGCGATCGGCATGGTGTGGGCCCGCAACGCGGTGCACTCGGCGCTGTTCCTGGTCCTGACCATGCTCTCGCTCGGGGTGTTCTACGTGTTGCAGGCCGGCCCGTTCCTCGGCATGGTGCAGATCATCGTGTACACCGGCGCGATCATCATGCTGTTCCTGTTCGTGCTGATGCTGGTCGGCCGGGACACGTCGGACGCGCTCATCGAGACGCTACGCGGGCAGCGGACCGCCGCGATCCTGCTCGGCCTCGGATTCGCCGGCCTGGTCTGCAGTGTCCTCGGCTACGCCCTGCACGACGTCTCCGCCAAGGGTCTCGCCGACGCCAACAAGGACGGCAACGTCCAGGGCATCGCCGGCCTGCTGTTCACCAAGTACGTCTTCGCCTTCGAAGTCACCTCAGCGCTGCTGATCACGGCCGCGGTGGGCGCGATGATCCTCGCGCACGTCGAGAAGCGCAAGGAGGAGAAGGTGAGCCAGCCGGCGATGATGCGGCGCCGCTTCGCGCCGGGCAACTACCCGGGTCCGAAGGCCGGGCCGGGCGTGTTCGCCACCTCCGACTCGGTGGCGACCCCGGCGCGGCTGCCGGACGGCTCGCCGGCGGACCGCAGCATCTCGCCGATCCTCCCGGTCCGGGAGCTGACCGCCGCCGAGGCCGCACCGAAGGGGACAGACGAATGACGCCGATGTACTACGTCGTGCTGGCCGCGGGGCTGTTCACGATCGGTGCCGTGGGCGTGCTGATCCGCCGCAACGCGATCGTGCTGTTCATGTGCATCGAGCTGATGCTCAACGCGGCCAACCTGGCGCTGGTCACGTTCAGCCGGATCAACGGCAGCCTGGACGGCCAGATCATCGCCTTCTTCGTCATGGTCGTGGCCGCCGCCGAGGTCGTGGTGGGACTGGCCATCATCATGTCGATCTTCCGGACCCGGCGCTCGGCGAGCGTCGACGACGCCAACCTGCTCAAGTACTGAGGGCGGTCACATGCCTGTGCAATACGCGCCAGCGAGCGGGACGCTGTCCAGCGTCTGGCTGCTCGTCGCGATTCCGGCGGTGAGCGCGGCGATCCTGCTGCTGCTCGGGCGGCGGGCCGACCGGTGGGGCCACTGGCTCGGCGTGGCCAGCGTCGGCGTCGCGTTCATCCTCGGGCTGGTCTACTTCTTCGCGCTGCGCGGCCTGCCCGGGCCGTACCGCGCCACCGACCGCAAGCTCTTCGACTTCCTCCAGGTCGGCGGGCTGAAGGTCAGCTTCGGCCTGCTGTTCGACCCGCTGTCCGCGATCTTCGTCCTGCTCATCACCGGGGTCGGCTTCCTGATCCACCTGTACGCGGTGGGCTACATGGCGGAGGACCCGGGGCGGCGCCGGTTCTTCGGGTACTTCAACCTGTTCGTGGCCGCGATGCTCACGCTGGTGCTCGGCGACAACTACCTCATCGCGTTCATCGGCTGGGAGGGCGTCGGCCTCGCCTCGTACCTGCTGATCGCGTACTGGTTCACCCGGCCGAGCGCGGCGACCGCGGGCAAGAAGGCGTTCATCATGAACCGGGTCGGCGACGTCGGCCTGCTGATCGCGATGTTCCTGATGTTCGCGACGTTCGGCACGGTCGACTTCGCCGGCGTCTTCAACAGCGTCGGCAAGGCCAGCACGACCGTGGTACTGCTGCTGGGCCTGCTGCTCCTGCTCGGGGCGTGCGGCAAGTCCGGCCAGTTCCCGCTCCAGGCGTGGTTGCCGGACGCCATGGAAGGCCCGACGCCGGTCTCCGCCCTGATCCACGCGGCGACCATGGTGACCGCCGGGGTGTACCTGATCGCCCGGTCGAACCCCATATTCTCGGCGAACGCGAACGCGCAGACGGTGGTCGTCGCGGTCGGCGCGATCACCCTGATGATCGGTGCGATCATCGGCTGCGCGAAGGACGACATCAAGCGGGTACTGGCCTGGTCGACGGTGTCCCAGATCGGGTACATGTTCCTCGGCGTGGGGCTGGGTGGGGTGGCGTACGCGCTGGCCCTGATCCACCTGCTCGCGCACGGCTTCTTCAAGGCCGGGCTGTTCCTCGGCGCCGGCTCGGTCATGCACGCGATGAACGACCAGGTCGACATCCGGCGCTTCGGCGGGCTGTGGCGGTACATGCGGATCACCTGGGTCACGTTCGGCCTGGCCTGGCTCGCGATCATCGGCATCCCGCCGCTGTCCGGGTTCTTCTCCAAGGACCCGATCATCGAGGCGGCCTTCAACCGGCCCGGCTGGACCGGCTGGTTCTTCGGTACCGCCGCGCTGGTCGGCGCCGGGCTGACCGGGTTCTACATGACGCGGCTGTTCGTGCTGACCTTCCACGGCCCGAAGCGGTGGACCGAGGACGTCCACCCGCACGAGTCGCCGCCGGTGATGACCGTCCCGCTGATCCTGCTGGGCATCGGCTCGTTCGCGGCCGGTGCGCTGATGGCCACGCCGGTCAAGGAATGGCTGGCCCCGGTGTTCAGCAACCCGCCCGAGGAGTCCGCGGTCCACCTCGGGAGGTGGACGGTCACCATCCTCACGCTGCTGGTCGTCCTGATCGGCGCGGCCGGCGCGGTCGGGCTGTTCCGCACCGGCACGGCGCTGGTGGAGCAGCCGGCGGGTCCGGTGGTCACCGCCGCCCGCCGCAACCTGTACGGCGACGCGGTCAACGAGGCGTTGTTCGAGAAGCCCGGCCTGTACCTGACCCGCGCGCTGGTCTACCTCGACAGCCGGGGCATCGACGGGATCGTCAACGGGCTGGCCGCCGGGGTCGGCGGCGGCTCGGGCCGGTTGCGCCGGGCGCAGACCGGCTTCGTCCGCACGTACGCGCTGTCCATGCTCGGAGGTGCCCTGCTCGTGGTCGCGGCGATGCTGGTGGTGACGTTGGGATGAGTTCCTTCCCGTACCTGTCGGTGCTGACGCTGCTCCCACTCGTCGGGGCGGGTGTGGTGGCGGTACTGCCGCGGTCGCGGCCACAGCTCGCGAAGGGCGTCGCGCTGGTCTGGTCGCTGGCCGTCTTCGCGCTGACCGCGGTCATGTATGCCGCCTTCGAGGTGGGCGGGCCGCGCTTCCAGTTCCGCGAGTCGTACACCTGGATCCCGATCTGGGGCACCCGCTTCACGCTGGAGGCCGACGGCATCGCGCTGGTGATGATCGCGCTGATCGGCCTGCTGGTACCGCTGGTGATCCTGGCGTCCTGGCACGACGCCGGCACCCGGTCCGTCCCCGCCTACTTCGCCCTCCTGCTGGCGCTGGAATTCACGATGATCGGGGTGTTCGCCGCCGCGGACGTCTTCCTGTTCTACGTGTTCTTCGAGGTCATGCTGGTGCCGATGTACTTCCTGATCGGCAGCTACGGCGGTGCCCGGCGGCAGTACGCGGCGGTCAAGTTCTTCCTCTACTCGCTGGTCGGCGGGCTCATCATGCTCGCGGCGCTGATCGGCCTGTGGGTGGTCGGGCGCAGCCAGCTCGGGCACGCCACGTTCGACTGGCACGAGCTGACCAAGCTGTCGATGAACACCAACACCGAGCGCTGGCTGTTCCTCGGGTTCTTCCTGGCGTTCGCGATCAAGGCGCCGTTCTTCCCGTTCCACACCTGGCTGCCCGACGCCGGTGGCGCGGCGCCGGCCGGTGCGGCGGCGCTGCTGGTCGGGGTACTGGACAAGGTCGGTACCTTCGGCATCCTGCGGTACTGCCTGCCGCTGTTCCCGCACGCGTCCAGGTACTTCGCCCCGCTCGCGCTCGCCCTGGCGCTGATCGGGGTGATCTACGGCGCGCTGCTCGCGGTCGGCCAGAACGACCTCAAGCGCCTGGTGTCGTACACGTCGATCGCGCACTTCGGCTTCATCGGTATCGGCATCTTCGCGTTCACCACCCAGGCCGGTACCGGTGCGGTGTTCTACATGCTCAATCACGGCCTGGCCACCGGCCTGCTGTTCCTCGTCGTCGGCATGCTCGTGGCCCGGCGGGGCAGCGCGCTGGTCTCCGACTTCGGTGGCGCCGGCAAGCTGATCCCGTTGCTGGCCGGGGTGTTCCTCATCGCCGGCCTGGCCTCGCTGTCGCTGCCCGGCATGAGCCCGTTCGTCTCCGAGTTCCTGGTGCTGATCGGCACGTTCACGGTCAACAAGACGGTCGCGGTGATCGGCGCGGTCGGGGTGATCCTGGCCGCCGCGTACGTGCTGTGGATGATCCAGCGCGCCACCCACGGCACGCTGAACCCGGCCCTGGAGAAGATCGACGCGATGCGGCGGGACATCTCGGCCCGCGAGCTGGTCGTGGTGACGCCGCTGATCGCGCTGATCCTGCTGCTCGGCTTCTACCCCAAGCCGGTGCTCGACGTCATCAACCCGGCGGTGCAGGCGACCTTCTCCGAGATCGGCTCCACCGACCCGAACCCCACCGTTGCCCAGGGAGGCGGCAAGTGATGCTCGCGCAGGAGGCGTTCAAGCTGCCGCACATCAACTACGTGGCGCTCGCGCCGATGCTGATCCTCTTCGCCGGGGCGACGGTCGAGATACTGGTCGAGGCGTTCCTGCCGCGCGGGCGCCGGTACGGGGTGCAGCTCGTGCTGTCGCTCGTCTCGCTGGTCGCCGCGCTGGTCATGGTGGTCCGGGTGGCCGGCACCCGCGAGCTGACCGCGGGGGACGCCATCGCGGTCGACGGTCCGGCGCTGTTCCTGGAAGGCACCCTCGTCGTGCTCGGGATCGTGGTGCTGCTGCTGGTCGCCGAGCGGTCCCTGGAGGTGGGCGGGCCGTTCGTCGCCGTGGCCGCGGTCACCGCCGGTACCGAGGCCGACCGGGCGCAGGCCCAGCGGCGCGACGCCGGTACCGAGGTGTACCCGCTGATGCTGTTCGCCCTCGGCGGCATGATGCTGTTCGTCTCCGCGAACGACCTGCTGACTATGTTCGTCGCGCTGGAGGTCTTCTCCCTCCCGCTGTACCTCATGTGCGGCCTGGCCCGGCGGCGCCGGCTGCTGTCCCAGGAGGCGGCGCTGAAGTACTTCCTGCTCGGCGCGTTCGCCTCGGCGTTCTTCCTGTTCGGCATCGCGATGATCTACGGGTACGCCGGCCAGATCGGCTTCGCCGCGATCCACGACGCGATCCAGACCTCCACCAACGACCGGATCCTGCTCTACGTCGGCCTCGCGATGCTCGCGGTCGGCCTGCTGTTCAAGGCGGCGGCGGTACCGTTCCACGTCTGGACGCCGGACGTGTACCAGGGCGCGCCGACCCCGGTCACCGCGTTCATGGCCGCGTGCACGAAGGTAGCCGCGTTCGGCGCACTGCTCCGCGTGGTGTACGTCGCGTTCGAGCGCACCGCCTGGGACCTGCGGCTGGTGCTCGGCGGGATCGCGGTGCTGACCATGCTGGTCGGCTCGATCCTCGCGGTCACCCAGACCGACATCAAGCGGCTGCTGGCATACTCGTCCATTGCCAACGCCGGGTACCTGCTCGTGGGCGTCCTGGCCGTGGGTACCCGGGACGGCCTCTCCAGCAC
>JBKPCQ010000382.1:0-20456 GCA_046727455.1 Actinomycetota bacterium | reverse complement strand
ACCGTGCGCCGGCGACTGGGTCGCCCTGTGTACCTGGCCGGACCACCGCGGCACCATCGAGGCCGTGCTGCCCCGCCGGACCCGGATCGTCCGCGCGACCGCCGGCGGCCAGTCCCACGGCCAGGTGCTCGCGGCCAACCTCGACTATGCCGCGGTCGTCGAGCCGATGGACCCCGAGCCGCGGGCCGGGCGCCTGGAGCGGCTGCTCGCGCTCGCCTGGGCGTCGGGCGCGCGGCCGGTGGTCATCCTCACCAAGGCCGATCTCGTACGGCGTCCCGAGCGGGTCGCGGCGCAGATCGCCGACCTGGCCCCGGGTGCCGAGGTGATCGCGGTCAGCGCCCGTACCGGTGCCGGCCTGGACCGGCTCCGGCCGATGGTCCGCCGGGGCCGCACGCTCGGCCTGCTCGGCCCGTCCGGCGCCGGCAAGTCGACGCTGGTGAACGCGCTGGCCGGGGCGACGGTCATGGTCACCCAGGCGAACCGGCGGGCGGACGGCCGGGGCCGGCACACCACCGCCCACCGCGCGCTCATCCCGCTGCCCGACGGTGGGGCGATCCTGGACACGCCCGGGTTACGCGGCGTCGGCCTCCAGCAAGAGGCGGCCGACGGCCTGGAACTCACCTTCGCCGACATCGACGAGCTGGCCGCCGCCTGCCGGTTCCGGGACTGCCGGCACGAGCGCGAGCCCGGCTGCGCGGTCCGCGGGGCGCTGGCCGACGGCGACCTGTCCGGCCGGCGGCTGGACAGTTGGCGCCGGTTGCGGCGCGAGCTGACCTGGCAGGGCCGCCGCACGGCGGAGATCAGGCGCCGGTACGAGCACCGGCGCGCGGCCGGGGGTCCCCGCCGCCCCGCTGGATGAAAGAAACTGTCATAGGGCACGGTTAGAGTTGCCGCGGCGTTGTCTACGCCATAGGAGCGAGCCGACCTACTGGGAGCAGCGGCTGTGGCCGACCGACTGATCATCCGGGGCGCGCGGGAGCACAACCTGCGCGATGTCAACCTGGACCTGCCGCGGGACGCGATGATCGTGTTCACCGGCCTGTCCGGGTCGGGAAAGTCCAGCCTGGCCTTTGACACGATCTTCGCCGAGGGCCAGCGGAGGTACGTCGAGTCGCTGTCCAGCTATGCCCGCCAGTTCCTCGGGCAGATGGACAAGCCGGACGTCGACTTCATCGAGGGGCTGTCCCCGGCGGTGTCCATCGACCAGAAGTCGACCTCCCGCAACCCACGCTCGACGGTCGGCACGATCACCGAGGTCTACGACTACCTGCGGCTGCTCTTCGCCCGGGCCGGGCAGCCGCACTGCCCGGTCTGCGGCGAGCCGATCTCCCGGCAGACCCCCCAGCAGATCGTGGACCGGGTGCTGACGATGCCGGAGGGCACCCGGTTCCAGGTCCTCGCCCCGGTGGTCCGTGGCCGCAAGGGGGAGTACCTCGACCTGTTCGGCGAACTGCAGTCCAAGGGGTACGCGCGGGCCCGGGTCGACGGGGTGGTACACCCGCTCACCGAGCCGCCGAAGCTGAAGAAGCAGGAGAAGCACACCATCGAGGTGGTGATCGACCGGCTGACCGCGAAGCCCGGCGCCAAGCAGCGGCTGACCGACTCGATCGAGTCCGCGCTCGCCCTGGCCGGCGGGATCGTCGTGCTGGACTTCGTCGACCTGCCCGAGGATGACCCGCATCGGGAGCGCCGCTTCTCCGAGCACCTGGCCTGCCCCAACGACCACCCTCTCGCGATCGAGGACCTGGAGCCGCGGGCGTTCTCCTTCAACGCGCCGTACGGCGCCTGTCCGGAATGCACCGGCCTCGGCACGAAGAAGGAGGTCGACCCGGAGCTGATCGTCCCGGACCCGGAACGCACCCTGCGCGAGGGCGCGATCCAGCCGTGGTCGGGCGGCACGACGCTGGAGTACTTCCTGCGGCTGCTGGAGGCGCTCGGCAGGCAGGAGGGCTTCAACCTCGACACGCCGTGGCGCGCGCTGTCCAACCGGGCGCAGAAGACCATCCTGTACGGCGCCGAGGACCAGGTACACGTCCGGTACCGCAACAAGTACGGACGGGAGCGCTCATACTACGCCGGCTTCGAGGGCGTCGTGCAGTGGATCGAGCGCCGGCACTCCGACACCGAGTCGGACTGGTCGCGCGAGAAGTACGAGGGGTACATGCGCGACATCCCGTGCGGCGCCTGCGGAGGCACCCGGCTCAAGCCGGAGATCCTCGCGGTGACCATCGCCGGGAAGAACATCGCCGAGGTGTGCGCGCTGTCCATCGGCGACTGCGCGGAGCTGCTCGCGACCCTGGACCTGACCGACCGGCAGCGGATGATCGCCGAGCGGGTGCTCAAGGAGATCAACGCGCGGCTGCACTTCATGGTCGACGTCGGGCTGGACTACCTGTCCCTGGACCGGCCCGCCGGTACCCTGTCCGGCGGCGAGGCGCAGCGGATCCGGCTGGCCACCCAGATCGGCTCGGGCCTGGTCGGCGTGCTCTACGTCCTGGACGAGCCGTCGATCGGCCTGCACCAGCGGGACAACCACCGGTTGATCGAGACCCTGGTCCGGCTGAAGAACCTGGGCAACACGCTGATCGTGGTCGAGCACGACGAGGACACCATCCGCACCGCCGACTGGATCGTCGACATCGGACCGGGCGCCGGCGAGCACGGCGGCCACATCGTGCACAGCGGCCCTCTCGCCGGACTGCTGACCAACGAGCACTCGATCACCGGGGCCTACCTGTCCAGGCGCAGCAGCATCCCGGTCCCGGCGATCCGCCGGCCGCAGACACCGGGCCGGGAGCTGATCGTCTACGGCGCCCGCGAGCACAACCTCAAGAACCTGACGGTGAGCTTCCCACTGGGCCAGTTCGTCGCGGTGACCGGGGTCTCCGGCTCGGGCAAGTCCACGCTGGTCAACGACATCCTGTACACCGTACTGGCCAACCAGATCAACGGGGCCCGGATGGTCCCCGGCCGGCACACCCGGGTCGCCGGGATCCAGCAGGTGGACAAGGTGGTCGGGGTCGACCAGTCGCCGATCGGGCGCACCCCGCGCTCCAACCCGGCGACGTACACCGGCGTGTTCGACCACATCCGGCGGCTGTTCGCCGAGACGACCGAGGCCAAGGTCCGGGGGTACGGGCCGGGCCGGTTCTCGTTCAACGTCAAGGGCGGCCGGTGCGAGGAGTGCGCGGGCGACGGCACCAAGAAGATCGAGATGAACTTCCTGCCCGACGTCTACATCGCGTGCGACGAGTGCAAGGGCGCCCGGTACAACCGGGAGACCCTGGAGGTGCACTACAAGGGCCGGACCATCGCCGAGGTGCTGGACATGCCGATCGAGGAGGCGTGCGGGTTCTTCGAGGCGATCCCGCCGATCCACCGCCACCTCCGTACGCTCGTCGACGTCGGCCTGGGGTACGTGCGGCTGGGGCAGCCGGCGCCGACCCTGTCCGGGGGCGAGGCGCAGCGTGTCAAGCTCGCCTCCGAGCTGCAGAAGCGCTCCACCGGGCGGACCGTGTACGTCCTGGACGAGCCGACCACCGGCCTGCACTTCGAGGACATCCGCAAGCTGCTCGCGGTGCTGGAGAGCCTGGTGGACAAGGGCAACACGGTGATCGTCATCGAACACAACCTCGACGTGATCAAGACGGCCGACTGGTTGATCGACATGGGGCCGGCGGGCGGCCACCGCGGCGGCACCGTCGTCGCCGTCGGTACCCCGGAGGAGCTGGCCGAGGTACCGGAGAGCTACACCGGCGAGTACCTGCGCCCGGCCCTCGGCCTCGGCGGCACCGCGACCGGCGGCTCGGCCGCTACCGCCCGGGCAGACCGGGCCAACGGCGGTAACGGTGCCAAGCCGGCGAAAGCCGCCCGGAAGGCTCCGGCCGCACGGGCCGGATCAAAGTCTCCTGTGAAACGCGCTGCGGCCACGCGCCGGTGAACCGGGCCGGGCAGACTGGCGTGTGTCCGGTCATCGGCACGTTTCGCGACGGGAGACGACATGGGTGTGGCCAGCGACGACACGGGTAGGACCACGCGGCGGGTGCTGCTGGCGGGCGCGGGCGCGGCCGGCGTCGCCGCGACGGTCGCCGCCTGTGGCGGTGGCGACACCGGCGGGTCGTCCAGCACCGGCGGCGGGTCCACCACGGGCGGCGGGTCCGCCGGCGGCGGTGCCGGCGCGATCAAGACCTCGGACATCCCGGTCAGCGGTGGCAAGATCTTCCCGAGCACCGACACGGTCGTCACCCAGCCCCAGGCCGGTACGTTCAAGGCGTTCAGCGCGACCTGCACGCACGCGGGCTGCACCGTCTCGTCGGTCGCCGACAACGTCATCCACTGCAACTGCCACGGCAGCAATTACAGCGCCGTCGACGGCTCGGTGCAGAACGGGCCGGCGCCCAAGCCGCTGGCGAACAAGACCGTGACGGTCTCCGGGGACACCATCACGGTGAGCTGAACCGCTGTCGTACCGGGCCACTACGCTTGTCCCGTGCCCGATCCGAGTACCTATCGCCCCGCTCCCGGCACGATCCCGGATGCGCCCGGCGTGTACCGGTTCTGGGACGCGACCGGCCGGGTGATCTACGTCGGCAAGGCGAAGAGCCTGCGCAGCCGGCTCAACTCCTACTTCGCCGACCCGTGGACGCTGCACGCCCGCACCCACCAGATGGTGACCACCGCCGCCCGGGTCGACTGGATCACGGTGGGCACCGAGGTCGAGGCGCTGCAGCAGGAGTACACCTGGATCAAGCAGTACGACCCCAAGTTCAACGTCCGGTACCGCGACGACAAGTCCTACCCGTACCTCGCCGTCACGCTCGACGAGGAGTACCCGCGCCTGCAGGTGATGCGCGGCGCCAAGCGCAAGGGCGTGCGCTACTTCGGGCCGTACTCGCACGCGTGGGCCATCCGCGAGACGCTCGACCTGCTGCTGCGCATCTTCCCCGCGCGCACCTGCTCCGCCGGGGTCTTCAAGCGGGCCGGCCAGATCGGCCGGCCCTGCCTGCTCGGCTATATCGGCAAGTGCTCCGCCCCCTGCGTCGGGCGGGTGACCGCCGAGGAGCACCGCCGGATCGTCGAGGAGTTCGTCGAGTTCATGGCCGGGCGCACCGACAAGATGGAGCGCAGCCTGGAGCGGCAGATGCAGGCCGCGTCGGCGGAGCTGGAGTTCGAGAAGGCGGCGCGGCTGCGCGACGACCTGGCCGCGCTGCGCCGGGCGATGGAGAAGCAGGCCGTGGTCTTCGGCGACGGTACGGACGCCGACGTGGTGGCGTTCGCCGAGGACCCGCTCGAAGCGGCGGTGCAGGTCTTCCACGTGCGCGGCGGGCGGGTCCGCGGCCAGCGCGGCTGGGTGGTGGAGAAGACCGAGGAGCTGACCACCGGCGACCTCGTGCACCACTTCGTCTCGCAGGTGTACGGCGACGAGCAGGGCCAGACCGACATCCCCCGGGAGCTGCTCGTCCCGGCCCTGCCGGCCGACGTGGACGCGCTGGCCGAGTGGCTGTCCCAGCGGCGCGGCGCCAGGGTGTCCCTGCGGGTACCGCAACGCGGCGACAAGAAGGCGCTGATGGAGACCGTGGCGCGCAACGCCGGGCAGGCGCTCGCCCAGCACAAGCTGCGCCGGGCCGGTGATCTCACCACGCGGAGCAAGGCCCTGGACGAGATCGCCGAGGCGCTCGGCATGGGTCAGGCGCCGCTGCGCATCGAGTGCTACGACGTCTCCCAGATCCAGGGCACCGACGTGGTCGCCAGCATGGTGGTCTTCGAGGACGGCCTGGTGCGCAAGAGCGAGTACCGGCGGTTCGCCGTCCGGGGCGCCACTGACGACCTGTCCGCGCTGTCCGAGGTGCTGCGCCGCCGGTTCACCCGCTACCTGGAGGCGGTCGCCGACCTCGGCGGGGGGCCGCCGATCGACCCGCAGACCGGCCGCCCGCGCAAGTTCGCCTACCCGCCCCAGCTCGTCGTCGTCGACGGCGGTGAGCCCCAGGTCAACGCGGCCGCGCAGGTGCTCGCCGAGCTGGGGATCACCGACATCACGCTGTGCGGGCTGGCCAAGCGGCTGGAGGAGGTGTGGCTGCCCGGCGAGGCCTTCCCGGTGATCATGCCACGCAGCTCCGAGGGCCTGTATCTGCTCCAGCGGGTACGCGACGAGGCACACCGGTTCGCCATCGCCTTCCACCGCGAGCGCCGCTCCAAGCGGATGACGGCCTCGGCGCTCGACGCCATTCCCGGGCTCGGCGATACCCGGCGGAAGGCGCTGCTGCGCCATTTCGGCTCGCTGAAGCGGCTGGCCGACGCGAGCGCGGAGGACATCGCCGAGGTACCCGGCATCGGCCCGCGTACCGCCGAGGCGATCGTGACCGCGCTGCGCGGGGAAACGCCGCCGCCGTAATCCGTCCTCCGCGGTTCGTCGCGCATTCGCTGACCGAATGTCGACATCGTCTGGCTGGTAGCCGCGCCGACCGGCTACGCGGCTGGCATCCGCTGGCTGGTAGCCGCACCGACAGGCTACGCGGTTAGGATCGACCTCGCTCCCGCCGTCCGGCCCGCCGCCGGGCGGCGCCAGCCCGAGGGGGAGACGTGACCGACGAGGAGCCCGCGGAGCCGCCCCGCTCCGAGACCGACCTGGTGATCGTGACCGGGGTGTCCGGCGGTGGCCGCAGCACCGTCGCCCGCGCCCTGGAGAACGTCGGCTACTACGTCGTGGACAACCTGCCGCAGGCGCTGATGCTGGACATGGCTGAGCTGGCGCACCGCGCCGGGAACACCGCCCGGCGCACCGCCATGGTGCTCGACGTACGCAGCCGGGCGTTCTCCACGGACCTCGCCGGGGCCGTCAAGGCGTTGAAGGACCAGGGGTTCTCCCCCCGGGTGGTGTTCGTCGACGCGGACACCGACGTGCTGATCCGCCGGTTCGAGAGCGTCCGCCGCCCGCACCCGCTGCAGGGCGAGGGCCGGCTGTCCGACGGGATCGCCGCCGAGCGGGACCTGCTCGCCGAGGCGCGCGGCGAGGCCGACGTCCTGATCGACACCACCCACCTCAACGTCAACCAGCTCCGCAGCCGGGTGGAGGAGCTGTTCGGCGGGGAGGACTCGCGGCGGCTGCGGGTGACCGTGCTGTCGTTCGGGTTCAAGTACGGGCTGCCGCCCGATGCCGACTTCGTGCTCGACGCGCGGTTCCTGCCCAACCCGTACTGGGTTCCCGCGCTGCGTGAGCATAGCGGGCAGGAGCCGGCGGTCAGCCGGTACGTGCTGGGCCAGCCGGGCGCGATCCGGTTCGTGGAGACGTACGCGCGGCTGATCGGCAGTACCGCGCCCGGGTTCGAGCGGGAGGGCAAGCGGTACCTGACCGTCGCCGTCGGCTGCACCGGCGGCAAGCACCGCAGCGTCGCCATCGCGGAGGACCTGGCCCAGCGGCTGCAGGGGCTCCGGCTGGTGGCCAGCGCACAGCACCGCGACCTGGGCCGGGAATGAGGGTCGTCGCATTCGGCGGCGGGCACGGGCTGTCCGCGTCGCTCCGGGCGTTGCGGCAGGTACCGGGGCTGGATCTGACCGCGGTGGTCACCGTCGCCGACGACGGCGGGTCCAGCGGGCGGCTGCGCGCGGAGCGTGGGGTTCTCCCGCCGGGCGACCTGCGCCAGGCGCTCGCGGCGCTGGCCGGTGACGACGCCGCCGCGCGGCTCTTCCAGTACCGGTTCGGCGGCGCCGACCCGCTGGCCGGCCACCCGGTCGGCAACCTGGTCCTGTGCGGGTTGATAGAGCTGCACCAGGACCCGGTCGCCGCGCTGGACGAGGCCGCGGCGCTGCTGCGGGTCTCCGGGCGGGTGCTGCCGATGTCGCGGGTACCGCTGGAGATCGAGGCCGACGTGCTCGCCGAGGACGGCACGGTACGGCCGGTCCGGGGCCAGCACGAGGTCGCCGTGACCCGGGGGCACGTCGAGGCGGTGCGGATCCTTCCCGGCTCGCCTCCGGCGTGTACCGAGGCGGTGACCGCCGTCCGCGACGCCGACTGGCTGATCTTCGGCCCTGGCTCGTGGTACACGAGCGTGATCCCACATCTGCTGGTACCCCAGCTCGCGGCGGCGATCCTGGACAGCCCGGCGCGGCGCCTGGTGACGCTGAACCTCGCCGCGGAGAAGGAGACGGCCAGCCTCTCCCTGCCGGACCACCTGGCCGCCCTGACCCGTTACCTCCCCGGTCTGCGAGCCGATGTGGTAGTCGCCGACGGTAAGGCGGTCGGTGACCCCGAACCGGTCGACCGTGCGGCAGAATCGCTGGGTGCGCGGCTCGTGCTCGCCCCGGTCGCGGTCGAGGACGGCGGGCCACGGCACGATCCGTCAGCGCTGGCCGCGGCGCTGTCGGGGATACTGGCGGCCGGGCCCGCTGACGACACTGGGTACGTGAGGTGACGAGACGATGGCGATGACCGCCGCGGTCAAGGACGAGCTCAGCCGGGTCGACGTACCCAAGCCGTGCTGCCGCCGTTCGGAGATGGCCGCCCTGCTGCGCTTCGCCGGCGGCCTGCACATCGTCTCCGGCCGGGTGGTCGTCGAGGCCGAGCTGGACACCGGCAATGTGGCCCGCCGGCTGCGCCGGGAGATCGCCGAGGTGTACGGATACCCGAGCGAGATCCACGTGCTGGCCTCGGGCGGCCTGCGCAAGGGCAGCCACTACATCGTCCGGGTGGTCAAGGACGGCGAGGCCCTGGCCCGCCAGACCGGCCTGCTCGACGTGCGCGGCCGGCCGGTACGCGGCCTGCCGCCGCACGTGGTCTCGGCGAGCATGTGCTGCGCGGTGGCGGCGTGGCGGGGCGCGTTCATGGCGCACGGATCACTCACCGAGCCCGGCCGGTCCTGCGCGCTGGAGATCACCTGCCCGGGTCCGGAGTCGGCGCTGGCGCTGGTCGGCGCGGCCCGGCGGATCGGCATCGTGGCGAAGGCCCGGGAGGTCCGGGGCGTGGACCGGGTGGTCGTCAAGGACGGCGACGCGATCGCCCACCTGCTCACCCGGCTGAACGCGCACAAGAGCGTGCTGTCCTGGGAAGAGCGGCGGGTGCGCCGCGAGGTCCGCGCCACCGCGAACCGGCTGGCCAACTTCGACGACGCCAACCTGCGCCGCTCCGCCCGCGCGGCGGTGGCCGCGGCGGCCCGGGTCACCCGCGCCCTGGAGATTCTCGGCGACGACGCGCCCAACCACCTGACCAGCGCCGGGAAGCTGCGCCTCGAGCACCGCCAGGCCTCGCTGGAGGAACTGGGCGCGCTCGCCGACCCGCCACTGACCAAGGACGCCATCGCCGGCCGGATCCGCCGGCTGCTGGCTCTCGCCGACAAGCGCGCCCGCGACCTGGGGGTACCGGACACCGAGGCCGCGGTCACCCCGGAGATGCTCGCCGTCGACGCCTGACCCTCGCGTGTGACCCTTTCCGTGCCTCGGATAGGGTTTGGACTGTTCGGCGAAGCGGCCGGGCCGGTCAGACCACCCAACACCGCGCGCAAGGAGATGTGTCCTGTGACGATCCGCGTTGGCATCAATGGCTTCGGCCGTATCGGCCGGAACTTCTTCCGGGCGGCGCTCGACCGGGGAGCGGACATCCAGCTCGTCGCCGTCAACGACCTCACCGACAACTCGGTGCTCGCACACCTGCTCAAGTACGACAGCATCCTGGGGCGGCTGCCGCACGAGGTGAAGGCGAGCGGCGACGAGATCAGCGTCGGCGGCCAGACCTTCAAGGTGCTCGTCGAGCGCGACCCGGCCAAGCTACCGTGGGGCGACCTCGGCGCCGACGTGGTGATCGAGTCCACCGGCCTGTTCACCGACGCGACCAAGGCCCGGGCGCACGTCGACGGCGGCGCGCGGAAGGTGATCATCTCGGCGCCGGCCAAGAACGAGGACATCACCCTCGTCATGGGCGTCAACGACGACAAGTACGACCCGGCCGCGCACACGATCATCTCGAACGCGTCCTGCACGACGAACTGCCTGGCGCCGATGGCGAAGGTGCTCCACGAGGCCTTCACCATCGAAAAGGGCCTGATGACCACGATCCACGCGTACACCCAGGACCAGAACCTGCAGGACGGCCCGCACCGGGACCTGCGCCGGGCCCGGGCCGCGGCGATCAACATCGTGCCGACCTCGACCGGCGCCGCCAAGGCGATCGGCCTGGTGCTGCCGGAACTCAAGGGCCGGCTGGACGGGTACGCGCTGCGGGTGCCGGTACCGAACGGGTCGGCGACCGACCTGACCTTCACGGCCGGCCGGGAGACGAGTGTCGAGGAGGTCAACCAGGCGGTGAAGGCCGCCGCCGACGGCCCGCTCAACGGCATCATCAGCTACACCGAGGACCCGATCGTGTCGACCGACATCGTCACCGACCCGGCCTCGTGCATCTTCGACGCCGGCCTGACCAAGGTGATCGGCAACCAGGTGAAGGCGGTCGGCTGGTACGACAACGAGTGGGGCTACTCCAACCGGCTCATCGACCTGGTCAACCTGGTGGGCACGGCGCGGTGAAGACGCTCGACGATCTCCTCCGCGAGGGCGTCGCGGGCCGGCGGGTCCTGGTACGCGCCGACCTGAATGTGCCTCTCGACGGCTCGGACATCACGGACGACGGCCGGATCCGGGCGGTACTCCCGACCGTGACCCGGCTGCGCGAGGCCGGCGCGCCGGTGGTGGTCATGTCCCACCTGGGCCGGCCCAAGGGCGCGCCGGACCCGAGGTACAGCCTCGCTCCGGTCGCCGCGCGGATGTCGGAACTGCTCGGCGCGCCCGTCGCGTTCGCCACCGACACTGTCGGCGACTCCGCGAGGTCCACTGTGGACGGTCTGCCGGCGGGGCACGTCGCGCTGCTGGAGAACCTGCGCTTCAACCCGGGGGAGACCAGCAAGGACGAGGCCGACCGGGCGGACTTCGCCACCCGCGTCGCCGCCTTCGGCGAGGCGTACGTCGACGACGCCTTCGGGGCCGTGCACCGCAAGCACGCCAGCGTGTACGAGCTGGCCCGGCTGCTCCCGCACTACGCCGGCGGGCTGGTGCTTCGGGAGCTGGAGGTGCTCGGCCGGCTGAGTGGCGACCCGGCCCACCCGTACGTCGTCGTGCTCGGCGGCTCGAAGGTCTCCGACAAGCTCGCCGTCATCCGGGCGCTGCTGCCCCGCGTCGACCTGCTGCTGATCGGTGGCGGCATGTGCTTCACCTTCCTCAAGGCACAGGGCCACGGGGTCGGCGACTCGCTGCTCGAAGGCGACCAGCTCGACAACTGCCGGGAGCTGCTGTCCTCCGGCAAGATCCTCCTACCGGTCGACATCCTGATCGCCGAGCGCGTCGAGGCGGACGCCGAGGTACGTACCGTGCCGGCCACGGAGATCCCGGACGGCTGGAAGGGCCTGGACGTCGGACCGGGTACCGTCGGCGCGTTCGCCGACGTGCTGAGCGGCGCGCGGACGGTGTTCTGGAACGGGCCGATGGGCGTGTTCGAGGTGGCGCCGTTCGCCGCCGGTACCCGGGGGGTGGCCGAGGCGATCAGCAAGGTCGACGGCTTCACGGTGGTCGGTGGCGGGGACTCGGCGGCCGCGGTGCGCACGCTGGGGCTCGACGAGTCCACGTTCGGGCACATCTCGACGGGCGGCGGCGCCTCCCTGGAGTACCTCGAAGGCAGGTCCCTGCCCGGCATCGAAGCGCTGGAGCGGTGATGGCCCGCGCTCCGGAGCCCCGCCGGCCGCTGATCGCCGGCAACTGGAAGATGAACCTCAACCACCTTGAGGCCATCGCGCTGACCCAGAAGCTGGCGTTCACGCTGCCGGAGAAGCGGCTCGCCGAGGTCGACGTGGTGGTGCTGCCGCCGTTCACCGACCTGCGCAGCGTGCAGACGCTGATCGACGGCGACAAGCTGCTGCTCGGGTACGGGGCGCAGGACCTGTCACCGCACCAGTCGGGCGCGTACACCGGCGACGTGTCGGGGCTGATGCTGGCCAAGCTGGGGTGCCAGTACGTGGTGGTCGGGCACTCCGAGCGGCGGGCCTACCACGACGAGGACGACTCCCTGGTCAACGCGAAGACGAAGGCGGCGCTCCGGAACGGGCTCACGCCGATCCTGTGCATCGGCGAAGGATTGGAGATCCGCGAGGCGGGCGAGCACGTGCCGTACACCATCGGCCAGCTCGACGCCGCGCTGGACGGCCTGTCCGCCGAGGACGCCGAGAAGGTCGTGGTCGCCTACGAGCCGGTGTGGGCGATCGGTACCGGCCGGACCGCCACCCCGCAGGACGCCCAGGAGGTCATCGGCGCCATCCGGACCCGGATCGCCGAGCGGTACCCCGGGCCGACGGCCGAGCGGGTCCGCATCCTGTACGGCGGCTCGGTGAAGTCGTCCAACATCACCGACATCATGGCCGAGCCGGACATCGACGGCGCCCTGGTCGGCGGGGCCAGCCTGGACGCCGAGGAGTTCACGCGGATCTGCCGGTACGACGAGACGTAGCCGGCCCGGCTATGCTGGGTGGGCCGTAGAGGAGAGGACCGTCACGCACCATGCTCGCGTTCGCTTACACGCTCATCGTGCTGCTCATCATCACGAACATCCTGCTGACCCTGCTGATCCTGCTGCACCGGGGCAAGGGCGGCGGCCTGTCCAGCATGTTCGGCGGCGGTGTCTCCTCCAGCCTGACCGGGTCCTCGGTGGCGGAGCGCAACCTCGACCGGTACACCGTCCTGGTGGGTATCATCTGGTTCGCCAGCATCGTCGGCTTTGGACTGGCGCTACGTATCGCCACCAAGTAGTTCCTTCGCGGCGGGTGTCCGCCTAGACTCATCCGCGGCCCGGAGTGATCCGGGCCGCGCCTCGTCGAATCCCCCCGACGACAGGAGCGAGCAGTCGTGGTCAGTGGCAACGCCATCCGTGGCGTCCGGGTCGGCTCCGGACCGATCCGGCCCGACGAACGTTGTGAGCCCGTCCCCTCGCGCACCGTGGCCTACTGGTGCGCCAACGGCCACCAGGTGGAGCCGATGTTCGCGGCCGAGGTGGCGGCACCGGCCCGGTGGGAGTGCCCCCGCTGCGGCCTGCCGGCCGGCCGGGACGAGCAGAACCCGCCCGGGCGTCCGCGCAGCGAGCCGTACAAGTCCCACCTCGCCTACGTGAAGGAGCGGCGCTCCGATGCCGAGGGCGCGGCGATCCTCGCCGAGGCGCTGCGCCAGCTCCGCCAGCGCCGCGGCGAGGAGTAGCCGATACCTCAACGCAGGCTGCGCAGGCGCGGGCTGACGTGCGCGGCCGCGTCCCGGTCGAGCAGCCAGAGCGTACGGCTGACGCCGGCCACCCCGGCCGCCGGCACCTGCACCGGCCCGGCTCCGGACAGCGCCATCCCCACCGCGTCCGCCTTGGCCGACCCGGTGGCGATCAGCCACACCTCCTCAGCCGTGTTGATCGCCGGAGGCGTCAGCGTCAGCCGCACCGGCGGGGGCTTCGGCGCCCCCCGTACCGCCACCACAGGCCGGGTCTCGTAGGCCGCCGGATGCTCGGGGAACACCGAGGCCACGTGACCATCCTCGCCTACGCCGAGCAGTAGCACGTCGAAGTGCGGCAGGATCTCGCTGCCCGGCTTCGCCGCGTCGGCCAGGGCTTCCGCGTACCGGGCCGCGCCGGACTCCGGGTCCTCCACGTCCGGCCAGTCACTGGCCGGCATCGGGTGGATCCGCAGCGGGTTCAGCGGCACCGCGTCGAGCAGCGCCGCGCGGGCCTGCGTCTCGTTGCGCTCCGGGTCCCCGGTCGGCAGGAACCGCTCGTCGCCCCACCACAGGTCTACCCGGGACCAGTCGACGGCGTCGCGGGCGGGGCTGGCCGCGACGGCCTGGTACACCTTTGTCGCGACCCGGCCGCCGGTCAGCACGGCGCTCGCCACGCCGCGCGCGGCCTGCGCGTCGACCAGCCGGATGATCAGCCGGGCGGCGACGTCCTCGGCGAGGACGTCCGGTTCGGCATGGACGACGACGCTCGCCTCGGGGTGCTCACTCATCCCGCGGCCGGCGCCACGGCCGGGTCCTTCCAGACGTGTACCCGCGTGGGCGACCGCTGGTCGAGGTCGGGGATGCCGGCGATCGCCCCCAGCGCCTCCGAGTAGATCTGGTCCGGGTCGAGCCGGCGCAGCTCCTCGGCGAGCTCGTCACCCAGCGGCCGGCGGGGCAGCGGAAGCTGCCGGTCATGCTGGCCGGTACGGCTGAAGAGCGCGGTGCCGTTCTCCCGGATCAGCCGCACCTTGTCGCCGTTCTCGCAGGACAGCTCGACCGCGCGCATCCGCGCGAACTCGCTGGTCGGCTCCAGTTGCGGCGTGATGTGCAGGCGGGCGGCCAGCCAGCCGAGCATCAGCGCCGCCGTCGGGTCCTTCTCGGGCGCCAGCACGGTCGCCCCGGTCACCCGCGACTCGACCGTGTCGAAGGCGCCGGCGACGAGCGTGCGCCACAGTGTGATCCGGGTCCAGGCCAGGTCGGTGTCGCCCGGCGCGTAGTCCGCGGCCCGCCGCTTGAGCGCGGCCACCGGGTCGGGCGCTTGGCCGGCGTCGGTGACCCGGCGGTCGGCGACCACGCCGAGGAAGTCGGTCGCGATCTGCTCCGGTGGCTCGCTGTGCCACCAGGTGACGACCGGTACGTCCGGCGCTAGCAGTGGAATCACCACCGACTCGGCGTGCAGGGCGAGCCGGCCGTGCATGCGCATCACGACCGCCTCGCACGGCCCGAGCCGGCCGCCGACCACGACCTCGGCGTCCAGCCGGTTCACGTCGCGGGTGATGTCGGTGCGGACCACGATGAGGATCCGGCACGGGTGCGCGGCGGCGGCGATGGTGGCCGCCGCCTCGGCCTCCCGTACCCGCTTCTCGTCGGTCACCGACACCAGGGTCAGTGCCAGGCCGCTGGTCACCCCGCCCGCGCTGCGCCGCTCGGCGGCCAGCGCCTTGATCACTTCACGTCCCGTGGTGTCCCAGAGCCCGGTCATGCCCGCCTCCATCGCCGGCTTTCGCGTTCGAGCAACTCGTCCGCCGCGCGCGGTCCCCACTCACCAGCCCGGTACAGCTCCGGCTTGGTGCCGGCCCAGGCCGCCTCCAGCGGGTCGACGACCGCCCAGCTTGCCTCGACCTCGGCGGCGTTGGGGAACAGCGTGCGGTCGCCGATCAGCACGTCGAGGATGAGCCGCTCATAGGCCTCCGGCGACGAGTCGGTGAACGCCTCGCCGTACTGGAAGTCCATGGTGATGTCGCGGACCTCCATGGTGGTGCCCGGTACCTTCGAGCCGAACTTGAGTGTCACCCCCTCGTCCGGCTGTACCCGGATGACGAGCTGGTTGGGGCCCAGCATCTCCACGTCGGCCTCGTGGAACGGCAGGTGCGGCGCCTTCTTGAACAGCACCGCGATCTCGGTGACCCGGCGGGGCAGCCGCTTGCCGGCGCGGACGTAGAACGGTACCTCCGCCCAGCGCCGGTTCTGGATGGCGAGCTTGACAGCGACGTACGTCTCGGTGCTGGAGTCCGGCGGTACGCCCTTCTCCTCCGTGTAGCCCACCGCCCGCTCGCCGGCCACCCACCCGGCCAGGTACTGCCCGCGTACCGTGTCCCGGGCGATGTCCTTGGACAGCTTGATGGCCCGCAGCACCTTCAGCTTCTCGGTGCGGATCTCGGTCGCGTCGAAGCTGGTCGGCTCCTCCATCGCGACCATGGCGAGCAGCTGGAGCAGGTGGTTCTGCAGCACGTCGCGGGCGGTACCGGTGGCGTCGTAGAACGCCGCGCGGCTGCCGATCCCCCCGTCCTCGGCCATGGTGATCTGGACGTGGTCGACGTACTTGGAGTTCCACACCGGGTCGAACAGCGCGTTGGCGAAGCGCAGCGCGAGGATGTTCTGGACGGTCTCCTTGCCGAGGTAGTGGTCGATCCGGAAGACGTCGTCCGGGGTGAAAACGTCGTCCACGAGGTCGTTGAGCGCCTTCGCCGAGGCGAGGTCGGTGCCGAACGGCTTCTCCACCACCACCCGGCGCCAGCCGCCGGCCTTCTCGTTGTCCGCCAGGTGGGTGCGGTCCATCTGCTTGAGCACCACCGGGAACGCGGACGGCGGGATGGACAGGTAGAACGCGGCGTTGCCCTGGATCCCGTGGGTGTCGCAAAGCCCGTCGAGGGTCTGCGCGAGCAGGTCGAAGGCGGCGTCGTCGTCGAACGAGCCGGGGACGAACTTGATGTTGCCGGCCAACCGCGCCCAGGTCTCGTCCTTCCACGGGGTCCGGGCGTGTTCCTCGGCCGCCTGGCGGGCCACCGCCTCGAAGTCGCCGTCGCCCCAGTCTCGCCGGGCGAACCCGAGCACCACGAAGCTGGGCGGGAGCATGCCCCGGTTGGCCAGGTCGTAGACGGCCGGGACGAGCTTCTTGCGGGCCAGGTCTCCGGTCCCGCCGAAGATCACCAATGCGCACGGTTCGGGGATCCGCGGCAGCCGCCGGTCCTGCGGATCCCGCAGCGGATTGCCCACGCTAGACCTCCTCAGCGAGGGACCGGGCGGCGGCCAGCAGCCGGGCAATGCCCGCCGCGCGGTCGGTCAGGTGCAGATGCAAGAGCGGGCGCCCGCGCTGGGTCAGCGCCTGCCGGTCGCCCGCGGCCTGCGCTGACTGAAGGGTACCGAAGCTGTACGGCTGTCCCGGTACCGGCAGGTCGGTGCGGACCGCCCCGGTGATCTGCAGGAACGAGCCGGCCTGCGGCCCGCCCTTGTGGAACTGCCCGGTGGAGTGCAGGAAGCGCGGCCCCCAGCCGAAGGTGACCGGCCGCCCCAGGCTCGCCCGGGCGAGCAGCGGGCGGATCTCGGCCACCGCGGCGTCGCCGAGGCGGTCGAGGTACGCCATGATCGCGAGGTACCCGCCCGGCACGATCTCGCGGACCAGCGTGCGCAGCGCGTCCTCCAGGTTCGCCCGCAGCGGCCCGAAGACCTGCAGCCCCTCCTCGGTGAACGCGGGTGACTCCGCGGGCCGCCCGCCGGCCAGGATCCGCCTGGTGTTGTCCTTGGACTCCGCGACGTTCGGCTGGTCGAACGGGTTGATCCCGAGGATCCGCCCGGCCACCGCCGTCGCGTACTCCCACGCCAGGAACTGCGCGCCGAGCGGCCCGTTGACGGCGAGGTGCGGCACCGCGCCGCCGCCCGGTACGACGTCCAGGGCGAGCGCGCCGCCGGTGGTCACCGTCAGCACGTCCTCCCCCGTGATGCCCGGCGCGGTGGGGGACTCCACCACGACGGGCAGGATGCCGCGCCCGAGCTTGCCGGTGGACTCGGCGATGAGCTGCTCCGCCCAGTCGCCGAGGCCGGTGATGCCGGTACCGTCGTCGATGAGCGCTACCTTGTCGCGCCCGTCATTGACGGCGGCCGCGCCCAGCGCGACGCCCAGGGCCAGGCTCGGGTTGTCCTTCTCCTCGCACAGCGTGGCGTACAGCGCCTCGGCCTGGTCGAGCAGTTCGGCCACGTCGACGCCGGCCAGCGCGGTGGGCACCAGCCCGAAGGCGGTCAGCGCCGAGTACCGCCCGCCGACGTCCGGGTCGGCGAGCACCACGGCGGCGTTCATCTCCCGGGCGGTCGCCTCCAGCGGCGAGCCGGGGTCGGTGACGATGACGAAGTGCCGGCCGGCCTCGGCCTCGGACAGCCCGGCGTCGAGGAACGCCTGCCAGTACGCCCGCCGGTGGCTGTCGGTCTCCACCGTGGAGCCGGACTTGCTGGACACCACGACGACCGTCGACAGCAGCCGGTCGCGCAGCGCGGCCCGGACCTGGTGCGGGTCCGTGGTGTCCAGAACAGTCAGCGGTACCCCCAGGGTGCGCGAGATCACCTCCGGCGCCAGCGAGGAGCCGCCCATGCCGGCGAGCACGACGTGCGTCAGGTCGGCAAGCTCGGTGCCCAGCTCGGCGAGCTGCGGGATCAGGTCCCGGCTGCGCCGGAAGGTGTCGATCCAGCCGAGCCGGATCTTCGCCTCGGACTCGGCCGCCGGCCCCCACAGGGTCGGGTCCTTGGCCAGCAGCAGCCCCGGTACGCCGGCCTCGACCAGTGCCTGCCGCATCTCGGCCGCGCCCGGTACCGGGTTCGTGCTGTACACCGCCAGCCCGGCGGCCGCTTCGACGTTCACTTCGCGCTCGCCGGCCGCTCGCGGCCGCCCACGGTACCGGCGAGTTGCCCGCCGACCGTCTGGAGCAGCTCTTCCCAACTGGCCGAGAACTTCTCCACGCCCTCGCGCTCCAGCGTCTCGATCACGTCGTCGTAGTCGATCCCGAGCGTGGCCAGGTCGTCGAGGACCCGCTTGGCGTCGGCGTAGTTCGAGGTGATGGTGTCGCCCCGGATCTCGCCGTGGTCGGCGAACGCGTGGATGGTGGCCTCGGGCATGGTGTTCACGACTCCGGGGGCGATCAGCTCCTCGACGTACATGACGTCGCGGTACGCCGGGTTCTTGGTGGAGGTGGACGCCCACAGCGGGCGCTGCGGCCGGGCTCCGGCGTCGGCGAGCGCCTTCCACCGGTCGGTGGTGAAGACCCGCTCGTACCGCTCGTACGCCAGCCGGGCGTTCGCGATCGCGGCCTTGCCGTGCAGCGCCTGCGCCTCCGGGGTGCCGAGCTTGTCCAGCCGCTTGTCGACCTCGGTGTCCACCCGGGACACGAAGAAGCTCGCCACGCTGCCCAGCTTGGACAGGTCGTGCCCGTTCGCCTTGGCCTGCTCCAGGCCGCTGAGGAAGGCGTCCATCACCTGCTCGTACCGCTCCAGCCCGAAGATCAGCGTGACGTTGACGCTGATGCCCCGCGCGAGCGTGGCGGTGATCGCCGGCAGCCCGGCGAGAGTCGCCGGAATCTTGATGAACAGGTTCGGCCGGTCGACCAGCCACCAGAGCTGCCTGGCCTCGGCGTTGGTCTGGTCGGTCTCGTGCGCCAACCGGGGGTCCACCTCGATGGAGACCCGACCGTCGACACCGTGCGAGGCGTCGTACGCCGGCCGCATCACGTCGCACGCCCACCGCACGTCGTACGTGGTGATCATCCGGGTCGCCTCGCCGACGCCCAGCTCCCGCAGCGCGGATTCCTGGATCTGATCGGCGTATTCGGCGCTCTCCGAGACGGCCTTGGCGAAGATGGTCGGGTTGCTCGTCACGCCCACCACGTGCTTCTCGCGGCGCAGCGCGTCCAGCCCGCCGGTCACCAGGCGGGTCCGGGAGATGTCGTCGAGCCATACCGCCACACCCGCGGCGGAGAGCTCGGCCAGCCTGTCGGTCATCGGGGTCCCCCTTCTCAGTTGCCCGTGGTGGTACCGGCGATCGCGCCGACCCTGGCGAGCGAGGCGCGAGCCGCCGCCACCACGTGATCCGGCGTGAAGCCGAACTGCTCGAACAGCACCTGGTACGGCGCGCTCGCGCCGTAGTGCTCGATACTGACCGCCTCGCCGAGGTCGCCGATCAGGTCGCGCCACGACATCGCGACGGCCGCCTCGACACTCACCCGCGCCCGGACGCCGCTCGGCAGCACCGTCTGCCGGTACGCCTGGTCCTGCGCGTCGAACCACTCGCGGCACGGCATCGACACCACCCGCGTCGGGGTACCGTCGGCCTCCAGCCGCTCCCGCGCGCGCAGCGCGATGGCAACCTCCGAACCGGTGGCGATGATGATCACGACCGGCTGCCCGTCACCCGCCTCCGCCAGGATGTACCCGCCGTTCGCGACCCCCTCGGCTCCCGCGTACCCGGAGCGGTCGATCACCGGCAGGCTCTGCCGGGTCAGGCACAGCGCGGTCGGCCGGTCGGTGTGCTCCAGCGCCAACCGCCACGCCCAGGCGGTCTCGTTCGCGTCGGCCGGGCGGACCACGTCCAGCCCGGGGATGGCGCGCAGCGCGCTCAGGTGCTCGATCGGCTGGTGGGTCGGGCCGTCCTCGCCGAGGCCGACCGAGTCGTGCGTCCAGACGTAGATGACCGGGATGCGCATCAGCGCGGCGAGCCGTACGGCCGGCCGCATGTAGTCGGAGAACACCAGGAAGGTGCCGCCGTACGGGCGGGTACCGCCGTGCAGCACGATGCCGTTGAGGATCGCGCCCATGCCGTGCTCGCGGATGCCGAAGTGGAGGGTGCGCCCGTACCACTCGCCGGGGAACAGCTTCGTCGAGTACTCCGGCGGCACGAACGACGGGTCGCCCTCGATCGTGGTGTTGTTGCTCTCGGCCAGGTCGGCCGAGCCACCCCACAGCTCCGGCAGTACCGGCGCGATCGCGTTGATCACCTCGCCGGACGCCTTACGGGTGGCCATCCCCTTCGGGTCGGGCTCGAACGTGGGCAGCGCGTCGGTCCACCCGGGCGGCAGCGACCGGGTCGACAGGCGGTCGAACAGCGCCCGGCGCTCCGGGTCGGCCTGCGACCACCGCTCGAACGCCCGGTTCCACTCCTCGTGCAGCCGCCGGCCCCGCTCGACCGCCCTGCGGGTGTG
>JBKPCQ010000381.1:0-9727 GCA_046727455.1 Actinomycetota bacterium | reverse complement strand
GTTCGTCCGTGTTCTACATGGAGAAGCACGAGTGCGGCGGCGACGATCATGCCGATCATGCCTGGGTCGAGGCTGACGTGGCGTAGGGCCTTGAACGTCATCTTCAGGACCGCGTTTGCCTGCTCGGCGCGGGCTCGGGCGGTATGACGCCCGCCGGCGGATCGGACGTCGACAACCGGCGCCATGCGCTGAGCGGCCAGCCCGGTCATCAACGGCGGCCGATCACCACCGACCGCAGCCCGGCGCATCCACTCGCCCACAGTGACGATCGGTAACACCTGCGTCGGTTGGGTCCAGCCCTCCGCCGCGTCCCGATACGGCGCGGGCAGCAGATTCCGCCAGGTCGCGCGAGGCGTCGACGCCGGCAGGCACACCGTCCGCAGCCTGACCAACTCCTGGGTACCGGTGGCAAGCTCCCAGCCAGTCACCAGCCACAACGCGGACGACCGCGCCCGCTGCGCCCCCTCGATCACCCAGAACTCGTAGCCGGACGTACCCCCGGCGCTTGGGGGACAGTCCGTTGACTCGATCCACAACACGTCACCCGCCCCGAAAGGCGCCCGTTCCACGATCACAACTCCCTTCCGTGTTGGACTCGCATTGCGCGCCCGGCCACCCGACCCCGTCCCCGGGTCGGCGCAACTCGGAAAGGGACCCGACGGCCGGACGCGCTCACTTGACGGCACGGACCTGGGTCAGCGAACCGCCAGGTGCGTCCATCGATCATGAGGTTTCGGATAAGCCCGCCTCGATTGCGGCATCGTCTCGTCTGCTGCGTTTGGGCCGCGCGAGTGTCGCGTGGGAGTCGCGTCTCATCCCCTCGGTGACATGAGTGGTGCGTTGTCCGAACCACCATCGCTAGTCTGGTCGCACCTGCTGAGCGTTTCCCTCTCGTAAGGTGCGCGTGATGGTTGGGCGATCAACTCTGTTGAAGGCGTTGCTACGCGAGCGGCATTGGCAGAAGTACGGGACCTTCTGCAAGGAGTACGACAAGGCCGCTCGCAAAGTGGACCCCGCGCTCGTGGGGCACGTGGCCGAGCAAGGGGCAGTACGCCCGTTGGTTGGCTGGCGATCTCAAAGGGCTCCCACAGCCTGACCACTGCCGAATCCTCGTGACAATGTTTCCGGGCTTGACCGCCGGTCAACTCTTCACTTCCGCGGACGCTCCGGCATCCGTCGAAGCAAGCCCCGTCGGCGACGGCCGGACCTTTAGCGATGCGATCCGCTTAACCACCGAGGCCGCTACTCCCACCTTCAACGGCAACGTACCGTCAGGGGAGGGAGCCGACGGCGAAGCGCACGGAAGGCATGCGGGCACGTTGAGCGAGGAGATCATCATGTCCACCGAGGACGCGGCTCGGTTTGTCCGTCGGGCACACGGCGCCGTGAACCAAGACGTGATTGATCAACTAAACGCCGATGTCCGGCAGTTTGCCATCGACTACCTCACGAAGCCGCCCTATGCCGTCTTCCGGCCGCTGTCGCGGCTACGCACCGAGGTCTTCAGCATGCTGGAAGAACACCAGCGGCCGAAGATCCTGCCAGATCTCTACCGCATAGGTGGTCGGCTCTGCGCCGACCTTGCTGAAGACAATGCGCTGCGCGCTTACGTGCGCTGGATTCAGTCAAACGTTGCCTACTGGAACGGCGACTACCGCCGAGCCGCTAAGCTGGCCCACGGCGGGCAGCGCTACGCGACCGTCGGAACAACGCTGCTTCGCCTGGCCAGCCAAGAAGCTCGGGCGTACGCGGCAGCCCACGATCATCGCGAGGTGGAACGAGCCCTCGCCACAGCTACAGCCGCTCGCGACCAACCAGCATCGCCAGACGAAATGCCTGGGGTGTTCCGGTTCGAGAAAGGCAAGGCCGCCTACTACGCCAGCGAGACCAGGCTGGCGCTCGGTGGGCGCGACAACTATCAGCGTGCCGCCCTCGACGCCGAGGAGGCGTTGGACCTCCTCAACGCCGTATCCGAGGCCGAGCGATGCCCAGAATTCGTCGCGGCAGCACAGCTAGATCTCGCCGCCGCCCATTTGGCGCTGGACGACCTAGATGGGGCCGAGCAGCACCTGCGGCCGGTGCTCCGCCTGCCAGTTGAGAGCCGCACGCTACCCGTCGTTCAGCGCGTGGCTAAGGTCGGCGCCGCCATCACCGGGCCATGGTACGAGCGTTCGATGCGGGCGGCCGAGCTGAGCGAGCAGATCAGTCTCTTCTGCGCTTACACGGCAACACGAGAACTGCCGGAGCTACCGCAGGCACCGCACCTGCCTTGATCGAGCGGGAACAACATCTTGGCATACCAAGTAGCTGTATGCGGTCCCCGTCACTGCACCGACGCCGACCGAGCAAACGCCTATCGCGTCGGCCAGATCCTGGCCGAACGGGAAGCGATCGTCCTCTGTGGCGGTGGAATCGGCGTCATGGCGGCCGTTGCCGCTGGCGCCCGCTCACGAGATGGGCTGGTGGTGGGCATCCGTCCGAACGACAGCCGCGAGGGTGCCTCGCCGGATCTCTCGGTAACGATCGTGACCAACATGGGGGAAGCGCGAAATGCGATCCTCGTCTGGAGCGCGGACGCGGTGATCATCGTCGGTGGATCATGGGGGACGTTGAGTGAGCTTGCCCTCGCCAAGCGCCGGGGCAACGTGCCTGTTGTCTCGCTGGGCGGGTGGCGGGTACTCGACAGCGCAGGCGATCGGGTGCTGGGAATTGAAGCGGCCGACAGTCCCGAGGCGGCGATCGAACTGGCATTGGCGGCGCTACCGCCATCGACCAGGCCGAGCGGAAGCTGAGTGTGAACCGGAGACGGACGGTGTTCCCAAACGGGCTCCAAGATCTGCGCGACGGTCAGCCGCAGGTGCGGAGCACCAGCGCCGCGTCCAGGGCGGACACCGTCGCGAACCAGCCCTTGTCCTCGCTGGAGTCGGGCAGCCCGGCGCGTTCGAGGGCCTGGTCGACGGTGTCCACGGTGAGGACGCCGTGCGCCACCGGCGTCGATTCGTCCAGCGCCACCCGGGTCAGCCCGTCGGTGACCGACCGGCACACGTAGTCGAAGTGCGCCGTCGCGCCCCGGATCACCACACCCAGCGCGACCACCGCGTCATGGCGCCGGGCCAGGGCCTGGGCCACCACCGGCAGCTCGACCGAGCCGGCCACCCGGGCCACGGTCACGTCCGTCACGCCGCACGCCTTCGCGGCCGCGAGCGCGCGGTCGAGGAGCTGGTCGGTGATCTCGTGATGCCAGCGGCTCGCGACGATCGCGAGGCGAAGCCCGGCGGCGTCCACAGTGGACAGATCCGGTGCGCCGAAACCGGTCATGGTCAGCTCAGTCCTTCCGCGACCGGGTCGAGCCCGGGAACCTCGTCCAGGGCATCGAGCAGGTGGCCCATCCGGTCCCGCTTGGTCCGCAGGTACCGGACGTTCTCGGGGTGCGGCCGGCTCGGCAGCGGTACCCGGCCCACGACCTGCAGCCCGTACCCCTCCAGCCCGGCCCGCTTGGCCGGGTTGTTGGTGAGCAGCCGCATCGTGCGTACACCCAGGTCGTACAGGATCTGCGCGCCGGTACCGTAGTCCCGCGCGTCGGCCGGCAGCCCGAGGCGCAGGTTGGCGTCGACGGTGTCCACCCCGGTGTCCTGCAGCTCGTACGCGCGCAGCTTCTCCAGCAGCCCGATCCCCCGCCCCTCGTGGCCCCGGATGTACAGCACCACGCCGCGGCCCTCGGTGACGACCCGGCGTAGCGCCGCCCGGAGCTGCGGCCCGCAGTCGCACCGCAGCGAGCCGAACGTGTCGCCGGTCAGGCACTCGGAGTGCACCCGCACGAGCACGTCCTGGCCGTCGCCGATGTCGCCGTAGACCAGCGCGATCTGCTCGGCACCGTCCGGCCGGGCCCGGTATCCGTAAGCGCGGAACACCCCGAACTCGGTGGGCAACCGGGCCTCGGCCACCCGCTCGACGAGCCGCTCGGTGTGCCGCCGGTGCGCGATGAGGTCGGCGATCGAGATGAGCACCAGGTGGTGCTCCTTGGCGAAGATCTCCAGGTCGGGCACGCGCATCATGGTGCCGTCGTCGTTGACCAGCTCGCAGAGCACGCCGGCCGGGCGCAGGCCGGCCAGGGTCGCGAGGTCGACCGCCGCCTCGGTGTGCCCGGGCCGGCGCAGTACCCCGCCGGGCTTGGCCCGCAGCGGCACCACGTGGCCGGGCCGGGCGAGGTCGGCGGCCGACGTGGTCGGGTCGGCGAGCAGCCGCACGGTGTGGCTCCGGTCGGCCGCCGAGATGCCGGTGCTCACCCCGGCGCGCGCGTCGACGGTCACCGTGTACGCGGTACCGCGCTTGTCCTGGTTGGTGTGGTACATCGGCGGCAGCTCCAGCCGGTCCGCGTCCGCCTCGGTCAGCGGCGCGCAGATGAACCCGGACGTGTGCCGCACCGTGAAGGCCATCAGCTCGGGCGTGGCCAGCTCCGCCGCGAAGATCAGATCGCCCTCGTTCTCGCGGTCGGCGTCGTCCACCACGATGACCGGCCGCCCGGCGGCGATCTCCGCCACCGCCTCCTCGATCGTCCCGAAGACCGTACTCATGACCTGGCCCCCAGCAGCTTCTCGACGTACTTGGCGATCACGTCCACCTCCAGGTTCACCGGGGCGCCGACGCGCTTCCGGCCCAGCGTGGTCAGCTCCAGCGTGGTCGGGATCAGGCTCACCGACAGCTCGTCACCGTCGACCGCGGCCACGGTGAGCGAGACCCCGTCGACCGTGATCGAGCCCTTCTCCACGACGTACCGGGACAGCCCCGCCGGCAGCTCGATCGTGACGACCTCCCAGTGCTCGGCCCGGTCGCGGCCGGTCAGGGTACCCACGCCGTCCACGTGGCCCTGCACCAGATGCCCGCCCAGCCGGCTGCCCAGCGTGGCGGCCCGCTCCAGGTTCACCGGGTCGCCGTCGGTGAGCGCACCGAGCGCGGAGCGGTCCAGCGTCTCCTTCATGACGTCGGCGGTGAACCCGTCGCCGTCGAGGTCGACGACGGTCAGGCAGACCCCGTTGACCGCGATCGAGTCCCCGGGCCGGGCGTCCTTCACCACCATCGGCCCGTACACCGACAGCCGGACCGCGTCGCCCAGGTCCTCGATCGCGCGCAGGCTGCCCAGCTCTTCCACGATGCCGGTGAACATCAGTCGTGGTCCTCCTTCGGGACGGCGGTGATCCGCAGATCGGGGCCGATCCGGGTCACATCGGTGATGTCGAGGTCCACCGCGTCGGCGATGGTGCCCACGCCGAGGTCGCCCAGCGCGGCGCTGCCGGCGCCGAGCAGCTTCGGGGCCAGGTAACCGACCACCTCGTCGACCAGGCCGGCGGCGAGGAACGCGCCGGCCAGCGTGGGGCCGCCCTCCAGCAACGCGCCCCGCACGCCCCGGGCGTACAGGGCGGTCATCAGCTTGCCGAGGTCGACCCGGCCGGTCGGGTCGGAGCCGACCTCCGCGCTGGTCGCGACCCAGGTGGGCGCGGCACCGTCGCGCACGCGGGCATCGCCGGGGGTACCGCCGGCCGAGTCGACGACGACGCGCAGCGGACGGCGCCGCGTGCCGGGTACCCGCACGGTCAGCGCCGGGTCGTCGGCGCGGACGGTACCGGCGCCGGCGATGATCGCGTCGACGGTGCCCCGCAGCGCGTGCACGTCGGCACGGGACTCCGCCGAGGTGATCCACCGGCTGGTGCCGTCGGAAGCGGCGGAGCGCCCGTCCAGCGTGGCGGCGTACTTCCAGATCAGGTAGGGACGGCCCCGGCGCACCGCGGTCAACCAGTACCGCAGGAGATGGGCCGCCTCGGCCTCCCGTACGCCCGTCTCGACGTCGACCCCCGCGGCCCGCAGCGTGTCCGCCCCGCCCGCGGCGAGCGTGTCGGGATCGCGGACCCCGACCACCACCCGGGCGATCCGGGCGGAGAGCAGCGCCTGCGTGCAGGGTCCGGTGCGGCCGGTGTGGTCGCACGGCTCCAGGGTGACCACGGCGGTGCCGCCGCGCGCGCGGGCACCGGCCCGCGCCAGCGCGACGATCTCCGCGTGTGGCCCGCCGACCGGAGCGGTGCGTCCCTCGCCGACCGGCTCGCCGGACGGGTCGAGGATGACCGCGCCGACGCTCGGATTGGGGCTGGTCTCGCCGAGGCCGAGCGCGGCAAGCTCAAGGGCGCGGCCCATGGCCGCCAGCTCCGCCGCGGTGGTCACCGCCGGTCGCCCCTCTCGTCGCGCGGTGCGCGCCGTCGGGGGGGACACAACGGGGGCCGGTCAGCCGGCGTCAACGCCAGCGGCAGACCTCGGCACCGGTGACGGTGCCGCCCGCGCGCTGTCTCCCATCCGGACTGTGACCGTCGGCCCCGGAGTCTCACCGGGTCCACCGTCCGACACGAGGTCGGCCGGGTCGCGGGCTACCAGAAGATCCTGGATCACCGCCGGTTCGGAATTTCACCGAGTCCCGCCAGCGCGTGGTGGGTACAGGTGAAGTCTCGCACGACCGGGGGGCCACCGCCGACCCCCACGAGCTAGGTCACACCCCGGACCGGCGGTCCATCGCGACGTACGAGCCGGGCTGGCTCTTGGCCACCGTCTTCATCTCCGACGCGACCGCCACGACCTCGCGCGGGTCGGAGTAGCTGCGGTTGGTCGACAGCGCCACGCCGATCGAGAGGGTGACCAGGTTGACCTGGCGTACCTCGCCCTTGCGGTCGCTCAGCTCCAGGTAGCCGCGGCGCCCGTCGAGCGGGTCGTACAACTCGTCGGCCATCGCCTCGAAGTCCACCACCGCGCGCTCGGTCAGCGGCCGGACCTGCTCGGGCGTGCACACCAGGACGAAGTCGTCGCCGCCGATGTGCCCGAGGAACGCGGGCGGCAGCCCGACCTCCACCACCGCGCGGTGCAGCGAGCGGGCCAGCGCGGTGATGAACTCGTCGCCCCGCGCGAACCCGTACGCGTCGTTGACGCTCTTGAACCGGTCGATGTCGATGTGGCACACGGCGTACGCGGTGCCGCCGCGCACCCGGTCGGCGATCTCGCGCAGGATGCGCGTGTTGCCGGGCAGGCCGGTCAGCGGGGACACCTCGCGGTACTCCTGGTTGCGCCGCAGCGTGGAGTTGACCCGCGCCACCAGCTCCAGGGTGTCGAACGGCTTGACCAGGTAGTCGTCGGCTCCGGCGGTCAGCCCGAGCACCTTGTCGATCGTCAGGCCCCGGGCGGTCAGCATGATGATCGGGATCGACGCGGTCAACGGGTTGGCGCGCAGCCGCCGGGTCAGCTCCATCCCGTCCACGCGCGGCATCATCAGGTCGACCACGGCCAGGTCGGGGTGGCGCAGGCCGATCAGCTCCAGCGCCTGCTCGCCGTCGTTCGCCACCACCACGTCGAAGCCCTGCAACTTGAGGTTGACCTCGACGAACCGGGCGATGTCCGGGTCGTCGTCGACGACCAGGATCAGGTCCCTGCCGGCGGGCTCGACGGGCTCGGTCATGGCGTAGCCACCGTCTCCACGGCGCGGCGCAGGTTGCGGACCGCCGCCGCCGGGTCCGCGGCGCCGTAGACGGCGGTACCGGCGACGAACGCGTCCGCACCGGCCCCGGCCGCCGCCTCGGCGGTGTCCTCGTTGATCCCGCCGTCCACCTCGATCCGCAGTTCCAGGTGCCCGGACTTCAGGTGCCGGCGGGCGGTGCGCACCTTCGCCAGCAGCTCGGGCAGGAACTCCTGCCCGCCGAACCCGGCCTTGATCGTCATGATCAGCAGGATGTCGAAGTGCGGCAGCAGGTCAAGGTACGGCTCGACGGACGTGTCCCGGTCGATCGCCAGGCCGGCCCGGCTGCCCGCCGCGCGCAGGTCCTTGGCCAGCGCCACCGGGTCGTCGGCCGCCTCGACGTGGAAGCTGACGTTGTACGCGCCGGCCTCCGCGTAGCCCAGCGCCCACCGGTCCGGCGCCTCGATCATCAGGTGCACGTCGAGCGGCAGCGTCGTCGCCTTGCGCAGGCTCTGCACGACCGGCAGGCCGATGGTGAGGTTCGGTACGAAGTGGTTGTCCATCACGTCGACGTGCAGCCAGTCGGCGCTCCCCTCGACCGCCCGCGCCTGCTCCCCGAGCCGGGAGAAATCGGCGGCCAGCAGGCTCGGGGCGACGATCAGCGACGAGGCGGTCACGCGCTCAGTGTACGGAGGAGCGCCAGGTACATCGCGTCGGTACCGTGCCGGTGCGGCCAGAGCTGCACCGCCGGCCCCGCGCCCAGATCCGGCACGGTCGGCAGGTACGGGCGGGCATCGATCCGGTCGACCGGGAACGGCGCGCGCCGGACCGCCTCGGCGACGCTCACGTCGGTCTCGACCCGGTGCGGCGAGCACGTCACGTACCCGACCAGCCCACCCGGGCGCACCGCGCGCAGGGCGGCGCCCAGCAGCTCCCGTTGCAGGCGGGTCAGCGGCGGAAGGTCCGACGGCTGGCGGCGCCACCGGGACTCCGGGCGGCGGCGCAGCGCGCCGAGCCCGGAGCAGGGCGCGTCGACGAGTACCCGGTCGAAGCCGGTCTCCTCGATCTCCCGGCCATCGGCGACCTCGACCCGCACCGGCAGCCCCCGTACCGCCTGCTCCACCAGCGCCGCCCGGTGCGGGGCGACCTCGACGGCGGTCACCTCCGCACCCCGCTGCGCGGCGAGCGCGCCGAGCAGGGCCGCCTTGCCGCCCGGGCCGGCGCACAGGTCCAGCCACCGACCGTCCGGCCCGTCGATCTCCGCCTCCGCGAGCGCGAGCGCGACGAGCTGGGAGCCCTCGTCCTGCACGTGCGCCCGCCCGTCGGCGAGGGCCGGCAGGTCGCCGGGCGCGCCGCCGGGGAGGTACACGGCGTACGGCGAGTACCGGCCCGGCTCCCCGCCGACCTCCTTGGCGAGCGCGTCGCGCCCGACCAGCCCCGGCCGGGCACACAGGTGCACCGGCGCCGCCGCGTTGTCGGCGGCCAGCAGCGCCTCGATCCCGGCCTCCCCCAGCGCCTCCGCGAACGCCCGCACGATCCACGGCGGGTGCGCGTACGCCACCGCGAGGTACCCGAGCCGGTCGGTGTCCGGGTCGGGCCCCACCTCGGCGATCCAGGCGTCCCACGGCTGCCCCCCGATCCGGCGCAGGACGGCGTTGGCGAAGCCGGTCGCGGCCGGCCCGGCCACCGCGCGTACCAGATCCACCGTGGAGGCGACCGCGGCGTGCGGCGCCACCCGGGTCTGCAGGAGCTGGTACGCCCCCAGGCGCAGCGCGTCCCGGACGGGCGGGTCGATCCGGGCGACCTCGCGGCCGGACGCCACCGCGATGATCATGTCCAGCGTGCCGCGCATCCGCAGCGTCCCGTAGGTCAGCTCGGTGGCGAAGGCCGCGTCCCGGCCGTGCAGGCGCAGCTCGCGCAGGATCCGCGGGAGCGCCAGGTTGGCGTACGCCTCGTCGCGGTGTACCGCCGCCACCGTCTCGTACGCGGCCTGACGCGCCGGGTCGACCAGCGGTCGCCCACCGCGCGGCGGCCGGGGCCCGCTGCCGCGCCGGTCCCGCGCCCCACCCGGCCGGCGCGGCCCACGGTCGGTCATGAGCTGCTCATCTCAGCCGCTCGCCCGGATCCGGACGGACCCCCCGCGCCCACGCGGCCGCCGGCATCGGCTTCTTCCCTGTCTCTTATACACATCTGACGCTGCCGACGACTCCACTAATGGGTTGTTGTGGGGGGGGGGGGGGG
>JBKPCQ010000380.1:0-10855 GCA_046727455.1 Actinomycetota bacterium | reverse complement strand
GTTACCGGCCATAGTCGACCTCGGCCTGGCCGATCTCGTGCGCGCCGCCGGCTACCCGAGCACGCGCGCGATCAGCGCGTGGCAGTCGGTGGGCACGCTGCTGCTGGCCAAATGCGCCCGCAAGACCCGCATCCACCACATCGACGCACTCACCGACGACGCCGGCTTGGCGTTGGCGTTGCGGCTGACCGCGCTGCCCAAGGCCACCCACCTCGGCTCGTACTCCTACCGGGTCCGCAGCCGGTCCAACAGAACCCTGCTGTCCGGCCTGGTCAAGGCCCTGCGCCAACGCGGCCTGGCCACCGGCGAGGCCGGGTTCAACTGCGACTTCCACGCCATCCGCCACCACGGCGATCCCGACCTGGGTGCACCGTTGGAGAAGCATTACGTGCCCAAGCGGTCGCAACGCACCCGGGCCGTGCTGACCTTCTTCGCCCAGGACCACACCTCGACCGAGATGGTCTACGCCAACGCCGACATCACCAAGGCCGAACAGGCCCGCGAGATCCTCGCGTTCGCCGACTACTGGGCCGCCACCACCGGCGCCGATCCTGGCCTGCTCGTCTTCGACTCCCAACTGACCAACTACACCGTGCTCGACGAGCTGACCGGCCGCGGTCTGACCTGGCTCACCCTGCGCAAACGCGGCCAGTCCATCCTGGACAAGCTGGCGGCGTTACCCGCCAACGCGTGGACCACCTACCGCATCGACCGGGCCGGCCGCTACCGCCACCCCCACATGTACGAGGACATGGTCGCCATCAAAGGAATCAGCAACAAGGTCCGCCAGATCGCGGTCCGCAACATCGGCCGCGACGAACCCACCCTCCTGCTCACCAACGCGATCACCACACCGGCCAAGGACCTGTTCGCCCGCTACGCCGAACGCATGACCATCGAGAACGAACTCGACGCCTACATCAGCGGCTTCCACCTCGACGCGCTCACCAGCAGCCTGCCGCTCAACGTCGACCTCGACACCACCCTGACCGTCGTCGCCGGCAACCTCTACCGCATGCTCGCCCGCGCACTGCCCCGCTACGAAACCGCCACCCCCGACCGGATCTGGCGGCACTTCCTCGACACCACCGGCACCCTGCACGTCGCCGACGACACCGTCACCGTCGACCTGAACCTACGCACCTACCACCCAGTGCTCATCGACGCAGGCTTCGCCGACATCGACCTACCCATCCCCTGGTGGAACGGCCGCCGGCTCCGGTTCCGCTTCCCGCCGCGCCAACCAAGATCAATAAGTGGTGGACCTCAGCTCAATTACCTGACCGGGAATCGAGGCTAACCGCGGTCAACGCCGAGGGCGCCACAAACGCCTGTGACCAGGACCAAGGCCAGGTAGAACTACTCCGCTGGCCGAGCTGATACGCGCCAAGGCCAGGCGCCCGGTTCACCTATGCGGGCGGTCGCTGGGCGCGATGCTGGCGCTGCCGATCGCCGGCCAGGCCCCTGACCTCGTGACCAGCCTCGTTCTGTCCGGTTGCCAGGTGCGACCCAGCCGGGTTCTGGTGGCGGCTCAGTACGCGGTCATGGCCGCCGTCCGGCAACGCGTGCTGAACCGCCCCGGGATACCCGCCGAGGTGCGTTGCCGGTACCCCCGACGTGGCGGCCCGCCGCGCAGGCGTACCCGCCGGGCAAGACAGCGATCCGGGAACTGGCACGCATCGACTTCCGCCCCAACCTGCCCTCGATCGCGGTACCGACCTTCGAGCTGTATGGATCGCGCGATCCTCCCAACCGCCCGCTGCCCGAAGACTCGCCGCAGGCATCCCGAACGCTGAGCTGAGGCTGATCACCGGCGGCGGCCATGTCTGGAACCTAACCCACTCCGGCACGTTCACGGCCACGGTATCGCAGTTCATCGCGACGGCCGCGAGTTCGTAGGTCGGCGACCAGGCCGGCCGACAACCGGCACCCGAAGGGGACCTTCGTTGCCGTCGGGTCACGATGCAGGCTCGGCGGCTGGCACATTGTCCCCGGACCGATCACGGTTACTAAAGAGACTCTTGACCCAGGGGTGCAGGCGTCCAAGATCTCGGAGAGCGCCGCGGTCAGGCGGCAAGGACCCGTTGTAGTTCGGCGACGATCGGCGCGTCGGCGGGCAGCCAGTCGACGGTGTACAGCTCGTCGGCGGCGAGCCAGCGCAGCTCGGCGTGCTCCAGGCGCTGCGGTGACTCGCCGTCGATGAGGCGGGCGAGGAACACCTTGAGGATCGCCCGCCCATGCGCGAGCGGTACGTCGGCGCCGACCCGGGTACCGACCTCCACCTGGACGCCCAGCTCCTCCACGCACTCGCGGACCAGCGCCTCAGGCTCGGTCTCCCCCGCCTCGACCTTCCCGCCGGGGAACTCCCACCGCCCGGCGACCTCGGGCGGATCGGCGCGCGCACAGGCAAGAACACGGCCATTCTGGACAATTGCCGCGCCAACGATGATCCGCTGTATGGGCCGTTCGGTCTGCACGGGGCATCAGCCTGCCAGACAAAAGAAAAATTCGGTGTCCAAGGCTGCCCTCAACCTCACCAGATAACCGAAATGTGGTCGTGGACAGAGGGTGGACATGCGACAACACTTGGGCCACCGACCACAACGGTACGGCGACGAAATGGCCACAAGCCGGCAACGACGCCAGGGGAGGTGGGCCGTGCGCGCCCGTCGACGGGGCCAATCCGGGGCCGACTACCTCAGCGACGCTCTCGCGCAGCTCGGCGGCTGGAGCCGCGAAGGGCGCGACATCAAGCGCATCCTGCGGCTGGACGACGCCCAGCACGCGGCGCTCACCGAGCGCGTGAAGGTGGTGGCGGACGCCTTGCAGCTTAGACCCAACATCCACCGGCTGAACGGGTACACCCAGATCAGGGTTTCTACCCCCAACGGTGCGCTGACCGCCGGAGAGGTGACCCTGGCCGCCCGGATCGAGGACGTGTACCGGGCGGTCACCAGCGACTAGACATTGAAGCGGAACTCCACCACGTCGCCGTCGCGCATTACGTATTCCTTCCCCTCGATGCGCGCCTTCCCGGCGGCCCGCGCGGCGGCTACCGAGCCGGCGGCGATCAGGTCCTCGTAAGACACGATCTCGGCCTTGATGAAGCCGCGCTGGAAGTCCGAGTGGATCACACCGGCGGCTTCCGGGGCCGTCGCGCCCACCGGGATCGTCCAGGCGCGGGCCTCCTTCGGTCCGGCGGTCAGGAACGTCTGCAGGCCGAGGGTGGCGAAGCCGACCCGGATGAGCTGGTGCAACCCCGGCTCCGGCTGGCCGATCGAGGCGAGCAGCTCGCGTGCCTCGTCCTCGGGCAGATCGATCAGCTCGGCCTCGATCTTGGCGTCCATGAACACCGCGTCGGCCGGCGCGACGAGCGCGCGCAGCTCGGCGAGGTACCCCTCGTCGGCCAGCTCGTCCTCGTCGACGTTGAAGACGTACAGGAACGGCTTCGTGGTGAGCAGGTGCAGCTCCCGCAGCTCAGCCACGTCGATACCGGCGGCCGCCGCACCGGCGTACAGCGTGGTACCCCCGTTGAGCAGCTCGGCCGCCGCGGCCGCCGCGGCTGCCGCCCCGGCCCGTTCCTTGCGGAGCTTGGCCTCCTTCGCCAGGCGCGGTACGGCCTTCTCCAGCGTCTGCAGGTCGGCCAGGATCAGCTCGATGTTGATCGTCTCGATGTCGTCGGCCGGCGAGATCTTGCCCTCGACGTGTACCACGTTCGGGTCGTTGAAGGCGCGGACCACCTGGCAGATCGCGCTGGCGTCGCGGATGTTCGCGAGGAACGCGTTGCCCCGGCCCTGGCCCTTGCTCGCGCCCCGGACCAGCCCGGCGATGTCGACGAAGCTCACCGGCGCCGGCACGATCCGCGCCGAGTCGAACAGTTCGGCCAGCTCCGCGAGCCGGGGATCGGGCAGCCCGACCACGCCCACGTTGGGGTCGATGGTCGCGAACGGGTAGTTGGCGGCGAGCACGTCGTTCTTGGTGAGCGCGTTGAACAACGTGCTCTTCCCGACGTTGGGCAGCCCGACGATGCCGATGGTGAGGCTCACGACGTACCAGCTTACTTTCGGGCCAGATCGCACATGAGGTCTGGCTATGGATCGATGGTCCTGGTAGGACCGTCTCTGATGGAGCGACCCCGGGACCGGGAGCCCAGTGCGGTCGGCGCTGGACCAGGCGAGGGCCTGGGAGTGACCCGGCTGCGCCGGGTCGAGGACGTGATGGGCACCGCGGTCAGCCTGCACATCGCCGACCCGCTGCCGGCGCAGACCCTCGCGGGGCTCGCCGACGGGGTGTTCGCCTGGCTGCGCGAGGTCGACCGGAGATTCAGCACCTACAAGGAGGACAGCGAGGTCAACCGGCTACAGCGCGGCGAGCTGGACGTCGCGGCCGCCTCGCCCGACCTGCGGACGGTACTGGACGCCTGCGCCGACCTGTGGCGGGCCACCGACGGGTACTTCGACGCGTACGCCACCGGCCGGCTCGACCCGTCCGGGTACGTGAAGGGGTGGTCGGTGCAGGTCGCGTCGGACCGGCTGCTCGCGGCCGGAGCCGGCAACCACTGCCTCAACGCGGGCGGCGACGTGCGGACGCGCGGCCGGCCGGCGCCCGGCGCGGAGTGGCGGATCGGCATCCGGCACCCGTGGGAGGCGCGGTCGCTGTGCTGGGTACTGACCGGCACCGACCTCGCGGTCGCCACCTCCGGCACCTACGAGCGGGGCTTCCACGTCGTCGACCCGCACCGGGGTACCGCCGCGACCGCGCTGCGCTCGGTGACCGTGGCCGGGAAGGACCTCGGGCTGGCCGACGCGTACGCCACCGCCGCCCTCGCGATGGGCCGGCCGGGCCTGGACTGGCTGGCCCGCCTCGACGGGTACGAGTCCGGCGTGGTGGCCGAGGACGGCGAGGCGTACCGGTCCCCGGGTCTGCCGGTGGCATCCTAGGCTCCGGAGCCCTCTTCGCGACACCGCGGGCAACCGGTTCAGCCCGGGCGGGAAGGAGCAGGCGCCGCGACGGGCTGCGGGATCCGGGCCAGGACCCGGTCGAGGAACACGCCCAGCAGCAGGCCGGCGACGATGTCGGTCAGCCAGTGGTACCCGAGGTAGAGGAACGTCACGCTGACCAGGACAGGAGGCACGATCCGGAGCGTGCGCCGGGCCAGCGGGCCGAGGCCCGCCCCTTCCAGCAGGGTGAGGATGACCCCGTAGAGGTACACGCTGTTCGCGGCGTGACCCGAGGGGTAGGACCAGCCGGGCGGGTAGTGGAACAGCAGGACCGGATCGGGGGCCGGTGAGTGCGGCGCCGCGCGGTCGAAGACCATTTTCAGCGGTACCAGCAACAGGTTGCCCGCGACGACGGCGGCGACCACCGGCACCACCGGCCACCCCGAGCGCGTACGCACCGCCAGCCCGAGCGCCAGCACCAGCGCGACCGGCGCGACCACGTTGCCCGAGCCGAGCACGATCATTCCCCGGGCGAGCCAGTGTGCCGCGTGTACCTGGTGCGCGTCGCACCACGCCCGCACGTCGAGGTCGACATCGAGGAGATATCCGTTCGCGAGCGCGACGGTCAGCGCCCCGAACCCCGCGAGCAGTCCCACCTCGGGCCACCATGACCGCCGCTCCACGCCGCCCATCATGGCCCACCCAAGGGAGATCACGCTTTCCCGGCGGATCCCGTAGTCCCGCTCCGGGATCCGCCGGGAGATCGCGATCAAGAACGGCGGCCCGCCGCCACGTCCGATTTCCGCCAGCCGCGCGCTCGCGGGCGAGGCAGGATCGATGGCGTGGAACTGGATTTCGAGCGCTGCTACCGGGCGGTGGACAGCCGGGACCGCCGGTTCGACGGCTGGTTCGTCACCGCCGTCACGTCGACCGGCATCTACTGCCGGCCGTCCTGCCCGGCCATCACACCCAAGCGCCGCAACGTGCGGTTCTACCCGTCGGCGGCGGCCGCCCAGCGCGGCGGCTTCCGGGCCTGCCGGCGCTGCCGGCCGGACGCGGCACCGGGCTCGCCCGAGTGGGACGTCCGGGCCGACGTGGTCGGGCGGGCGATGCGCCTGATCGGCGACGGCGTCGTGGACCGGGAGGGGGTACCCGGCCTGGCCGGGCGGCTCGGGTACACCGAGCGGCACCTGCACCGGATGCTGACCGCTGAACTCGGGGCGGGGCCACTGGCCCTGGCGCGGGCGCAGCGCGCGCAGACCGCGAGGGTACTCGTCGAGTCGACCGACCTCGGGCTCGCCGAGATCGCGTTCGCGGCCGGTTTCGGCTCGGTACGCCAGTTCAACGACACGCTCCGCGAGGTGTACGGGGTACCTCCGTCGGTGCTGCGGAACGGCAAGCGGGCCGCCGGTGAGGCCGGCACAGTCGCACTCCGGCTGGCGTACCGGCCGCCGCTGCACGCCGCCGCGCTCCTCGAATTCCTCGCCGCGCGGGCGGTCCCGGGTCTGGAGACCGTCGACGCGACGAGCTACGCGCGGGTGCTGCGCCTGCCGCACGGTACCGCCTCGGTCACGCTCACGCCCCGGGACGGGTACGTGCAGGCCGCGCTCCAGCTCGCCGACGTGCGGGACCTCGCCCCGGCCGTGGCACGCTGCCGGCGGCTGCTCGACCTCGACGCGGACCCGGTCGCCGTGGACGAGACGCTTTCCGCGGACGCCGCACTCGCGCCGCTCGTCATGAAAGAGCCCGGCGTTCGCGTCCCCCGCGCGGTCGACGGGTTCGAGATCGCCGTTCGGGCGATCGTCGGGCAGCAGGTCACCGTCGCCGGAGCACGGCGCGTGCTGGGCCGGCTGGTACGGAGCGGAGAACCGTTCCCGGGCGCGGCGACACTGGCCGAGCTGCCGGACGCGGCGTTCGCGATGCCGGCCGCCCGGCGGGACACGATCCGGGCGCTGGCCCGCGCGGTCGCCGACGGCGAGCTGGTGCTCGACGAGGGCGCCGACCGCGCCGCCACCGAAGCCGCCCTGCGCGGCATCCCCGGCATCGGCGCCTGGACGGCGGGCTACATCGCCATGCGGGCGCTCGGCGATCCCGACGTGTTCCTCCCGACCGACCTCGCGGTCCGGCGGGCGGCCGGCCGGCTGGGCCTGCCGACCGTACCGGCCGCCCTCGACGAGTACGCGCGGCGCTGGCGCCCCTGGCGCTCGTACGCGGTCCTACGACTCTGGAGAAGCTGAGATGGCATCGATCACTATCACCACACCTGTCGGCCCGTTCACGATCGTGGCGCGCGGCGACACGGTCGTCGCGGCCGGGTTCACCGACGCGCTGCCGGAACCGGTACCGATGGATGGGGACGTGGACCGGCCGGCGAAGGCCGTGCGGGCGTACTTCGACGGCGAACTCACCGCGATCGACGAGATCGCGGTCGAGCAGCCCGGTGCGCCGTTCCTGACGGCGGCGTGGGCCGCACTCCGGGCCGTGCCACCGGGCGCCCCCGTGACCTACACCACACTGGCGCGGCTCGCCGGGCGGCCGGCGGCGGTACGCGCGGCCGCCCAGGCGTGCGCCCGCAACGCGGTCGGGCTGTTCGTGCCGTGCCACCGGGTGGTACGGACCGACGGCGCGCTCGGTGGTTACCGATGGGGCATGGAGATCAAGCGCTGGCTGCTGACTCATGAGTCGGAAACCGGGTCGTCACTGTCGGAGTAGCCGGTTACCTTCGGATGGTGACCGCATCCCCCAGACGCCCGATGGCCAACCTCTGGCGGATGCGGATCTACATCTGGCCGCGCTTCTGGATCCTGCTCCTGATGCTCCTCACGGCCGTGGTCGGCACCGCCGCCGGGCTGGCGGTGCCGCTGGTCGTGCAGCACGTGGTCGACGGGCCGGTACGCCATCACGATGTCGCCGGCGTGCTGCTGCTGGGTGGCCTGGCATTGCTGCTCGGCGCGGTCGAGGCGGGGCTGGCGTTCATCCGGCGGTGGACGCAGTCGGCGGTGTCGCTGGACATGGAGTACGAGATCCGGGCTGATCTCTACGCGCATCTCCAGCGGCTGCCCATCGCGTTCCACGACCGGTGGCAGTCGGGCCAGTTGCTGTCGCGGCTGACAACCGATCTGGGAGTGATCCGCCGGTTCGTGTCGTTCGGGCTGATCTTCCTGGTGGTGAACACCGCGACGTACGTGACGGTGGTCGTCATGCTGCTGCGGCTGTACTGGCCGCTCGGGCTCGTCGTGGCGGTCAGCGCGGTACCGCTGTTCCTGGTCTCCCGGTCGTTCTTCCACCGCTACCTGGCCACCTCGCGCCGCCAGCAGGACCAGCAGGGCGACGTGGCGACGCTGGTCGAGGAGTCGGCGCAGGGCATCCGGGTCATCAAGTCGTTCGGGCGCCGGCGGTACATGGGCCGGCGCTTCGAGAGCGCCGCCCGGCTGCTGCACGACACGGGGGTCGCCAAGGCCAGGCTGCTCGCCCGGACGTGGGCCCAGTTCGACGCGGTACCCAACGTCACGCTGGCCATCGTCCTGGTCGGCGGGGCATACGCGGTGGCCACCAGCGGGATGACCGTCGGTGGCCTCGTCGCCTTCGTGTCCTTGCAACTGATGCTCGTCTGGCCGATCGACTCGCTCGGCTGGATCATCGCCAACGGGCAGGAGGCGATGACGGCCGCCGACCGGGTGTACGAGGTGTTCGACCAGAAGCCGTCCATTGTGGACAGACCTGGGGCGGTGGCGATCCGGCGGGAGGACGTCGCCGGGCGGCTGCGGTTCGAGGGGGTCGGCTTCCGGTACCCCGACGCGGCGCAGCCGGTACTGCGCCGGATCAACCTGACCGTCGAGCCGGGCGAGACGATGGCGATCGTCGGCGTCACCGGGTCCGGGAAGACCTCGCTCGTGTCACTGGTACCGCGCCTCTACGACGTCACCTCGGGCCGGATCACGCTGGACGGCCGGGACATCCGCGACCTGACCCTGCCGAGCCTGCGCGGCGTGGTGGGGATGGCGTTCGAGGAGGCCACGCTGTTCTCCATGTCGGTCCGGGAGAACCTGACCCTGGGCCGGCCGGACGCGACCGACGCGGAGATCGCCGAGGCGCTCGCGATCGCGCAGGCGGAGTTCGTCCATGACCTGCCGTGGGGCCTTTCCACGCGGGTCGGCGAGCAGGGGCTGTCGCTGTCGGGCGGGCAGCGCCAGCGGCTCGCGCTCGCCCGCGCGGTGCTCGGCAAGCCACGGGTACTCGTGCTCGACGATCCGCTCTCCGCGCTGGACGTGTACACCGAGGCGCTGGTGGAGGAGGCGCTGGCCCGGGTACTGCGCGGGACGACGGCGCTGATCGTCGTCCACCGTCCGTCGACGGTGGCGCTGGCCGACCGGGTGGCCCTGCTGTCCGACGGCGAGATCGTGGCCGTCGGTACCCACTCGGAACTGCTCGCCACCGTCCCCGAGTACCGGGCGGTGCTGTCCGCGTCGGCGGACCTCTCGGAGGTCACTCGATGAGCGTCGACGTCGACACCTGGCGGGGGCGGGCGGCCGAGGAGGACGCCGAGCGCACCGTCGCCGAGCGCGGCTCCGCGGTCCGGCTGCGGGCCGACTCCAGGGCTCTGCTCGGCTCGCTGATCCGGCCGCACCGGCGCAGCCTGCTCTGGATCGTCATCCTGCTGCTGCTCCAGACCGGCGCCGAGATGGCCGGCCCGTACCTGGTCAAGCTCGGCATCGACAGCGGTATACCGCCACTGATGCGCCACCCGCGCGACTCCCGGGTACTGGTCGGCGTCGGGATCGCCTTCGCTGTCGCCACGGTCGCCGCCTACCTGGGCAAGCGCGGCTTCGTCACGCTGTCCGGCCAGGTCGGCCAGGCCATCCTGTTCGACCTGCGCAACCGCGTGTACCGGCACTTCCAGCGGCTGTCCGTGGGCTTCCACGAGCGGTACACGTCCGGGCGGATGATCTCCCGGCTGACCAGCGACATGGACTCGATCTCCGAGCTGCTCGACGGCGGCGTCGAGGACCTCGTGCTCTCGCTGCTGTCGGTACTCAGCGTCGCGATCGTCCTGCTCTGGCTCGACGTCCCGCTCGCCCTCGTGTCCCTGATCCTGTTCCCGCTGCTGGCATGGCTGAGCCGGTGGTTCCAGCGCTCCTCGGCCATCGCGTACCGGCGCACCCGCGAGGCGGTCGCGCTCGTCATCGTGCACTTCGTCGAGTCGATGGGCGGCATCCGCGCGGTGCACGCGTTCCGCCGGGAGCCGCGCAACGAGGAGATCTTCGAGGCGGTCAACCGCAACTACCGCAACGCCAACGTGGCGGCCTGGCGGCTGATCGCCATCTTCGCGCCGAGCATCAAGCTGATCGGCAACGTGACGATCGCGATCGTGCTCACCTACGGCGGATACCGGGTGCTGCACGGCGAAACCCAGGTCGGCGTGCTGGCCGCCTTCCTGCTGTACCTGCGCAAGTTCTTCGATCCCATGCAGGATCTGTCCCAGTTCTACAACTCGCTCCAGTCGGCGAGCGCGGCGCTGGAGAAGCTGTCCGGCGTACTCGACGAGCCGCCTTCGGTGGCGGAGCCGGCGCGCCCGGCGAAGCTGCCCGAGGCGCGTAGCGCCCTCGACTTCACCGGCGTCTCGTTCGGGTACCGCCCCGACCGGCTCGTGCTGCCCGAGCTGGACCTGCACGTCCCGGCCGGGCAGACGCTCGCGCTGGTCGGCGCGACCGGAGCCGGCAAGACGACGATCGCCAAGCTGGTGTCCCGGTTCTACGACCCGACCGAGGGCACCGTCCGGCTGGACGGCATCGACCTGCGCGACCTGTCCGACGCCGACCTGCGCCGGGCGGTGGTCATGGTGACCCAGGAGAACTACCTGTTCTCCGGTACCGTCGCCGACAACATCCGGTTCGGCCGGCCGGACGCCACCGACG
>JBKPCQ010000379.1:0-5549 GCA_046727455.1 Actinomycetota bacterium | reverse complement strand
GGTCTGGGGGGTGCCCCGGCGCGACCCGGTCGCCGAGGTACTGGCGGCGCAGCCGGGCGCGGGGTCCGAGGCGGCACTGCACGCGGCGGTACGGTCGTTTGCCGAGCCGCTGGCCGACCGCCTTCCGGCACCGTGGGCGGCGGCGCTCGCCGGCACCGTCGGTGCCGGCTCGGCGGAGCTGTCGGAGCGGTTGCGCGGCTCGGCCGCGGGCGCACCGGTCGACCCCGGCGACGCGGCCGGTTGGCGGGTGCTGGGCCTGCTGCGCTGGCTCGCGCTCCTCGGCGCCGTGGGCGGGATCGCCTGGCTGGCCGTCCGCGTGATCAACGGGGAAGGCGCCGCATTCCTGGCGCCGGTCCTGGTCGCGATCGGCGGGTTGCTGATCTGGCTCGCGATCACCCTGCCGTCCGGACCGCTGATCGAGACCCGGGCCGCGGCGGCGCGGCGGCGCGTCGAACGCCACCTCCGCACGGCCGTGAGCGCGCTGACCAGGGAGTACCTGGTCGGGCCGGTACGGCAGGTACTCGGCCGGTACGCCCAGGCGCGCGAGGCGCTCCGGGTACTCGGGCGCTGAAGAAGGGCATACCCTCAGAACATGCCCAGGCGCCGCCGGCCCGCCGGACCCTCCCCCGCCCGCCGTGCGTCGTCCGACCTGCCCGACGTGATCCTGTCCGCCGTTGGCGACCTTGCCGGGGTACCGGCCGGGCTGGACCGGGAACTGCTGCTGTCGACGCTGCTCGGCACCGTGTACGCCCGGGCCGAGCCGGACCGGGGCGTAGTCCTCGACGCGCTCGTCGCCCAGCTCGCCGAGCGGGTGGCCGGCCGGGACGCGGGCCCGGCCCGGCGGCTCGCCGAACTCCTGGCCGAACCCGGTTTGGTGCCGACCGGCGGGTACATCCACGGCGACCGGTACGGCGACCAGACCTGGTACGTGCTGACGTTCGGTGAGCCGGATCACGCCGTCGTGCTCGTCGCCGACCACACGCTCGGCCTGGTCCGGGACATCCTGGTCGTGGCGCCGGCCGCGACCGTGCTCGACCAGATCACCGCCGACTCCGACGAGATGCACTGGTCGGGCCACCTGGACCCGGCCTCGGTACGCGCGGCGGTCACCCCGTACCTGCACGCCACCGACCTCGCCGGCGACCTGCCCGACGGTGCGTCGCTGGCCGACAACCGGTGGCTGGCCGGGCGGCGCCTGGCCACGCTCGCGGAGCCGCCAGCCGGCCCTGCCGAGGCGTCCGCCGGCCCTTCCGAGGCGTCCACCGGCCCTGCCGAGGCGTCCACCGGCCCGGCCGAGGCGTCCACCGGCCCGGCCGAGGCGTCCACCGGCCCCGCCGGGGCGGGCGGAGCCGACCGGGACGAGCTGCTCACCCGGTTCCTGGCCGCGCCGGAGGCGCGGCTGGCCGGCCTCAGCCGGGCCTCGGACGACGAGGCCGAGGCGATCGGGTACGCGCTGGGTCTGTGCGTCGACTTCGCCGCCGCGCGCGGCGGGGACCCGCTGCGCTGGAGCCCCCGGGCCGTCGAGTCGTTCCTGCTGGAGTGGGTACACCGGCGGGCGGTGCTGGACGCCCAGGACATCGCGGCGCTCCCCGGCGTGCTGGCCGCCTGGGTCGCCTGGGCGGGTCGCCGGGTCGGGCTGCCCGACGCCGCCGTCACCGCCACGCTGGACCGCATCGACGCGTTGCGGGCCGAGTTCGCCCGGCTGGGCGCGACCGGGGAGCGGCAGAGCCCGGCGGTACGGGCGACCGCGCAGCTCGTCGCCGAGGGCGTGGATCTGGCCGACCCGGCCGCGGTCGAGGAGTGGCTCGCCGCGTACAACGCGCGACAGTGACCCCTCAGTCCTCGACGGAGTGCTGGTGGAGGTACTTGCGCCAGCTCTCGCGCAGTTCGAGGAACCAGAACACGACGCCGGTGACGGCGATCACCAGGGCACCCGAGATCGCGATCTCCGACGGGGTCAGCCTGGGGATCCTGAAGCCGAGCAGGTCGTTGAGGGACGGGATACCCGGGCCGCTCCAGAAGAGCAGCCAGAGGCCGATCTCGACGACCAGGGCGAAGATCCACGCCCGTAGCCGGCCGCGTACGTGGGCGATCCAGTTGATGAGGAAGGCCACCACGGCGAACCCCACGATCGCGCCGGTCTGGCGCTGATGAGCCGGTGCCCACACGGTGGTCCAGTCGCGGACGACGTGGCCGGCCCATCTGAGGAACTGCCAGAGTTGGTCGCGGAGGGCGATGACCGCGACCACGGCGGCGATGAGGACGAGGCCGCCGACGACCGGACCGAGCAGGCCACCGGAGCGGCGGGCGGAGCGCATGTCGGCCATGGGTTCAGCGTGGCACGTTCCGCACCGGCGCGCAGAGGAGCGGGGGTCGACCCCATGGTCAGGCGACGCAGAACTCGTTGCCCTCCGGGTCGGCCAGCGTGATCCAGGTGCTCGGGCCCTGCTGGCCCTCCCAGAGCACCAGGGCGCCGAGCCCGGTGAGCCGCTCGACGACGGCCGGGCGGCGCTCGGGACCGACGTGCAGGTCGAGGTGGACGCGGTTCTTGACGGTCTTCGGCTCCGGTACCACCTGGAAAAGCACCCGGCCGCCGAGCCCGGTACCGGTATCCGGATCGACCGGGGCGTCCGGGTCGCGGACCGCCGCCGCGCCGGACCAGCTCAGCCGGCCGTCGATCAGGAGGGTGTCGGAGTCCTTGATCATCCCGGTGTCGAGCAGGCGCCGGATCAGGTCGGAGTGGTCCTCGACCTCGTACTCCAGGGCGGTGGCCCAGAAGGCGGCCAACCGGTGCGGGTCGGCGCAGTCGATGACGATCTTGTACGGCACGGCCATGAGCCGAGGCTAGTCCGTCGTACCCGGGGTGTGGCGGTCGCCACCACTTCTGCCATGCTTGGACTCTGGCGGCGACGAGGCCACCGTCCTCCCATTACCCTGCGGTAGGACCGACCCGGCGCCGGCACTCCCACCCCGGGCTCCGACCGGAGCAGGGGTACCGAACCGGCGCGGCGATCCCGCTGCCGAGCAGACTGACAGGGAGAGACGGATGGCGAAGCCCTCGGGTAAACCCCCCGCCGAACCGGAATTCGTGCAGCTCCTCAACCCCGAAGGGGAACGGGTCGAGCACCCGGACTACAAGGTCGACTTCACCGACGACGAGTACCGCGGCCTCTACCACGACCTGGTGGTCGTGCGCCGGCTGGACGCCGAGGCCACCGCCCTGCAGCGCCAGGGCGAGCTGGGCATCTGGGCGAGCCTGCTCGGCCAGGAGGCCGCCCAGGTCGGCTCCGGGCGGGCGCTGCGCCCGCAGGACATGGCCTTCCCGACGTACCGCGAGCACGGCGTCCTGTACTGCCGCGGGATCGACCCGATCATGCCGCTGAGCCTGTTCCGCGGTGTCGACCAGGGCGCGTGGGACCCGATCGAGATGAAGTTCGCGATGTACACGATCGTGATCGGGGCGCAGACGCTGCATGCCACCGGGTACGCCATGGGTATCGCGATGGACGGCAAGGTCGGTACCGAGGACGGCGAGGCGGTGATCGCGTACTTCGGCGACGGCGCGAGCAGCCAGGGCGACGTCAACGAGGCGTTCGTCTGGTCGAGCGTCTTCCACGCGCCGGTGGTGTTCTTCTGCCAGAACAACCAGTACGCGATCTCGGAGCCGCTGGAGCGGCAGACCCGGGTACCCCTCTACCAGCGGGCCAACGGGTTCGGCTTCCCCGGCGTGCGGGTCGACGGCAATGACGTGCTCGCCTCGTACGCGGTCACCCGGGCCGCGCTGGACCAGGCCCGGGCCGGTCAGGGCCCGACGCTGATCGAGGCGTACACGTACCGGATGGGCGCGCACACCACCTCGGACGACCCGACCCGGTACCGGATCGCCAGCGAGGTCGAGGCGTGGCAGGCGAAGGACCCGATCCTGCGGGTACGCCGGTTCCTGTCGCAGAACGGCCTCGCCGACGAGGAGTTCTTCGCGTCGGTCGACGAGCAGGCCCGGATTGAAGCCGTACACCTGCGGGAACGGGTACTGGAGATGCCCGACCCGAGCCCGGTGTCGCTCTTCGACAACGTGTACCCGAACGGATCACCCGAGGTCGACGAGGAGCGCGAGCAGTTCGCGACCTACCTGGCCTCGTTCGCGGGGGAGGCGCACTGATGGAGACCATGACCATCGGCAAGGCCCTCAACCTGGGCCTACGCCGCGCGCTGGAGGCCGACCCCAAGGTGATCCTCATGGGCGAGGACATCGGCAAGCTGGGCGGGGTCTTCCGGATCACCGACGGGCTGCAGAAGGACTTCGGCGACGACCGGGTCATCGACACCCCGCTCGCCGAGTCCGGCATCGTGGGCACGGCGGTCGGGCTGGCGTTACGCGGGTACCGGCCGGTGTGCGAGATCCAGTTCGACGGGTTCGTCTACCCGGCCTACGACCAGATCGTGTCCCAGGTCGCCAAGATGCACTACCGCTCCCTCGGCAAGGTGCGGGTACCGATCGTGATCCGCATCCCGTACGGCGGCGGTATCGGCGCCGTGGAGCACCACTCCGAGTCGCCCGAGGCGTACTTCGCGCACACCGCCGGCCTCAAGGTCGTGACCTGCGCCAGCCCGGACGACGCGTACTGGATGATCCAGCAGGCCATCGCCTCCGACGATCCGATCGTCTTCTTCGAGCCCAAGCGCCGGTACTGGGAGAAGGGCCCGGTCGACCCCGATGCCCAGCCGTACCCGCTGCACGCCGCCCGGGTGGCCCGGAAGGGGCGCGACGCCACCCTGGTGGCGTACGGCCCCATGGTGCGCACCGCCCTCGACGCCGCGACCGCCGCCGCCGAGGAGGGCCGCGAGCTGGAGGTCATCGACCTGCGCTCGATCTCCCCGCTGGACATGGACCCGGTGTACGAGTCGGTGCGCCGGACCGGCCGGCTGGTCGTGGTGCACGAGGCGCCGTCGAACGTCGGGGTCAGCGCGGAGATCGCCGCCCGGGTCACCGAGCACTGCTTCTACTCCCTGGAAGCGCCGGTGTTGCGGGTGACCGGGTTCAACGTGCCGTACCCGGCCGCACGCATCGAAGAGGAGTTCCTGCCCGACCTGGACCGGGTACTCGACGCCGTCGACCGGAGCTTGGGATGGTGAAGGAGTTTCCGCTGCCTGACCTCGGCGAAGGACTGACCGAGGGGGAGATCCTGCGGTGGCTGGTACAGGTGGGTGACACGGTCGAACTGAACCAGCCGATCGTCGAGGTGGAGACCGCGAAGGCGGCCGTGGAGATCCCGGCGAAGTGGGCCGGCAAGGTGACCCAGATCTTCCACCCCGAGGGGACGACGGTCGAGGTGGGCACGCCGATCATCGCGATAGACACGGCGCCGTCGGCCGCCGCGGTGGCCGCGGTGGAGGTGGCACAGCCGGAGGTACCGACCGAACCCGGCCTCATCGGCGGACCGGCACCGGGCGGGCGGACGGCGGTACTGGTCGGCTACGGTCCCCGGACGACCGCGGCCAAGCGGCGCCCCCGGGCGGCCGCCGCGCCACCGGTCCCCGCGCCACCGGTC
>JBKPCQ010000378.1:0-22558 GCA_046727455.1 Actinomycetota bacterium | reverse complement strand
GTGGGTGTCCTGATCGCCGCCTACCAGGCATGTTTCTTCGCGTCCGTCGCGGTGACCTCGGTCAGCCTCGCGACGCTCGTCACCATCGGCACGTCGCCGGTGCTGGTGCTCGCCGTGGAGCGGATCACCGGGCGCCGCCGGTTCGACCGGTGGATGCTCGGGACGGTCTGCCTCGCGCTGGCCGGCCTCGGCCTGCTGGTCGGGGTACCGTCCGGGGCCGGGTCGGCGCTGCCCGGCGCGGGCCTGGCCGTCCTGTCGGCCACCGGCTTCGCCACCGTCACGCTGGTCGGCTCCCGGCCGGTACCGGGCCTCGACGAGCTGACCACGATCGGCCTCGCGTTCACCGTGGGCGGGCTGGCGCTCGTCCCGCTGGCCGGCGTCACCGTGGGGCTGGACTTCGCGCCCAGCCCCACCGCGCTCGGCCTGCTGCTCGCGCTGGCCACGGCGCCGACGGCCGTGGCCTACACGCTGTACTTCCGGGGCCTGCGCACCGCCGGTGCCGGCACCGCCGCGCTCATGGTGCTGCTCGAACCGCTCACCGGCGCCGTGCTCGCCGCACTGGTGCTCGGCGACCGGCTCGGCCGTCCCGGTATCGCCGGTGCCGTGCTCCTCGGGGGTGCGGTGACCACATATCAGCCGCGAAGCCTGTCGGAGCGGCTACCCGCCGGCGTTCGTCAGCGGCTAGACGAGAGGGATCACGATGACCGTGCCGTGCAGGGTATCGGGTACCAGCAGCCGCCGGCCCTTCTCGTCGAGGTACACGTCGGCGGTGCTGGACCGGCCCATGCCCTGGACGAGGATCTGCGGGTTCTCGCCCTCGGCGTCGACCTTCCAGACCGTACCGGCATCGAAGCTGGAGACGTACAGGGTGCCGTCCCGGCCCTGGGCGATGCCGTCCGCCGCGCGGTACCCGGTGCCGATGATGGTCTTGTGGTTGGTCCGCAGGTCGACCTCGGTGACGTTGCCGTAGAACATGTCCACCACGAGGAGGTGACGCCGGTCGCGCCGGCTCACGATCACGCCGTTCATGACGAGTGTCCGGCGCGACGGCGTCACCGCCTCGGTCACCTGCCCGGTCAGCGTGATCCGGTAGACCCGGGAGGTGACCGGGATGGTGAGCGCCTGCGGGCTCTCGGTCGGCCAGAGCAGGCCGGTGCCGGGATCGCGCATGAACGCCCGGCCGCCCATCTCGGTGACGTACACCGCCCGGCCGCCCTCCTCGGGCGCGGCGTCGTTGAAGAACGCGGTCGGGTGCGGGAACGCGGACGGCCCCGCGAGTACCCGTACGGTGCCGGCCCGGTCGATGATCTTGACGCTGGTCGTGTCGGTGACCACCAGGTACCTGCCGGTGAACGCGAGTCCCCGGGGGTTGTCCAGCAGCTTCTTGTCAGCGGTGATGAAGGGGGTGACCGTGCCGGTGTCCGGGTCGAGGATCCGGATCTCACCGTCGGCGACGTCCGGGGTGCCCTGGATCGAGACGTAGAACTTCCCGTCCCAGGCCCGGGTGATGCTTTCCGGGCGGGGACCGACCGGCAGGCTCACCGGATCCTTCGGGGCAGCGGTGATGGTTTCCCCGTGGGCCTGCCCGCCGAACGCGAGGCCGGCGCCGGCCACGCCGAGCGTGGTTGCTGTGGCGGTCAGCAACGTTCGTCTATTCATGCCGGTAGATTCTCACGCCGGCTCCGGATCTGTTGTTCAGGATTGTTCAGGCTCCGCCGGGCGGAAACGGAAGATGCGGGTACCGGTGGCGAGCGGCCGGGGCCGGCCGGTGAACCGGTGCGCGCCCACCCCGAAGGGTTCCGCCGGCTCGGAGACGGACAGCAGCTCGAACCCCTCCTCGGCGAACCACGCGCAGATGCGGGGCACGAGGTCCGGCGGGCGGCGGTGCCGGGTCCAGATGACGGTGCCGCCGGTCGCGCACAGCTGGGTGCACGCGGCGACCGTGGCCCGGATGTCCTCGTCGGGGATGTTGCCGAAGATGCCGCACACCAGTACCAGGTCGGCCGGGGCCAGCCCGGCGTACCGGTCGGTCAGCGCGGCGTCGCCCTCGACCACCTCGACCCGCGCCAGCCCGGCCGCCTCGACCGCCTGCCGGGCGGCCGACACGTTGCGCGGGTCCAGCTCGACCAGCCGGGCGACCACGTCGTGGCGGCGAGGATGCTCAGCCAGCACGCCGAGCAGGTCGCGGCCCTGCCCGGCACACAGGCTGAGTACGGTGATCGGGCCGGGCGGGTACCCGTCGAGCGCCGCGAGGATCCGGTCCTGTACCGCCGTCAGCCGCTGCGCGATCACCGAACCCGGGTCGTCGTACCCGTCGTGCCAGGCGTACCAGTCCCGCTCCCCCATGCCGGCACCCTACGGCGTCGCCGGTGGCGCATCGGCGCCCGGTAGCGGATCGGACCGGCTCCGTGTTCGTCCGCGTCCGGTTAGCCTTGTTGACAGTTTGAGTTCGATCAAGCGGCAACAGATATTGACATGAAACTCCATCGAGCGTTTCATATTTGTTGCCTCGGGGGGACGGCGGGCGTCCCACCGCTCACCCACCCACGGGCTCCCAGCGGCAGGGTGTAAGTGAGTGATGAGGAGGGCCGGTGCGTCCACGGCTGAAGCGGATGTCGATAGTGCTCGCCGCGCTGTCGACCGGTGCCGCGGGGGTGATCGCCGGCGTCATCGCCGCGCCGGACGCCCACGCGTTGAACAACGGGCTGTCCATCCGGCCCGCGATGGGCTGGAGCAGCTGGAGCTTTCTCCGCCGGTCCCCGACGGCCGCCAAGATGATCGCGCAGGCCGACGCGATGAAGAACAGCGGCCTGGCCGACCACGGGTACGTCTATGTCAACCTCGACGACTTCTTCCAGAAGTGCGACAGCAACGGGTTCGTCGTCGACGGCTTCGGTCGCTGGACGGTGGACACGGCCAAGTTCCCAGGCGGGATCAAGCCGGTCGCCGACCACGTGCACAGCCTCGGCCTGAAGTTCGGCCTCTACGTGACACCGGGCATACCGAAGAACGCGGTCACGAAGAACACCCCGATCGAGGGCACCAGCTTCCACGCCCGGGACATCGCCGACACCACCCGGACCGAGAAGAACTACAACTGCCACAACATGTACTTCATCGACTACTCCAAGCCGGGCTCGCAGGAGTTCGTCAACTCGTGGGCGAACCTGTACGCCTCGTGGGGCGTGGACTACCTGAAGATCGACGGGGTCGGGTCCTCGGACATCCCGGACGTGGTGGCCTGGCGGAAGGCGCTCGCGCAGACCGGCCGGCCGATCAACTACGCGCTGTCCAACAACCTGCCGATCGCCAACGCGACGACCTGGCGCGACAACGCCAACAGCTGGCGTACCCAGGGCGACGTCGAGTGCTACTGCAGCGGCCAGCCCAACGGCGTCGGGTACCCGCTGACCAGGTGGTCGTCGATCGCGTCCCGGTTCAACTCGACCGCGAGCTGGCAGCCGTACGCCGGCCCGGGCCACTGGCCGGACTACGACTCGATCGAGATCGGCAGCGGCGACCAGGAGATCCAGGACATCACCGGGATGAGCAAGAACGACATCAAGCGGACGCAGATCACGCTGTGGTCGATGGCCGCCGGACCGCTGATCCTGGGTACCGACCTGACCCAGCTCACCAGCGCGACCCCGGCGGCCGGGGTGAGCACCGACAAGGCGATCCTGTTCAATGACCGGGTCATCGCGGTCGACCAGGACGGCGTCGCGGCCAGGCGGATCGTGAACAGCAACGGCGGCCAGGTGTACAGCAAGCGGGAGGCCGACGGCAGCTACGTGGTGGCGCTGTTCAACACCAACACGTCGGGCAACATGACCGTCTCGGTCAACTGGTCGCAGGTCGGCTTCTCCGGCAGCGCGCAGGTCACCGACCTGTGGTCGGGCAACAGCGGCGGTACCGTCACCAACTCCTACAGCGCCACCCTGCGGCCCGGGGAGCCCCGGCTGATCCGGGCGGTACCCGGCACCGGCGGCGGTGGCGGGTCCACGGTCGAGGCCGAGCGCGGCTCGATCGCCGGCGCGGCCCGGATCGCGAGCTGCACGGCCTGCTCCGGCGGGCAGAAGGTCGGCTACATCGGCAACGGCGCGGCGAACTTCGTGACCCTCAACGTCACGCCGAGTGCCGCCGGCAGCCGGACCCTGACCATCGTCTACACCCTCAACGGGAGCAGGTCGTTCTTCGTCAGTGTCAACGGCGGTACCGCGGTCGAAGTGCCCCTGACGGGTACCAGCTTCGCGACGCCGTTCACCAAGACGATCACGGTGAATCTCAACGCCGGGTCGAACAGCGTCAAGTTCTTCAACAACACCGCGTACGCGCCCGACCTGGACAAGATCTCCGTCAACTGACGGAGCCGTGGCTCCGGAGCCGGCCGGCGGGGCCGGCTCCGGAGTCTCCCCGCGTCAGATCCGGTTGCGGGCGCGCTTCAGCTCGCTGAACTCCGGTACCGCCGACAGCAGCCGGACCGCGTCGAACAGCTTCTCCGCCGCCTCCCCCCCGGGTACCGGCACGACGATCGGGCCGAAGAAGCCGGGCTCGTCGCCGAACGCGATGATCGGGCTGCCCGCCTCGGTGCCCACCCGGTCCTGGCCCTCGTAATGGCTCTCCACGAGGTACTCGTCCATCTTGTCGTCCTCGACGGCGAAGTACAGGTCGGCGCGCAGGCCGGCGGCGCTGAGCGCCTCGGTGAGCACCCGCTCGTCGATGTCCCTGCCCTCCTCGTGCACCCGGATGCCGATCTCGGTGTACAGCCGCTCCACCGCGTCGGTGTCGTACGCCTCGTCGACGGCGGTGAGTACCCGCCCCGCTCGCCGGCCGCCTTCCTGGGCGGCCCGGATCCGGGGGGAGACCGGCTTGTCCTCGTTGAGGACGGCCAGGCTCATCATGCGCCAGTCGATGGTCAGGTTGCGGGCCGAGGTGACCGCGAGCAGCCATCGGGAGGTACGCCAGGTGTAAGGGCAGCTCGGGTCGAACCAGAACGTGACGTCGTCGCTCATGGTGCACCAGTCAACCAGACGCACCGGGGTGGCGAGAGGCGGCGGTGTTGCGGTATCGGTGTGCCATGAGCGAGCGTCAGCTCAACCTCGTACCCATCCGGACCGCGCTTGTGTGGACGGTCGGCGGCGCGGTCGCGTTGCTGGTCGTGATGACCTCGGTGGCGTTCCTCGTGCTCGGCCTGCCCGGCGTCGAGCACAAGGCGCAGCTCACCATCGCCGACCTGTTCGATCTGCTGAAGCTGGCGTTCGCCGTGGTGGCCGGGCTCGGCGGCGTGGTCGCGCTGGTGATGGCGTACCGGCGCCAGCGCGTGGCGGAGGCGGCCAACCGGCTGGCCGAGGCGGCCAACCGGCTGGCCGAGGCGACCCAGGAGCACCGGCGGAGCGTCGACGCGGCGACCCAGGCGCACCAGGAGCGGACCGCCGCCGACGCCCGGCTCGACGCGGCCGAGCGCCGGATCACCGACCTGTACGCCAAGGCGGCCGACCAGCTCGGCAGCGCCAAGGCACCGGTACGGCTGGCCGGGCTGTACGCGCTGGAGCGGCTGGCGCAGGGCAACCCCGAGCACCGGCAGACGGTGGTGAACCTGCTCTGCGCGTACCTGCGGATGCCGTGGGAGCCGGGCACCCCCGAGGCGCGGGAGGAGCGCGAGGTGCGGTCGACCGCGCAGCGGGTCCTCGCCGCCCACCTGCGGGGTCCGGCCGACGGGCCGGCGCCGGCCGGGCTCTGGCCGGGCATCGCGCTCGACCTGACCGAGGCGACCCTCGTCGACCTCGACTTCCAGGAGGTGCAGGTGCGCGGTCCGGGGTTCGCGGGCGCGGCGTTCCACGGGACGACCCGCTTCGACCGCGCCACCTTCCACGACCGGGGAAAGTTCGAGCGGGCCACCTTCCACGGCCCGGCCGGGTTCCAGCACGCGGCCTTCGAGCGGGGGGCGGTGTTCACCGGCGCCGCTTTGCACGGACTGACCCACTTCCACGGAACCCGCTTCGCCCGCCGGGTGGACTTCACCGGGGCGTCCTTCCACGACGGGGCGTCGTTCAGCGGCGCGGCGTTCGAGCGGGCGGTGACGTTCACCCGGGTCACCTTCGCGCAGGACTGCTCGTTCGAGTCGGTCATGTTCGGCGGGCCGGCGGTGTTCGGGGCCACCCGGTTCCTCGGCGGCTGCCTGCTGCGCGGTGCCGTCTTCGGCGGGTACGCGGACTTCCTGCGGACGAACTTCGCGCAGGACGTGTCGTTCGCCGGGGCGAGCTTCGAGGACGCGGTGCGCTTCGACACCGTCACGTTCGCGGTGCCGGCGAACCTCGACCGGGCCGGCGTGGCCGATGTGAACGGCCGCCACGAGCGGACCTGGCCGCCGGAGTGGGTGGTCCGTGCCGGGGCCGGTGGGAAGGGGCTCCTCGAACCGCGCGCCTAACGGACGGCGAGCAGGTTTCCCTCCGGTACCACGATCGGCGGACGGTTGGTGACCAGCCGGGCGCGCGCCTCGGCCCGGGTCTCCGGCTCGCTCGCGATGGTGGCCCGGTAGGCCGCCGCGGTCCGGGACGTGATGCTCGCCCAGTCGTAGCGGGTCTGCACCATGGTGCGGGCCTGCCGGGCCATGTCCCGGGCGGACTGGTGGTCGCGGAGCAGGGCGTCCACGGTCTCCGCGAGGGCGTCCGGATCCTGGGTGGGGAAGGTCAGTCCGGTGCTGCCGGGCTCGACGATCTCGGCGAGCCCGCCGGTCGCGGCGACGGCGAGCGGGGCACCGGCGGCGGCGGCTTCGAGGGCGACCATGCCGAACGGTTCGTAGATGGACGGGACGACGACGGTGTCGCTGGCGGCGAAGGTGGCCGGCAGGTCGGGACCGACGAAGCCGGCGAAGTGGACGGTGGGCTCCAGCCGCAGCCGGGCCACCTGGGCCTGCAACTCGGGCTTGTAGGGTCCGTCGCCGGCGATGACGAGGCGTACCCCGGGGTGGCGGTGGCGCAGCTCCGGCAGGGCGTGGATGACGTGCTGGACGCCTTTCTCGTACACCAGCCGCCCGGCGAATCCGATCATCGGCCCCTCGCCGGCGTAGCGGGCGCGGGCGTGCGCGACGGCCCGCGGCGGCGCCTGCCAGGTCGGGGCGTCCACCCCGTTGGGGATGACGGTGACCTGCTCAGGCGGCAGGTCGAGCAGGTGGGAGACCTCCCAGCGCATGTACGCCGAGCAGGTGATCACGCGAGCGGCCTCGTGGCAGAGCCAGTACTCGACGGTGTGGATGGTCTTGTTCATCTGCTCGGGCAGCCAGCCCTGGTGCCGGCCGGCCTCGGTCGCGTGGATGGTGGCGGCGAGCGGGATGCCCAGGTGGTCCCGCAGGGTGACCGCGGTGTGCGTGACCAGCCAGTCGTGGGCGTGGATGAGGTCGTACTCCTCGGTGGCCGTGGCGTGCAGGGCGGCCCGGGTCAGCGCGTGGTTGAACGCCATCGTCCAGGCCAGCAGCGACGGTGTGGCGAGGGGGAAGGCCGGCGGGTCCTCGGGCGCCCGCACCACGCGTACCCCCTCGCGCAACTCCTCCAGCGGCGCGCCGGCGGCGTGCCGGGTCACCACGGTGACCTCGTGCCCGGCCGCCGCCAGCGACGTGGCGAGTGCGTGCACGTGCCGTCCCAGGCCGCCGACCAGGACGGGCGGGTACTCCCAGGACAGCATCAGCACCCGCAGCGGCCGGTCCACCGGTACCGTCGGGATGTCGCTGGCTTCCGCCACGTGAGCCTCCCTCTTCGCCGGGCCCCAGGACATGCTCGGATAGACACCGCCAGCGGTGTCGGTGAGTAGGGCTGAAGGGAACCACAACCATCCTTCTCGGCGGCTGTGTACCGGGGAAGACCGTGATATTTCAGATACGTAAAGTGCTGGTACGCAGAGTACCGGCCGGATGACCCCATCAGTCCGGGTACCATCGCTAGCTCATGTTCAGCGCCACCGTCGAAACGCACCCGGGAGAATGTCGCAGATGAGGGGAGGCGCCGAGAAAGCCAGGCTGGCCGCCGCGGACGCCGGTACGGAACCCTGGCGGGACTGGGGACCCTACCTCGCCGAACGCGCCTGGGGCACGGTGCGGGAGGACTACAGCGAGTGGGGCGCCGCCTGGGACTACTTCCCGCACGACCACGCACGCTCCCGGGCGTACCGGTGGAACGAGGACGGGCTCGGCGGCATCTGCGACGACCAGCAGCGCTTCTGCTTCGCGCTGGCGTTCTGGAACGGGGAGGACCCGATCCTGAAGGAGCGGATCTTCGGGCTGTCCGGGCCGGAGGGCAACCACGGTGAGGATCCGAAGGAGTACTGGTGGTACCTGGACTCCACGCCCACCCACTCGTGGATGCGCTGGCGGTACCACTACCCGCAGCGGGCCTTCCCGTACGCCGAGCTGACCTGGGTCAACCGGGAGCGGGGGCGCGGGCTGCCGGAGTACGAGCTGGTCGACACCGGCGTCTTCGACGACAACCGGTACTGGGCGATCACGGCCGACTACGCCAAGGCCGGCCCGACCGACCTGTGCGTGCGGATCACCTGCGCGAACCGCGGCCCTGAGCCGGCCACCCTGCACGTGCTGCCCACCCTGTGGTTCCGCAACGCCTGGTCGTGGGGGCTGCCCGGCCGGGGCGACCCGCCGCTGGTCACCGGCGACGGACCCCGGCTGGTCGGCGAGCACCAGCGGCTCGGCCGGGTGACGCTCACGGGCGCGGGGGATCCGACCCCGCTCCTGTGCGACAACGAGCACAACGCGATGCGGCTGTGGGGGCGGCCGAACCGGTCGCCGTACCCCAAGGACGGGATCAACGACTTCGTCGTCCACGGGCGGTCGACGGTCAACCCGGCCCGGACCGGTACCAAAGGGGCGCTGCACCACGTCCTCACCGTGCCGGCCGGCGGTTCGGCCGAGGTCCGCGTGCGGCTCACCCTGGAGGACGATTCCGCGGTACCGGATCTGGCCGGCGGATTCGACGCGGTGCTGGCCGCGCGGCAGGCCGAGGCGGACGAGTTCTTCGCCGCGCTGACCCCTCAGGGGGCGAGCCGGGACGAGGCGCTGGTGCTGCGCCAGGCGGTCGCCGGGCTGATGTGGAGCAAGCAGTTCTACCACTACGACGTGGCCCGCTGGCTGGCCGGCGACCCGAACTCCGCGCCGCCGCCGGAGAGCCACCGGCACGGGCGCAACGCCCACTGGCGGCACATGAGCAGCTGCGAGGTCATCTCGATGCCGGACACCTGGGAGTACCCCTGGTACGCGGCATGGGACCTGGCCTTCCACTGCGTGGCGATCGCGCACGTCGACCCGGGGTACGCCAAGAGCCAGCTGCTGCTGCTGTTGCAGGAGTGGTACCTGCACCCCAACGGGCAGCTCCCGGCGTACGAGTGGTCGTTCGACGACGTGAACCCGCCGGTGCACGCCTGGGCGGCGCTGAAGGTCTTCGAGATCGACGGGTCCGGGGACTTCCCGTTCCTCCAGCGGGTCCTGCACAAGCTGCTGATGAACTTCACCTGGTGGGTGAACCGCAAGGACAGCACCGGTAACAACGTGTTCGAGGGCGGGTTCCTCGGGCTGGACAACATCGGGCCCTTCGACCGCTCCACCCACCTGCCGGTACCGGGGATGCTGGAGCAGAGCGACGGCACCGCCTGGATGGCCAGCTACGCGCTCAACCTGCTGGAGATCGCCGTGGTGCTGGCCCACCGGGACCGGGGGTACGCGGATCTCGCGCCCAAGTTCTTCGAGCACTTCGCGTACATCGCGGCGGCGGCCAACGAGCAGGGCCTGTGGGACGAGCGGGACGGCTTCTACTACGACCTGCTGCGGACGCCGGACGGCGTCAAGGTACCGCTGCGGGTGCGTTCGGTGGTCGGGCTGCTGCCGCTCGCCGCGACCACGACGATCAGCTCGTTCGTGCTGGCCCGGCTGCCCGAGCTGGCGGCCCGGCTGCGCTGGTTCCTGGCCAACCGGCCGGAGTACGCCAACGTGATCGGCGGCCGGCGGATCCAGGGCGGCCAGCAGCAGCGCCTGCTGTCGATGGTCAACGAGGAGCAGCTCCTGCGCGTCCTCAAGCGGATGCTCGACGAGCACGAGTTCCTCTCCCCGTACGGGCTGCGGGCGCTGTCCAAGGCGCACCGGGACGAGCCGTTCGTGGTCGACCTGGGCGGCAACGAGTACCACGTGGGGTACGAGCCGGGCGAGTCGGCCGCGGGCACCTTCGGCGGCAACTCGAACTGGCGCGGGCCGGTCTGGTTCCCGGTCAACTTCCTGCTCGTCGAGGCGCTGCGCCGGTACAACCGGTTCTACGGCGGCGACCTGCGGGTGGAGTACCCGACCGGCTCGGGCAAGCAGCTCTCGCTCGGCGAGATCGCCGACGACCTGTGCCGCCGGCTGGTCGCGCTGTTCCTCGACGACGCGGACGGGCGGCGGCCGGTCTTCGGCGGTACCGCCCTGTTCCAGGAGGACCCCGGGTGGCATGATCTGATCCCGTTCCACGAGTACTTCCACGGTGAGGACGGCCGGGGTCTCGGCGCCACCCACCAGACCGGGTGGACAGCGCTGGTGGCCAACCTCATCCTGCGCAAGCGGCAGTAGATCGGGTGCGGCGCGCACCGAGGCGGGCGGCGTCTGGACTGAGGAGCGCAGCGACGAGGGAAGAGGTCGCCTGATGAGCCTCGGTGCCGCGCGAGCGGAGCGAGCGCCAACATTCAAGCGCCACCATTTCAGAAGGGGGTCGTCATGCGGGACTGGATCGCCGGAGCCATGGGGGTGCTCGGCTCGCTGCTGGTGCTCGGCGGAGCTTCCACGATCCTGAGCCGGGCCTGGTTCAACCGGCCGCCGGCGGAGGAGCAGCCCACCTCGACGACGCCCGGCTACGGGGTCACCGAGTCGCGCGGCCGGCTGATGCGGCTGGCCCCGACCGAGCGGCTGATCGCGTGGGGCGCGCTGCTGCTGGTGCTCGCCGCGATCGCGGCGGGCGCCATCGGCTTCACCGTGGGTGCGGCGGCCCCGCCGAAGTAGGAGCGCCCTCCAGGGACTATTCTGCGGGTGAGTTCACCCCTGCCCGCAGGAGGCCGAAACGTGACCACCGTCGCTCCCAAGCCGATCGTGACGCGGCCCTGGCCGGTGCGCAAACCGACCAGGGGCTCGGCGTTCGCGCGCCTGCTGCGGACCACGGACGCCAAGACGATCGGCATCCTGTACCTGGTCACCTCGTTCGCGTTCTTCTTCATCGGCGGGTTCATGGCCCTGCTGATGCGCGGCGAGCTGGCCCGGCCAGGACTGCAGTTCCTCTCGCTGGAGCAGTACAACCAGCTCTTCACCATGCACGGCACGATCATGCTGCTGCTCTTCGCGACGCCGATCCTGTTCGCGTTCGCGAACTACATCGTGCCGCTGCAGATCGGCGCGCCGGACGTGGCCTTCCCCCGGCTCAACGCGCTGGCCTACTGGCTGTTCCTGCTCGGCGGCGGGCTCGCCACGGCCGGCTTCATCACCCCTGGCGGCGCGGCGGACTTCGGTTGGTTCGCCTACCAACCGCTGGCCAACGTGACGAACTCGCCGGGCGTCGGCCCCAACATGTGGATCGTCGGCCTGGTCATGTCCGGTCTGGGCACCATCCTGGGCGCGGTGAACATGATCACGACGATCCTGACGCTGCGCGCGCCCGGCATGACGATGTTCCGGATGCCGATCTTCACCTGGAATATCATGATCACCGCGCTGCTGGTGCTGATGGTGTTCCCGATCCTGGCCGCCGCGCTGCTCGCCGTCGCCGCCGACCGGATCCTCGGCGCACACGTGTTCGACGCCCAGACCGGCGGTGCGATGCTCTGGCAGCACCTGTTCTGGTTCTTCGGGCACCCCGAGGTCTACATCGTGGCGCTGCCGTTCTTCGGCATCGTCACCGAGGTCATCCCGGTGTTCAGCCGCAAGCCGCTGTTCGGTTACAAGGGCATGGTGGCCGCGACGATCGCGATCGCCGCGCTGTCGATGAGCGTGTGGGCGCACCACATGTTCGCGACGGGCCAGGTGCTGCTGCCGTTCTTCGCGTTCCTGACGTTCATGATCGCGGTACCCACCGGGATCAAGTTCTTCAACTGGATCGGCACCATGTGGCGAGGGCAGCTCACCTTCGAGACGCCGATGATGTTCGCCCTCGGGTTCCTGCTGACCTTCCTGCTCGGCGGCCTGTCCGGCGTCCTGCTGGCGAGCCCGCCCATCGACTGGCACGTCTCCGACACGTACTTCGTCGTGGCGCACTTCCACTACGTGCTGTTCGGCACGATCGTGTTCGCGGTGTTCGCCGGGGTCTACTTCTGGTTCCCGAAGATGACCGGTCGGATGCTCGACGACCGGCTGGGCAAGGTGCACTTCTGGCTCACCTTCATCGGGTTCCACACCACGTTCCTGGTGCAGCACTGGCTGGGCAACGAGGGCATGCCCCGGCGGTACGGGGACTACCTGGCCAGCGACGGGTTCACCACGCTCAACACGATCTCGACCATCGGCGCGTTCATCCTCGGCGCGTCCACGCTGCCCTTCCTGTACAACGTCTGGAAGTCGTACAAGGCCGGCCCGCTCGTCGAGGTGGACGACCCGTGGGGGCACGGCATGTCGCTGGAGTGGGCGACCTCCTGCCCGCCGCCGCTGCGTAACTTCGACCGCATGCCGCGGATCCGCTCCGAGCGGCCGGCGTTCGACGTGCACTTCCCGCACCTGGCGCCGGGCGGCCCGACGAAGGTGCCGACTCCGGTCGGCGGCGCCAAGCCGCTGACCCACGAACCCGACGGCGGGGCTTCATACCCGGACCACTGACCGGTCGCCGCGCCGCGGCCCCCCACGATCCACAGCGCGCCGGCGGCTAGGGATTCCGGCGGCTAGGGATTCCGGACAACCGGCTCACCGACCAGTTCGACCCCGGCCTCGCGCATCTGGGTCAGCGCCTTCTCCACGGTTGCCGGTGCGACCCCGGCGGTCAGGTCGAGCAGGACCGTCGTGGCGAACCCGGCCTTGACCGCGTCGAGCGCGGTCGCCCGGACGCAGTGGTCGGTCGCGATGCCGACGACGTCCACGGCGGACACGTCGTGGTCGCGCAGCCAGTCGGCGAGCCCGGTCTCGCCGGAGTGGCCCTGGAAGCCGGAGTACGCCGCTTCGTGCTCGCCCTTGGTGAACACCGCCTGGATGCGATCGGTGGCGAGATCCGGGTGGAAGTCGGTACCGGGGGTGCCGACCACGCAATGCGGCGGCCAGCTGTCCACGTAGTCCGGCGTGGCGCTGAAGTGCGGACCCGGGTCGATGTGGAAGTCCTTGGTGGCCGCCACGCTGTCCCAGCGCTGGTTCGGGCTGGCCAGGGCGACCGAGATCCCGGCGGCGACCTCCGCGCCGCCGGCGACGGCCAGCGAGCCGCCCTCGCAGAAGTCGTTCTGGACGTCGACGATGATCAATGCGCGCACGGGACCACCTCAGGACGCGGGGACGATGGTGACGGGGATCGCCGGGTCACCGGCGGAGAGCTTGAGACCTTCCCAGGGGATCGAGATCAGCGCGTCGCGCAGCCGCTCCCGGCTCTGCTCCAGGGTGGGGAGGCCGGCGAGGGGGGTACCGCCGACCAGGTACTCCTGTTGCAGCAGCCGGTCGCCCGCCTGCCAGTCCGGTACCCCCTGGGAGACCACGATCTCCTCGGTGGCCGTACCGGTCGGCTTGTGCCGGCGGATCGCGGTCTTGCGCCCACCCACGGTGGCCTTGTGCTCGCTGCGCTTGACCACCGGCCGCCCGTCCACCTCGACCAGCTTGTACACCAGCCCGGCGGTCGGCGCGCCCGACCCGCTGACCACGGCGGTGCCGGCGCCGTAGCTGTCCACGGGCTCGGCGGCCAGCGCGGCGATCGAGTACTCGTCCAGGTCGCCGGAGACCACGATCTTCGTCTCGGTGGCGCCGAGCGAGTCGAGGAGCTGGCGGGACTGGGCGGCGAGCACGGACAGGTCGCCCGAGTCCAGCCGGATCGCGCGCAGCTCCGGGCCGGCCACCGCGATCGCGTTGCGGATGCCCTGGCTGATGTCGTACGTGTCGACCAGCAGCGTGGTCTGCTTGCCCAGCGCGGCGATCTGCGACGCGAACGCCGCCGACTCGTCGTCGTGCAGCAACGTGAAGGCGTGCGCGGCGGTACCGGTGGTCGGGATGCCGTACCGGCGACCGGCCTCCAGGTTGGAGGTGTAGGCGAAGCCGGCCAGGTAGGCCGCGCGGGCGGCGGCCACGGCGGACCTCTCGTGCGCGCGGCGGGAGCCCATCTCGATGAGCGGCCGGCCCCGGGCGGCGGTGACCATCCGCGCGGCGGCGGCGGCGATCGCGCAGTCGTGGTTGAGCACCGACAGGACCAGCGTCTCCAGCATCACCGCCTCGGCGAAGCTGCCGCTCACGGTGAGGATCGGGGAGCCGGGGAAGAACAGCTCGCCTTCCGGGTATCCGCTCACGTCGCCCTGGAACCGGTAGTCCGCCAGCCAGCGGGCGGTCGGCGCGTCGACGACCCCCCTCTCCACCAGGAACGCCAGTTCCGCCTCCTGGAAGCGGAAATCCTGGATCAGCTCGATGAGCCGGCCGGTGCCGGCCACCACCCCGTACCGGCGGCCGATGGGCAGCCGGCGGGCGAACACCTCGAACACGCAGTAGCGGTCCGCTGTGCCGTCCTTCAGGGCGGCGCTGAGCATGGTCAACTCGTAGTGGTCCGTCAACAGGGCGGCGGTCACGTACCTCAGCCTACGAGCCCGCCCGGCGGTGCGGCGGGTCGAGGTCGTGGCACGATAGGGGCATGACCGCTCCGCAGGTCGCACCCACCGAGACGCCGGAGGTCGAGGAAGTCCCGACCGCTGACCGGCCGTGGATGACCGTCGTGCACAACGACCCGGTCAACCTGATGAGCTATGTCACATGGGTGTTCCAGCGCCTCTTCGGATACAGCGAGGACAAGGCCCACAAGCTGATGCTCGACGTGCACCACAAGGGGCGCGCGGTGGTCTCCTCGGGCGCGCGGGAGAAGATGGAGCACGACGCGTCGCGGCTGCACGCGTACGGCCTCTGGGCGACGGTGAGCCACGATTGATCGAAAGTTCCGGTTCGCCGTGAGCATGTTCCGGCGCCACCGCGATCAGTGCGTGGCGCGCTTCGCCGCGGACGAGGTGGCCGTGCTGCGCCAGGTGGCCTCCGAGGTCATCGGGCTGCTGACCGAGAACTTCGACCCGGACGATCCGGTGGTGGAGCGGCTGTTCCCGGCGGCGTACGACGACGATCCGGCGGAGGCGGCGGAGTTCCGCCGGTACACCGAGGGGGACCTGAAGACCGCGAAGATCGACCAGGCCGGGGCGATCCTCGCGACGCTGCCGGCGACCGGGGGCGCGGTCGTCCGCCTCGACGCCGAGGCCGCCGAGGCCTGGCTGCGCGCGCTCAACGACGTGCGGCTGGCGCTGGGCATCCGGCTGGACGTGCGGGACGACACCGACTTGCTGGAGGAGTTGGACGACGCGGTGATGCGCGACCCGACCTCGGCCCGGGTCCGGCAGCTCACCATGTACCAGTATCTGGGCGTCCTCCAGGAGTCCCTGCTGGACGCGATCATCGGGTAAGTGACGCGGGCATTATCGGGTGAGTGACGCGGGCCACGAAGGCCGGGCGGCGGGCGGGGTTCGCCAGGTAGGCTAGGGAGCCGTGCTGACCATCGGGCGCGAGATCGTCGACGCGATCGTGGCGCACGCCCGCCGGGACCATCCCGACGAGGCGTGCGGGATCGTCGCGGGGCCGGTCGGATCCGACCGCCCGGTCCGGCACGTGCCGATGGACAACGCCGAGCGGTCCCCGACCTTCTACCGGTTCGACGCCACCGAGCAGCTCCAGGTGTGGCGGGAGATGGACGAGCGGGACGAGGAGCCGATCGTGCTGTACCACTCGCACACCGCGACCGAGGCATACCCTTCGCGGACCGACGTCGAGATCGCCGGCTACCCCGACGCGCACTACGTCCTGGTCTCCACGCGCGACCCGGGGACCGTGGAGATCCGCTCGTTCCACATCGTGGACAAGCGGATCACGGAGGAGCCGGTCCGTATCGTGGACGCGGGCGTGGACCCCGCCGCCGTCACCACCTACATGTTCGGGCAGACCCCGACGACCGTCGACTACGAGTGTTCGGCCTGACCCTGCCGCCGCCCGCCCGTCATATCAATCGACAGTCGTTTATCTGAGGAGTTTTCCCGCCATGACCATCGACGTTCGTATCCCGACCATCCTGCGCTCGTACACCGCCGGCGCCAAGTCTGTCGAAGGCACCGGGGATACCCTGGCCGACCTGCTCGCCGACCTGGACACCCGGCACGCCGGGCTGCGCGGCCGGCTGATCACCGACCAGGGCACCCTGCACCGCTTCGTCAACGTGTACGTCAACGACGAGGACGTCCGGTTCCTCGGCGCGCTCGACGCCAAGCTCAACGACGGGGACACCGTCACCATCCTGCCGGCCGTGGCCGGGGGCGCGTTCGCGTTCGCCGCCGCGGCGGCACTCGCCAACAGCCGATGAGATGACCCGGTACGAGAGCCTTCTCGACGCGACCGGAAACACGCCGCTGGTCGGCCTGCCCAGGCTGTCCCCGTCCGCCGAGGTACGGCTGTGGGCCAAGCTGGAGGACCGCAACCCGACCGGGTCGGTCAAGGACCGCGCCGCGCTCTACATGGTGCGCGCGGCCGAGGCCGCCGGCCGGTTGCGGTCCGGGGACACGATCCTGGAGCCGACCAGCGGCAACACCGGTATCTCGCTGGCCATGGTCGCCAAGCTGCGGGGGTACCGGCTGGTGTGCGTCATGCCCGAGAACGTCTCCACCGAGCGGGTCCAGCTCCTCCGGATGTACGGTGCGGAGATCATCTTCTCGCCGGCCGCCGGCGGCTCGAACCAGGCCGTCGCGCAGGCCAAGCAGATCGCCGCCGAGCACCCCGACTGGGGGATGCTGTACCAGTACGGCAACGAGGCCAACGCCCGCGCGCACTACGAGACCACCGGGCCGGAACTGCTGCGCGACCTGCCCACGCTGACCCACTTCGTGGCCGGGCTCGGTACCACCGGCACGCTGATGGGCACCGGGCGGTACCTGCGTGAGAAGAACCCGGACATCCAGGTCGTGGCCGCCGAGCCCCGGTACGGCGAGCTGGTCTACGGGCTGCGCAACATCGACGAGGGGTACGTGCCGGAGCTGTACGATCCGGCCGTGCTGACCCGCCGGTTCTCGGTCGGTACCCGGGACGCGGTGCTGCGCACCCGCCAGCTCGTCGAGGTCGAGGGGTTGTTCGTCGGCTTCTCAACCGGAGCGGTCGTGCACGCCGCGCTCAGCGTGGCGCACGAGGCGCTGCGTGCCGGCAGGCCGGCCGACGTGGCGTTCATGGTGGCCGACGCGGGCTGGAAGTACCTGTCCACCGGCGCGTACGGCGGCACCCTCGCCGAAGCCGAGGAAAGCCTCGAAGGCCAGCTCTGGGCTTAAGCTGCGTGTTTGGGGGTGAACCGGACCGCCAGCTCGACGTCCAGTGCCCGGGCGAGTCGCTCCAGGACCGGCAGGGTGGGTACGGTGCCGCCGGCCTCGAAACGAGCCACGGCAGACTGCGTCATCCCGGCCACCTCGGCCAGCTGCGCCTGGCTCCAGCCGTGCTGTTCCCTCAGTTCCCGGACCGAGCGACCAAGCTCGAACGCAAGCCGCGCCGCGTCGTACGCCTCGGTGGCGCCGGGCTCGGCCATCCGTCGCTGCCGCAGTTCGCCCCAGTCAGCCCGCCCGCTCATGCCCTGACTCCTCCTCCAGGGCGTGCGCTTCCGCGATGCAACGCGCCAGCGCCCGCCTTGCCCGGTCGACCTCACGGTCCTCGCGCATCCGGGTCTTCGTAAACACCGTCAATAGGACGATCCGCCGCTCCGGGGCGATCCAATAGGTCACCCGTACCGCATCCCGATCGAGGTAGAACCGCAGCTCCCGCAGCTTGCCGTCAAGCTGCCTGGTATACGGCTCGCCTAGCAGCGGGCCCTGTTCGCCGAGGAGGTCGACGTAGAACGCCGCTCGGGCGAACAGGACTGTAGGCAGTCCTTCCAGCCAGTTGCGGACCTCCGGTTCCAGCTCGACGGTACCCCAGGTCATAGCATGGATGCTATAGATCCCGTGCGGCTCCTGTTGCCCGGGCGATGGAGACATGGCTTTCCCACTCGGCGAAAGCCTCTTCGAACAGCCTCTCCAGAACCGGTACCACCTGGTTGCGCGCGCCGACGATCCACAGCGCGTCGATCAGGTGCCACACCGTCCTGAAGTACATCTCCTCGGCCTCGTCCGCGACGACGAGCCGGATCGTCTGGACCTTCACCGCGCCGTGCATTGCGGACAGGTCAGGGTCAACCCGTGCTCGGGGCACCAGCGGGCCTTCACCTTGAAGCTGAACAGGCCGACCGCGAATCCCAGCAGGCCGCTTCCCAGCAACGCCAACTCCAGCATGGGCCCATCGTGCGCGCGCAATAAGTAAGATGCAAGAAATGCATAGTCTCTAGTGACATCCGCCTACCCCGCCTTGTCCGTGCATCTGCACGGCGGGGAGACTCTGACCAGACGGGAGCGAAAGGACATGGACGTGTCGCCTCGACGGCCGCCGCCCACCGTGCGCCTGCGCCGGCTCGCTACCGAGCTACGCCGGCTGCGGGCGGCTGCTGGGCTGACCCGTGAGCAGGTGAGCGATCAGACGGCCATCAACAGCGCGACCCTGTACCGGATCGAGACCGCGAAGGTGCGTCCGCAGCGGCGGACGCTGATGGCCCTCCTGGACAAGTACGGGGTGACCGACGAGGCGCGGCGCGTCGAGCTGATCGCGCTGTCCCAGCAGTCGGGCGAGCCCGGCTGGTTGCAGGGCTACGACTCGGAGTTGCCCGAGCAGTACACCACGTACATCAGCTTCGAGACCGAGGCGCGCAGCCTGCGGGCCTACGAAAGCTCGTTCGTGCCCGGCCTGCTCCAGACCGAGGACTACGCCCGGGCGGTCATCACGGGCGTCCTGCCGCTGGCCACTGAGGACGAGGTGGAGCACCGGGTCGAGGCTCGGCTCCAGCGGCAGGCGGTGCTCGCCAAGAAGAAACCGCTCCGGCTCTGGGCGATTGTCGACGAGGCGGTGCTGCACCGGCTCGTCGGCGGCGAGAACGTGATGGCGAAGCAACTCCAGCTTCTGGTCGCGGCGTCCCGGCAGCCGCACGTAACTGTGCAGGTGCTGCCCTGTGCCGTGGGAGCACATCCGGGGATGCTCGGATCATTCGTCGTCATGGACTTCCCCGACGCGGCCGATCCCGACCTGGTCTACATCGAGAGCATGGCGGGGGATCTGTTCCTGGAGCGGGACGTCGAGGTCCGGCGCTATGCCGGGATCTTCGAGCACCTACGGGCGGCCGCGCTGAGCCCGGCCGATTCCGTTGGCTTCATCGCCGACCTGACCGAGACAATCTAGAGACGGGGGAGGAGGTGCAGAGGTGCAGAAGCCAGACATGGACCGGGCGGTGTGGCGGAAGAGCAGCCGCTCCGGCGGCAACGGGGCGTGTGTCGAGGTTGCTGAGCTTGACGACGCCGTTGCGGTACGCGACAGCAAGGACCGGACGGGGCCGGTACTCGTGTTCGGGACCGCCGCGTGGGCGGCGTTCATCGCGGCGGCGAAGGACGGCGAGTTCGACACTCACTGAGACATTGTCGTCACAGAGACTGGACGAGCTGGATCGGGTTGCCGTCCGGGTCGGCGATCCAGGCGATGAGTAGGCGACCCAGCCACTCGTGCGGGGCGGCCAGGGCCGGGGCTCCCTGCGCGGTCAGGTCGGCGAACGCGGCGGCGGTGTCGTCGGTCCAGAGGATGACGGCGGCCCGCTGGCCTTCCGGTACCGGGTCGAGGCCGTGGTCCTCGCGGGTGGACGCGACCGACGCGATACCGATCCGGTACCCGTCGAGGGCGAGATCCACGTGGATCGGCTCACCCTCGGCGGGTACCCGGAACGTCTCGGTGAACCCGAGGCGTTCGTAGAACGCGGCCGCCCGTGGGACGTTCCCGCTGAAGAGAACGACCTGCGGGGTGCGGAACACCGGGCTACACCGAGCCGGTCGCGATGATCGAGGCGAGCAGGACCGCCGAGCTCAGGCCGAGGAGCGCCCAGGGCACGTAACGGTACTGCACGGTGAGGAAGGCGGCGGCGGTCAGGGCGATGCCGACGAGCCCCATGATGATCAACGTGGGCTCGAACCAGTGCGGGACCTCCGCGACCAGGATGAGGATCAGGCCGCGTACCCCGATGATCAGGCCGATCACGCCGATCGCCGCCGCCCAGCCGGCGAGGCCGGCCAGCGTGCGCAGCTTCGGGCGCCGGGACTGCGGAGCGGCCACCCGGCGGAAAGCGCCGGTGACCGACGACAGGCCGGCCGGATCGGTACCGGCGGCCGGTTGGTGGGTCTCCTGCATAGACACGTCTCCACCCGTTCTGGGACCTTCGCTGACACGGTGCGCAATGGTCGGCTGCATGGGCTGTAACGCCACGCCGGTACAGGCGACCCTGCGCCTGTCACGTTAGCGACATCTATCGCTGAACGCCTGCGGAAGGGGCCGCATGTCGGCGTAGGCTCCGCACCGTGACGGACGCGCCGATCGGCATCTTCGACTCCGGAGTCGGCGGCCTGACGGTAGCCCGTGCGATCCTCGACCAGCTCCCGCACGAGCAGGTCACCTATCTCGGGGACACGGCGCACCAGCCGTACGGGCCCAAGCCGATCGCCGACGTGCGCCGGTACGCGCTGGAATGCCTGGACCAGCTCGTCGACTCCGGCGTGAAGATGCTGGTCATCGCGTGTAACGCCGCCTCCGCCGCATGCCTTTCCGACGCGCGGGAGCGGTACCGGGTCCCGGTGGTCGAGGTGATCCGGCCGGCGGTGCGCCGGGCGGTGGCCGCCACCCGCAACGGCCATGTGGGGGTCATCGGCACGGTCGCGACGATCACCAGCGGCGCGTACCCCGACGCGTTCGCCGCCGCGCCGCAGGTTACGGTACATCCGGTGGCGTGTCCCCAGTTCGTGGACTTCGTGGAGCGCGGGATCACCTCGGGTCGTGCGTTACTCGGGCTCGCCAGCGGGTACCTGGAACCGTTGCAGGAAGCCTCGGTCGACACGCTGGTGCTCGGCTGCACCCACTATCCACTTCTGGCCGGCGTGATCGGCCTCGTCATGGGGGACGGTGTCACGCTGGTGTCCAGCGCTGACGAAACCGCCAAGGACGTGTACCGGGTGCTCAACGTGCGGGAGCTGTTCCGGCCGGACGACGCGCCGACCCCGGCGCACCGGTTCCTGGCCACCGGTGACCCGGCGGTGTTCGGCCGCCTGGCGTACCGGTTCCTGGGCCCCGAGGCGGCCGCCTCGGCGGGAGTCCTCACCCGGGCGGGCGCATGAGGTTGACCGTACTCGGCTGCGCCGGCAGCTTTCCGTCCGCCGACTCCGCCTGCTCGGCGTACCTGGTCGAAGCCGACGGCTTCGGGCTGCTGGTGGACTTCGGCAGCGGCTCCCTGTCGGCCCTGCAGCGCTACGCCGACCTGCAGCGGATCGACGCGATCCTGCTCTCCCACCTGCACTCCGACCACATACTGGATGCCTGCCACTACGTGGTGGTCCGGCGGTACGCGCCGGACGGGCCGTACCCGCGACTGCCCCTGTACGGGCCGGCGGGGGTACGGCGGCGGCTGATGGCGGCGTACGGGAGCCCGGACGAGGAGCCGCTGGACGACGTCTACGACTTCCGGACACTGACCCCGGGCAGCTTTCCGATCGGGCCGTTCGCGGTGACCGTGGAGCGGGTCAACCACCCGGTGGAGACGTTCGGGGTCCGCATCGAGCACGCCGGCCGGTCGCTGGCGTACTCGGCGGACACCGCGCCGTGCGACGCGCTCGTCCGGCTGGCCCAGCGCGCCGACGCGTTCCTCTGCGAGGCGAGCTACGTCGATGGCGAGGACAACCCACCGGACCTGCACCTGACCGGCCGCGAGGCGGGCGAGGCGGCGGCCAAGGCCGATGTCGGGCGGCTCCTGCTGACCCACCTGGTCAGCGCGTGGGGCGACCCGGTCGCCACCCGGCAGGCGGCGGAGGCGACCTTCCCGGGACCGGTGGATCTGGTCCGGCCCGGCGACAGGTACGAGATATAACGCATTCTTCGCCAACGTGTCAGGTCATTGTGGCCTGCCGCACCGCCGGGAGCCGCACCTTGGTGCCATGCGGGTCGCGATCATCTCGGAGTCGTTCCCACCGGACATCAACGGCGTCGCCCACTCGGTGGTCCGCGTCGCCGAGCAACTCGTGGTGCGCGGACACCGGCCGGTGGTCATCGCGCCGGTGCCGGCCTCCGGTACCGCGCGGGTGGCGGGCCGGTTCCCCTACCCGGTGGTGCGCGTGCCGTCGGTGCCGATGCCGGGGTACCCGAGCTTCCGGCTCGGGCTGCCGAGCCGTCGCCTCACGGAGGCCTTGGTCGGGCACGGCGCCGACG
>JBKPCQ010000377.1:0-12316 GCA_046727455.1 Actinomycetota bacterium | reverse complement strand
ACGACGCGATCCGTACCAACGATCCGCGCCTGGTGGCCGCGGCCCTCGGCCCGTACGCGCGCCACCTGGATGACGCGATGTGGCGCCAGGCGGTGCTCAAGTGCGTGTTCATGGGCGTGCCGCTGAGCGTCGTGCACGGGTTGGCCGAGCGGGCCGACGCCGAGCTGGCCACGATGCTGGCCGGCCTGGCGGAGGAGCGGCGGGCCGCCGGCCGCACCATGCCCGCCGACGCGACCGCGTTGCTGGACAAGCTGATCCCAGCGGAGGGGTCCTGATGCGCATCTTCGACCCGCACATCCACATGACCTCGCGGACCACCGACGACTACGAGCGGATGGCCGCGGCCGGCGTACGGGCGGTGGTGGAGCCGGCTTTCTGGCTGGGGCAGCCGCGGACCAGCGTCGGCTCGTTCACCGACTACTTCGACTCGCTGGTCGGCTGGGAACCGTTCCGGGCCAGCCAGTTCGGCATCCGGCACCATTGCGCCATCGCGCTGAACCCCAAGGAGGCCAACGACCCGCGCTGCCGGGGCGTGCTCGACGTGCTGCCCCGCTACCTCGCCAAGGACTCGGTCGTGGCGGTCGGCGAGGTCGGCTACGACTCGATGACGCCGCAGGAGGACGAGGTGTTCGCGGCGCAGCTCGCGCTGGCCGTCGAGTACGAGCTGCCGGCGCTGGTGCACACTCCGCACCGGGACAAGCGGCGCGGCACCGAGCGCAGCCTCGACGTGGTCAAGGAGTCCGGTATCGAGCCGGGGCGGGTGGTGGTGGACCACCTCAACGAGGTGACCGTCGGGCTGGTCAAGGACACCGGCTGCTGGATGGGGTTCTCCATCTATCCGGACACCAAGATGTCGCCGCCGCGGATGGTGGCGATCCTCCAGGAGTACGGGCTGGCGCGGGTGCTGGTGAACTCGGCGGCGGACTGGGGCCGGTCCGACCCGCTGCTGACCCTGCGTACCGGCGAGGCGATGCGGGCGGCCGGGTTCACCGACGACGACGTGGACCTCGTGCTGTGGCGCAACCCGGTGGAGTTCTACGGCCGGTCCGGCAAGCTCGAGCTGTCCACAGTGGACAGCATTGAGCCGACGTTCGAGGGCAACTCGATCCTGCGGGGTGGTAGCTGATGCGGTTCCAACACGCCGACGGGCAGACCGTCCACCTCGGATACTGCACCAACGTGCACCCGGGGGAGGAGCTGGCCGAGATCGTGGCACAGCTCGACCGGTACGCCGTGCCGGTCCGCGAACTGCTCGCGACCGACCGGCTCGGGGTGGGGCTGTGGCTGGCCCGGCCGGTCGCCGCCGAACTCGCCACCGACCCGTCCGCCGTGCGCCGGCTACGCGGCGAACTGGAGGCGCGCGGGCTGGAAGTGGTGACGTTCAACGGTTTCCCGTACCAGTCGTTCCACGCGCCCGTGGTGAAGTACGCGGTGTACCAGCCGGACTGGACCAGCGTCGAGCGGCTGGAGTACACCGTCGACCTGGCCCGGATCCTGGTCGACCTGTTGCCCGACGACGCGGCGCGCGGCTCGGTGTCCACGCTCCCGCTGGCGTGGCGCACCCCGTGGGGAGCGGAGCGGTCGGCGGCTGCCGGGCGGATGCTGGATGCCCTGGCGGCCCAGCTCTCCGTGTTGCATCGCGCCAGCGGCCGGCCGGTCCGGGTGGCCTTCGAGCCGGAGCCCGGTTGCGTGGTCGAGTCCACCGCCGAGGCGGTCGCCCATCTGTCCACTGTGGACACCGACTATCTGGGTGTCTGCCTTGACCTGGCCCACCTGGCGTGCGCGTGGGAGGAGCCGGCGGCGGCGCTGGTCGCACTCGCCCGAGCCGGGCTGCCCGTGGCGAAGGTACAGGTGTCGGCGGCGCTCGCGGCCGATGATCCGGGCGCTGCCGAGGCCGCGTTGCGCGGGTACGCCGAGCCGAGGTTCCTGCACCAGACCCGCTCGGCCGGCGGCCAGGGGACCGACGACCTGGACGAGGCGCTGGACCGCAAGCTGTCCGGCCCGTGGCGCATCCACTACCACGTGCCGGTCCATGCCGCGCCCGAACCGCCGCTGCACTCGACGCTGCCGGTCCTGCGCGCCGCGCTCGTGGCGCTGCTCGGCGGCGCGACGGCGGTCTGCGACCATCTCGACGTGGAGACGTACACCTGGAGCGTGCTGCCCCCGGCGCGGCGCCCGTCCGGGCCGGCGCAACTGGCCGAGGGGATCGCCGCCGAGCTGGCCTTCACCCGCGACGAACTGCTCGCCCTCGGCCTGAAGGCCGCCTCATGACGCCGAAGGCCGCCTCATGACACCACTGGTCGTCATCGACGTCGTCGGGCTCACGCCGCGGCTGCTCGGCCACATGCCGCGCCTCGCCGCGGTCGCGGACACCGGCTGGCAGGCCGAGCTGGGCACCGTGCTGCCCGCGGTCACCTGCACCGTGCAGTCGACGCTGCTGACCGGCGCCCTGCCGCGCGAGCACGGCATCGTCGGCAACGGCTGGTACTTCCGCGACCTGGGCGAGGTGCTGCTGTGGCGCCAGCACAACGCGCTGGTGGGTGGGGACAAGCTGTGGCACGCGGCCCGGCGGGCCCGTCCCGGCTACACGGTGGCCAATATCTGCTGGTGGTACGCCATGGGCGCGGACGTCGACTGGACGGTGACCCCGCGCCCGATCTACTACGCCGACGGACGCAAGGAGCCGGACTGCTACACGTACCCACCCGAGCTGCACGGCGAGCTGACCGCCGAGCTGGGCCCGTTCCCGCTGTTCACCTACTGGGGTCCGGCCGCCGGCCTGCCGTCCTCGCGCTGGATCTGCCGGGCCGCCGAGCAGGTCATGGCCCGGCACAACCCGGACCTGACCCTGGTGTACGTCCCGCATCTCGACTACGACCTGCAACGCTTCGGGCCGTCCGCACCGCAGGCCGCGGCCGCCGCCGCTGAGCTGGACGGGGTGCTCGGGCCGCTGCTCGACGCGGCCCGGGCGCGCGGGGCGACCGTGGTCGTGCTGTCCGAGTACGGCATCACCGAGGCCCGCCGCCCGGTCGACGTCAACCGGGCGCTGCGCTCCGCCGGGCTGCTGCGCGTCCACACCCAGGACGGCATGGAATACCTGGACCCGTGGACCTCCCGGGCGTTCGCCGTCGCCGACCACCAGATCGCCCACGTGTACGTCGCCGACCCGGCCGACACCGAGGCGGTCCGCAAGCTGTGCACCGACCTGCCCGGAGTGGCCGAGGTGCTCGACGACGCCGGAAAGGCCGCGCAGGGCCTGGACCACCCCCGATCCGGCGAGCTGGTCCTGCTCGCCGAGCCGGATGCCTGGTTCACGTACTACTACTGGCTGGACGACGCGCGGGCGCCGGACTTCGCCCGGCTGGTGGAGATCCACCGCAAGCCCGGGTACGACCCCGCCGAGCTGCTGTTCGACCCGGCCGCGCCCGGGGCGGCCAAGCGCCGGGCCGGGCTGGCGCTGCTGCGCAAGAAGCTCGGCATGCGGTACCTGATGAGCGTGGTCGGCCTGGATGCCGGGGCCGCCGCGGTACGCGGTTCACACGGGCGCCTGCCCGGCGACCCGTCGGACGGCCCGATCCTGCTGTGCTCCCGGCCGGACGCGGCCCGGCCCCGGTACGAGGCCACCGAGGTCAAGCGGTTACTGCTCCAGCTCGCCGGCCTGGTGGGCGACGCACCGGACTGATCCGCTCGACAGCTACGTAGACCCCCTTGCCTTGGTCTGTGCCGGGCAAGAACAATGTCCACCATGACTGCTGACGAGCACGCGGGTCATGCCCTTGACACGACGGTTTCGCAACCCGCACGGGTCTACAACTACTGGCTCGGCGGCAAGGACAACTTCGCGGCCGACCGCGAATACGGCGATGCCGTGGCCAGGGCATTCCCGACGGTCCGGACAGCAGCCATCGAAAACCGGCGGTTCCTTCACCGGGCGGTAGCCTTCCTCGCGCGGGATGCCGGTATCCGCCAGTTCATCGACATCGGCACCGGCATTCCGCTCAGCCCGAACACCCATGAGATCGCGCAGTCAATCGCGCCGGAATCACGGGTCATCTACGTCGATAACGACAAGCTGGTGCTGGTCCACGCCCGCGCACTGATGGTCGGCGACCCGGCCGGCAAGACTGCATACATCGACGCGGATGTCCGGAACCCCGATGCGATTCTCGGTGCGCCCGACCTGCGCGAAACGCTCGACCTGACTCAGCCGGTCGCGCTGCTACTCTTTGCGCTCCTGCATTTCATCCCCGATGAGGACGATCCCTACGGCGTGGTCGGGCGCCTCATGGACGCGCTGCCGCCGGGCAGCTACCTCGCCATAACGCACTCGACCACGGACTACTGGCCGGACGTGTTCGTCCAGGAGATCCGCGATGGCAAGCACGGCGTGTTCTACCCACGTAGCCGGTCGCAGTTCGCCAGGTTCTTCGACGGGCTCGATCTCGTAGAACCGGGTATCTCGCCGGTAACCACATGGCGTGTCGACGAAGGTGACGCGCCGCATGCGAGCGAAGACGAAGTATGCATGTACGGCGCGATTGGCGTGAAGCGCTAGCACCGGTACCAGCGGCACCCGGGCCGAGAAGAGCATCCCGCCGGATCGGGCCGCCCTCGCGGGGGCGCCCCGAGCCGGTACCGGTCAGGAGGCCGAACCCGCCCTGCTGACGAACTCGGTGGTGTACGTCCTGCTCAGGTCGACGGTGTGCCCCTGGACCGTGGGGTCGAACGCGTTCAGCACATTGAGCACGGTCTGCGGCCCGTCGGCCGGCATGACCCCGTCGGGCGTGAACATGCCCTTCCCCGCGTCGAGGGCCTTGGCGTATGCGTCCTTGCCGATACCGCTGTAGTAGTCCGCCGGCATCCTGTCGGTGATCTCCGCACCCGAGTGCGCGCTGATCCACTTCAACGTCTTCACGTACGCGCTCGCCAGCTTCTGCGCGGCGTCCTGATGGCCGCCGACCCACGCGGTCGTCATGTACAGGCACGCGGCCGGGTAGGTACCGCCGAGCGCGGCCCGCGCCCCGTCCACGGTACGCATGTCGATCAGTACCTTCGCCAGGCCCTGGGACACCGCCGTGGTGATGGTCGGTTCGGTGGTCATCCCGGCGTCGATCTGCTTGTGCTGCAAGGCGGCGACGAACGTGGGGCCGGCCTGGACGGCGACCGGGGTGATCTGGTCCACCGGTACGCCGGCGTGCACCGACAGGTACTTGGTGAGGAAGTTGGTGGACGAGCCGAGCCCGGTGACGCCGAGGTGCTTTCCCTTGAAGTCGGCGGCGGATCTGATGGTGTCCGCCTGGTCCGCGCGGACCAGCTCCACCTCGCCGGGCGCCTGGGAGAACTGTACGACCGACTCGGTCTGCTTGCCCTTGGACTGCAGGTCGATGGTGTGGTCGTAGAAGCCGATCACGCCGTCGACCTGGCCGGCGATCATCGCGTTCTCCGCGTCGACGCCGGCCGGCTCGTCGGAGAGCTGGACGTCCAGGCCCTGCTCGGCGTAGAAGCCGAGCTGCTGGGTGAGCATCGCCGGCAGGTAGATCTGCTTGTTCAGGCCACCCACCATGATCTTCACGGTGGTCCTGGCACCGGTCGTCGCGCCACCGGAGCCGGGGTTCTTCGCGGCGTCGTCGGCACAGGCGGCGAGGCCGAGCACGAGTACGGCACACGCCGCCAACCGCAGTCTGGTCATCGGTTACTCCTTCGGGGAACGGTTACAGGTCCGGGGTGGCGAGCTGGGGAGGCCGCCAGCGCAGCAGTCGTTTCTCCAGCAGCGTGATGAGCCACTCGGCGGCCAGGGCGATGACCGCGATGATGAGCATGCCGGCGTACACGCCGCTGGGGTTGAAGGTGCCCTTCGCGGTCTCGATCAGCAGGCCCAGGCCGTGCTGGGCGCCGAGCAGCTCGCCGACGATCGCGCCGATCAGCGCGAAGCCGAAGGCGATGTGCAGGCTCGCGATGATCCAGGTCATCGCGGACGGTACGACCACCTGCCAGGTGACCTTCTGCGGCGAGGCGCCGAGCACCCGCGCGTTCGCGACGAGGTTGCGGTCGACCTCGCGGGTGCCCTGGAAGGCGTTGAAGAACACGGCGAAGAACACCAGCACGATGACGAGGGCGATCTTCGAGTTGATGCCCAGCCCGAACCACATCACGAAGATCGCGCCGAGCACGATCCGGGGGATCGAGTTCATCATCTTGATGAACGGGCCGAACACGTCGGCCAGGAACTGGATGCGCCCGAGCGCGACGCCGCAGACGACTCCCAGGCCCACGCCGATGGCGAAGCCGATCAGCGCCTCCTGCATGGTCACCCAGACCTGGAAGCCCAGCGAGCCGACCTCGGTACCGTGCTGGAACCACGCGCGTAGCTGGCTGAGCACCTGCGAGGGGCGGCCATAGGTGAACTGGTCGAGCCAGCCGGCCCGCACGGCCAGCTCCCAGCCGGCGACGAACACGACGACGATGGCGAGCTGGCACAGCCGTACCAGCAGGCGCCTGCGGCGGCGCCGCGCGCGGGGGCGCGGGTCCGCGGTGGTGCCGGCCGGCGCGGCGGCGGCCAGGTCCGTGGTGGTCATGCGGAAACCCCTTCAGTGGTACCGGCATAAGCGAGCTGGACCTCGTCGCGCAGCGCGCCCCAGATCCGCTCGTACAGCGCGACGAACGCCGGTTCGAACCGGATCTCCTGCACCCGGCGCGGCCGGGGCAGGTCGACCGGGAACTCGGCCTTGACCGTGCCCGGCCCGACGGTCAGGACGACGACCTTGTCGGCGAGGGCGATGGCCTCCTCCAGGTCGTGCGTGACGAAGACGACCGAGGGCCGGGTCAGCTCCCACAGCCCGAGCAGCTCGTCGGACATGATCTGGCGGGTCTGCGCGTCCAGGGCCGAGAACGGCTCGTCCATCAGCAGGATCCGCGGCTCGTTGATGAGCGTCTGGGCGAGCGCCACCCGCTTGCGCATCCCGCCGGAGAGCTGGTGCGGGTAGTGCGCCTCGAAGCCGGCGAGCCCGACCCGGCGCACCCACTCCCGGGCGTCGCGCAGTGCCGCGCGGCGGGGCGTACCCCGGAAGAGCGGCCCGGCCGCCACGTTGGCGAGCACCGACTTCCACGGGAAGACGGCGTCGGTCTGGAACATGAAGCCGACCTCGCGGCCGATCCCGGTCACCGGTACCCCGTCGACCAGTGCCTCGCCCTCGCTCGCCCGCTCCAGCCCGGATACCAGCGACAACGTGGTCGACTTGCCGCATCCGGTCGGCCCGACCACGGCGCAGAACTCGCCCGGCGCCACGGTCATCGACAGGTCCCGCAGAGCGGTGTACGCGGAGCCGTCGGGCGTCCGGAAGCGCTTGGTCACCTCGCGAAGCTCGATGGCCGGCGGGCGCCCGCCCGGTTGGTTGGTTGATCGCCGCATGTGTCCGCCTCATCACTGGACCGTCTCGGACAGGTTGCGCAGACGTTAGGAGCCGGCCGGCGTGCGGGCGAGAGTTGCGCGGCTTTGGCGGGTTCTTCGTCTTGCTCGCTGTTGTGTGCGTTCTGCTCACCGCCGGTACCGGTGCGCCGCGCCCCAGCAAGCGGTGACAATGCGGTATGGCGATCCGGAAGCTGTCGACCCAGATCGTGGCCAGCCAGCTGGTCATCCTCGCCACCGCGGCGCTGATCGGCTTCGGGCTGTTCACCACCGCCGAGCGCGACCACCTCGACGGCCAGTACCAGGACCGCGCCCTCGCGATCGCGCAGACCGTGGCCGGCATCCCGCTCATCCGGGAGGCGCTGGAGTACGGCGACTCCGGCAACGCGATCCAGAGCACCGCCGAGCGCATCCGGGCCGCCTCGGACGCCGCGTACGTGGTGGTGATCGACCTGCACGGGGTACGCCACTCGCACCCGAACACCAGGCTGATCGGCCAGGCCGTCGAGGAACCGCTCATCGCACTGGACGGGCACGGCCACACCGGCGTGGACAACGGCAGCCTGGGCCGCTCGGCCAACGGCAAGGCGCCGGTGTACGGCCCGTCCGGCAACCTCGTCGGCGAGGTCTCCGCCGGAATCCTGGAGACGGAGATCAGCATCGCGCTGCAGCGCGAGCTTCCGGTCTTCGTGCTCTACATCGCGGTCGCGCTCGCGGCCGGCGCGGCGGCGTCCTACCTGCTCGCCCGGCGCCTCAAGCGCACCACCTTTGGCCTGGAGCTGCACGAGTTCGCCGGCCTGCTGCAGGAGCGGGAGGCGATGCTGCACGGTATCCGGGAGGGCGTGATCGCGTTCGACACCGCCGGCCGGGTGACCGTCGTCAACGACGAGGCGCGCCGGCTGCTCGGCATCGGTACCGCCGCGCTCGGCCGCCCGCTCGACGACCTGCTGCCCCCGGGCCGGCTGCGCGACCTGCTCAGCGGTACCCAGCTCGGACCGGACGAGACCGTGCTCACCGACGAGCGCTGCCTCACCGTGAACCGGATGCCGGTGACCCTGCGCGGCCGGGCGCTCGGCGCGATCGTCACCCTGCGGGACCGCACCGAGCTGGTCGGCGTGCTGCGGGAGCTGGACAACGTCCGGGGACTGACGGACGCGCTGCGGGCGCAGCAGCACGAGTTCGCCAACCAGATGCACACCCTCGCCGGCCTGATCGAGCTGGGGGAACCGGACCAGGCGCTGGCGTACATCACCGAGACCCGGGCCGGCAGCGCCGACCGGGCCGAGGCGATCCGCGAACGGATCGGCAACCCGCTCGTCGCGGCGATGGTGCTGGCCAAGCAGACCGTCGCCGCCGAACGCGGGGTGGAGCTGAGGCTGGCCGCCGAGTCGTGGCTGGGCGAGGCCCCGGACCACACCCAGGCGCTGCTGACCATCGTCGGCAACCTGCTGGACAACGCGATCGACGCGGTGGGCGGCGCCGGTGGCACGGTCACCCTGCTCGTCGCGGAGGAGGAGACCGGGACGACGGTACGCGTCGCGGACACCGGCCCGGGGATCGACCCCGAAGCGGTGGACGAGATCTTCCAGGACGGGTACAGCACCAAGAAGGCACGGGGGCCGGTGCGCCGGGGGCTCGGGCTGGCGCTGGTGCACCGGGTGGTCGCCCGGCTCGGCGGTACCGTCCGCGTCTCGTCCGGTCCAGGCGCGACGTTCACCGTCCGGTTGCCCGCGCACTCCCTCGTGGGCACGCGATGATCAGGACGCTCGTCGTCGACGACGACTTCCGGGTCGCCGCGATCCACGCGGCCTACGTCGAGCGGGTCGACGGGTTCGCGGTGGCCGGGAAGGCGCACACCGCGGCCGCCGCGCTGGCCGCCGTCGACGAGCTGGTACCCGACCTGATCCTGCTCGACCTGTACCTGCCCGACGAAAACGGGCTGGGCGTGATGCGCCGCCTCGCCGAACGGGCCCACCCGCGCCCGGACGTGCTCGCGGTGACCGCGGCCCGGGACGTCGTCAGCGTCCGCACCGCCATGCAGCTCGGCGCGGTCAACTACCTCGTGAAGCCGTTCGCTTTCGGCACCCTCAAGGAGCGCCTCACCGCATACCTCGACCTGCGGCAGCGGCTCACCTCGTTGCGCGAGGCCGACCAGCACGACGTGGACGCCCTGTACGGCACGCTCCACCGACCGGCCCTGCCGGCCCAGCCGCCGAAGGGGCACTCGGCCCCCACGCTCGCCCTGGTCCGCGACGCGGTGCGCGAGGCCGGGCACGACGTCTCAGCCGCCGAGGTGGCCGAACTCGTCGGCATCAGCCGGCCGACCGCGCAGCGGTACCTGTCCTACCTCGCCCAGCACGGCGTGGTCGAACTCCAGCTCCGGTACGGCGGCACCGGCCGGCCCGAGCACCGGTACCGCGTCGCCGGTGGCTGACATGTCGGCGCTACGCCGGCTGGGTGTCGTCGCTGCCGCCGGGCGCACCGCCTGACTCCAGCTCCCGGTCGGGCAGGGCCAGGCAGAGCGGGACGGCGACCCAGGAGACCGCCGCGGCGACCAGGAAGACCGGGCGCAGGGCCAGCAGGAAGCCGTACCGGATGCCGTCGCGCAGCGGTACCGGCATGTGCTGGATCAACTGCGGGTCCTTGATGGTCAGGTGGGGCAGGCGCCGTCCCCAGGCGATCGCGTCGAACAGCGGGAGCCGCTGGACGGCGGTGACGAGCAGCGGGTGCAACTCGGCGGCCAGCCGGTTGCTGAGCACCGCACCGAGCGCGGCGACGCCGACCGCGCCGCCCAACGACCGGAAGAACGTGACGAGAGAGGTGCCGGTGCCCAGGTCCGCCGCGTCGAGGCCGTTCTGGGCGGCCAGGATCAACGGCTGCATGGCAAGGCCCATCCCGCAGCCGATGACGAGCATGCAGAGGTCCACCCGCCACAGCGGCGCGCCGATCTGGTACGGGGTGAAGCCCTGCGGCGCCTGGCCCACAGGCAGCAGGCCGAACCCGGCCAGCCCGACACTCACCACCCCGGTACCGGCGACGGTGAAGAGCTGGTACCGGCCGAACCTGCTGATCAGGCGCCCGGAGACGATCGACGTGCAGATCAGCCCGCCCATCATCGGCAGCATCAGCAGGCCCGACCGGGTCGGTGTGACGCCCTTGACGATCTGCAGGTACAGGGGAACGAACACGATCGCGGCGAACATGGCGAAGCCGAGCACGAAGGTGGCCGCGTTGGCGAGGGTGAAGGTCCGCGAGCGGAACAGCCGCGGCGGCAGTACCGGCTCCGGGGCGCGCCGCTCGACCAGGACGAACGCGACGGTCAGCAGGGCCGAGCCGGCGAGCAGCCCGGCCACCCGGACGGAGCCCCAGGCCCAGCCCTTGCTTCCCCCGAGCGACAGCACGAGCAGCAGGCAGACCACCGCGCCGACCAGCAGCGCCGCGCCGGCCCAGTCGATGCGGTGGGTACGGCGCTCGTGCGGCACCAGGCGCAGCGTGCGGTCGCACAGGACGGCGGCGAGGATCGCGAGTGGCACGTTGATGTAGAAGATCCAGCGCCAGTTGTGCTGGGCGAGGTATCCCCCGACCAGCGGTCCGGCGAGGCTGGCCAGGCCGAATACGGCACCGAACAGTCCCTGGTACCGGGCCTGGTCGCGGGGTGGCAGCACGTCCGACACGATGGTGAACGCCAGGGTGATGAGGCCACCCGCGCCGAGGCCCTGCAATGCCCGGGTGGCGATCAGCTCCGTCATGTCCTGGGCGGCGCCGGCCAGCAGCGAGCCCAGCGTGAACGTGCCGATGGCGAACATCAGCACCGGCCGGCGCCCGTACAGGTCGGAGACCTTGCCGTAGAGCGGGGTGGAGGCGGTCGAGGCGAGCAGGTACGCGGTGACGACCCAGGAGTAGTGGTTGATCCCGCCGAGCCTGCCGACGATGGTCGGCAGCGCCGTCCCCACGATCGTCTGGTCCAGGGCGGCCAGGAGTACCCCGGTCAGCAGCCCGCCGACGAGCCGGACGAGCTGCCGCCGGGCGAGGGTCGGCCGGGCGGTGGTCGTGTCCACGGGAGGGATGGTCCCATTGCCACCGACCCTGGGACCATCTGCCTTCCGGGCAGGTTCGTCTCGACGAGGAGGGAGTCGATCTTGTCCAAGGAGGACCGCCGTCCATGGCTGGGTTGGCACCCCCTCGCGATGCGGCGCGCCATCGTGGTGGCCGCGATCGGGTTGGTCGTCGTCGGCGCGCTCGTTTCGTCCGTAGGGTGGGGGATTGCCGTGGTCGTCGGCTGGGATGCGGCCGCGCTGGCGTTCCTGACCAGCGTCTGGCCGATCATCGCGCGGGCCGACGGTGCGCGTACCAGGCAGCTGGCCCGGCCGGAGGACGAGCCGCGCGGCTCGGCCACCGTGCTGCTGCTCGGAGCGAGCGTGGCCAGCCTGCTGGGGGCCGGCTTCGTCCTCGTCCTCGCCGGGCGCGACAGCGGCCCGGCGCGGGTGCTGCTGATCGGCCTGGCGACGCTCACGGTCGTGCTGTCGTGGACCGTGGTCAACACCGTCTACACGCTGCGCTACGCCGACCTTTACCACGGATCAGGAGCCGGGAGTATCGCCTTCGAGGACCAGGGCGGGTCGCCGCCGCCGGCGTACCGCGACTTCGCCTATATCGCGTTCACGATCGGCATGACCTATCAGGTGTCCGACACGAGCATCCGGGATCCGGGGATCCGCCGCACGGTACTCGGCCACGCACTGCTGTCGTACCTGTTCGGCGTGGTGATCGTCGCGGGCTCGGTCAGCCTCATCGCCGGCCTGGTCCACTAGGCGAGCGGCCAAATGGTTGGGCGCGGCCCCCGTCGACCGCGCCCTCGGCCCGTGCCGCGTGGTCACCCGGTCGCGACCTCGATGGTGACGGGTACCTGGT
>JBKPCQ010000376.1:0-5286 GCA_046727455.1 Actinomycetota bacterium | reverse complement strand
CGGCTTCGTGCACGCCGGGCCGGTCGGCGCCGGGCACTACGCGAAGATGGTGCACAACGGCATCGAGTACGGGCTGATGCACGCCTACGCCGAGGGGTACGAGCTGCTGGAGGCGTCGGAGTACGTGACCGACGTGCCGGCCGTCTTCAAGTCCTGGCGCGAGGGGACGGTCATCCGGTCCTGGCTGCTCGACCTGCTCGACCGGGCGCTGGAGGAGGACCCGAAGCTGTCCCAGTTGCGCGGGTACGCCGACGACACCGGCGAGGGCCGGTGGACGGTCGAGGAGGCGATCCGGCTCGCGGTACCGATGAACGTCATCGCCGCGTCGCTGTTCGCCCGGTTCCTGTCCCGGCAGGACGACTCGCCGGCGATGAAGGCGGTCGCCGCGCTGCGCAACCAGTTCGGCGGGCACGCCGTCCACAAGTAATGTTCGTCCGCCGGCTCGAACTCGTCGACTTCCGGTCGTACCCGCACGTCACCGTCGAGTTCGAGCCGGGCTGCAGCGTGCTGGTCGGCCCGAACGGGACCGGCAAGACGAACCTCGTCGAGGCCCTGCACTACGTGTCCACACTGGACAGTCACCGGGTGGCGGTGGACGCGCCGCTGGTCCGGACCGGTGCCGCGGGCGCGGTCGTGCGCACCGAGATCGTCCACGATGGACGGTCGCTGCTGGTGGAGCTGGCGCTGGAGCCGGGGAAGGCGAACCGGGCGCGGCTGAACGGGGCACCGACCCGGCGGCCGCGCGACGTCCTGGGCGCGCTGCGGATGGTGCTGTTCGCGCCCGAGGACCTGGCGCTGGTACGCGGGGATCCGGACGGGCGGCGGCGGTACCTCGACGACCTGCTGGTCGCGCGGCAGCCCCGGTACGCCGGGGTGCGGGCGGACTACGAGCGGGTACTCAAGCAGCGCAACGCTCTGCTCCGCACCGCCTACCTGGCCCGGAAGGCCGGCGCCAGCGAGCGCGACCTGTCCACATTGGACGCCTGGGACACGCATCTCGCCCGGCACGGGGCCGAGTTGCTGGCCGCGCGGCTGGAGCTGTGTGCTGCGCTGGGCCCGCACGTCGCGAAGGCGTACGACGCGGTGGCCGCCGGGCGGGGCGCCGCGGCGTTGGCGTACCGTCCCTGTGTCGAGGGCGGGCCGGACCGCGCGGCGCTGACCCGGGCCCTGGCCGACGCGCTCGCGACGGCCCGACCGTCCGAAGTGGAGCGTGGGGTGACTCTGGTCGGCCCGCACCGCGACGACCTCACGCTGACCCTCGGCGAGCTGCCCGCGAAGGGGTACGCGAGCCACGGCGAGGCGTGGTCGTTCGCGCTGGCGCTGCGGCTGGCCGCGTACGAGCTGCTGCGCGCCGAGGGCATCGAGCCGGTGCTCGCGCTCGACGACGTGTTCGCCGAGCTGGACACCGGGCGCCGGGACCGGCTGGCCGGGCTGGTCGGCGGCGCGGCCCAGCTTCTCGTCACCTGTGCCGTGCCGGAGGACGTGCCGGCGCGGCTGGGCGGCGTACGGTACGACGTGTCGGAGGGGGAGGTGCGCCGTGCCTGACGTGGATGAGCCGCCACGATCCGGACCCGAGCTGGCCCGCGCGGTACTGGATGCCGCCCGGGCGAAGCGGGCCCGCAAGCCGGCCGCCGGCGATGGCGCGCGGCGGCGGGGGTACACCGGGCCGGGCCCGGACCCCCGCGACCCGCAACCGTTCGGCGCGCTCCTCGCCAAGCTGGTCAAGGCGCGGGGCTGGGAGCGGCCGGCGGCCGAGGCGACCGTGTTCGGCGACTGGCCCAGGGTGGTCGGCGCCGATCTCGCCGAGCACTGCCGGCCGGTGAAGCTGGAGGGCGGCGAGTTGACCATCGAGGCGGAGTCCACCGCCTGGGCGACCCAGCTCCGGCTGCTCGCCGCCAAGCTGCTCGCGCGGATCGCCGCGCAGGTCGGCCACAACGTGGTCACCCGGCTGCACATCCACGGCCCGGCCGCGCCGTCGTGGGCCAAGGGGCCCCGGCGGGTACGCGGCCGGGGACCCCGGGACACCTACGGGTAGTCAGAAGTCGGCGTAGACCGCGAAGCCCCGGTCGGCGCAGCGCCGGTAGAAGCCGGCCAGTACCGACAACTCGGTCAGGGTGAAGCTCCACTGCGGCGGCTCGCCGTGCTCGTCGCGCAGGGCGGCGAGCCGGTCCTCCAGCCAGCGCAGTTGCTGGTCGGCCAGGCGTCCGTTGGCGACGGCCCGGCGCAGTACCTCGCCGATCGTCTCGAAGGTGACCTCCTCGCCCAGATCGGCATGGCCGGCGACGAAGCGCTCCAGGCCGCCGGCGATCCAGGCGCACCCGTCCGGGTCGATCACCGGGTCCTCGTCCTCGGTCTCCGCCTCGGTCGCGTACAGCACGCCGTTGAGGCCGAGCAGCAGGTCGACGAGCTGGCTGTACCCGGTGGCCCGGACGGTACCGGTTTCGGCGATATGGTCGGCCAATGCCGCCGCGGGGGCCGCGGTCGCCGGGGCCTTCTCGGCGAGCGCGGCGAAGTCGACGAACTCGGCCGGTGCCACCGGCTCGTAGAAGCGGCCGGTGCGTGGCCACTGCACGGCGACGTTGTCCAGCCCCATGGCGGCCCCATCCCTCCTCGTCGGCGAACTTTTCCATCTCGCACCGCATCGCGAACGATGCTCCCGAGTTGAACGTGGTTCGGTTGCGTCCCCCGGCCTGCTTGCTCACAGCGCGTGTCGGGGCGGAGGGTACGGCACCGGAGGGTTTCCGCGCGACCCTCCGAGCCGCTCAATTTCCGTGGTACTCGTCAAGATCGAAAATCCCCCTCGGGTCAGCCGCGTGCCGGCGAGGGCCGGGCGTGTGGGGGGAGTTGTAGCAGGGCCGGTTCGTGCGGCTACGGCGATTTCAAGGGGTGCCACGCACCCGTTCTGTCGTCCGGCCACGGTAAGATTGGATACTGAAGGCAGTACAGCCGATCACTACAGCGGTCCGTCCCGGGATCGGCACGCCAGTTCCCACCAGCCGGTGCGGGGGGACTTCGCGTGCCGTGGCCGGGCCGACACCCCGCCCGACCCCGCCCGATCCGTCACGACCAGCGACGGTGCGGGCGAGAAAGCGATCGAGAGTGGCAGCGCCGAAGCAGAAGCCGGGCGACTACAACGCGTCATCCATCACGGTACTCGAAGGACTGGAAGCGGTCCGCAAACGCCCGGGCATGTACATCGGCTCGACCGGCGAACGCGGCCTGCACCAGCTCGTCTGGGAAGTGGTGGACAACTCGGTCGACGAGGCGCTCGCCGGCTACTGCGATTCGATCGACGTGACTCTGCTCGCCGACGGCGGCGTCCGGGTGGTGGACAACGGCCGGGGCATCCCGGTCGACATGCACCCCGCCGAGAAGCGGCCCACGGTCGAGGTCGTGATGACCACGCTGCACGCCGGCGGCAAGTTCGACGGCAAGGCGTACGCGGTCTCCGGCGGCCTGCACGGCGTAGGCATCTCCGTGGTGAACGCGCTGTCCACGAGGGTGGATCTGGTGATCTACTGGGACGGGTACGTCTGGCGGCAGGAGTACCTCCACTCCAAGCCCGGCAAGCTGGTCAAGGGCGAGTCGACGCGGCGGACCGGTACCACCACGACCTTCTGGCCGGACCCGAAGATCTTCGAGAGCACCGAGTTCGTCTTCGAGACGATCTACCGCCGGCTCCAGGAGATGGCCTTCCTGAACCGGGGCCTGACGATCGCGCTGCGCGACGAGCGGCCCGGTGCCACGGATGAGAAGAGGGAAGTCACCTTCTGCTACAAGGGTGGCATCGCCGACTTCGTCCGGCACCTGAACCAGACCAAGACCCCGATCCACAAGTCGGTGATCGAGTTCGGCGCCGACGGCGACGGGATGGCCGTCGAGATCGCCATGCAGTGGAACGAGTCGTACGGCGAGTCGGTGTACACGTTCGCCAACACGATCAACACGCACGAGGGCGGTACCCACGAGGAGGGCTTCCGGGCCGCGCTGACCGGCGTCGTCAACAAGTACGGCACCGACAAGAAGCTGCTCAAGAACGACGAGAAGCTCTCCGGTGAGGACATCCGGGAGGGCCTGGCCGCGATCATCTCGGTGAAGCTGGCGAACCCGCAGTTCGAGGGGCAGACCAAGACCAAGCTCGGCAACACCGACATGAAGAGCTTCGTGCAGCGGGCCTGCAACGAGTGGCTGGCCGACTGGCTGGAGCGCAATCCGGGCGAGGCAAAGACGATCATCACGAAGGCGTCCCAGGCGGCGCGCGCCCGGATCGCCGCTGCCCAGGCCCGCAAGCTGGCCCGGCGCAAGTCGCTGCTGGAGTCCGGCTCGATGCCCGGCAAGCTCGCCGACTGCCAGTCCACCGACCCCCGGGTGTCGGAACTGTTCATCGTCGAGGGCGACTCCGCGGGCGGCTCCGCCAAGCAGGGCCGCGACCCGATGACCCAGGCGATCCTGCCGATCCGTGGCAAGATCCTCAACGTGGAGAAGGCCCGGATCGACCGGGTACTGAAGAACAACGAGGTCCAAGCGCTGATCACCGCGCTGGGCACCAACATCCACGACGAGTTCGACATCGACAAGCTGCGGTACCACAAGATCATCCTGATGGCCGACGCCGACGTCGACGGCCAGCACATCCGGACCCTGCTGCTGACCCTGCTGTTCCGCTTCATGCGACCGCTGGTCGAGCTTGGCCACGTGTACCTCGCACAACCGCCGCTGTACAAGATCAAATGGACCAAGCGCGGCGACGATGCCCAGTACGCGTACTCGGACCGGGAGCGCGACGGGCTGATCGCACTGCGCCAGGAGCAGCGGCCCAACGCCAAGCCGGACGACATCCAGCGGTTCAAGGGTCTCGGTGAGATGAACTTCCCCGAGCTGTGGGAAACCACCATGAACCCGGCGACCCGGACGCTGCTCCAGGTCAGTCTCGACGACGCGGCCACCGCGGATGAGCTGTTCAGCGTGCTGATGGGCGAGGACGTGGAGGCGCGCCGGTCGTTCATCCAGCGCAACGCCAAGGACGTGCGCTTCCTGGATATCTGATCCGGTGCTTTTCCACAGCGTCCACAGCTTTGTCCACAGCCGTTTTCCACACATCACCGAGGGTTCACTGTGACTGACACGCCGGAGTTCGACGACTCCTTCGAGCCGCACGTCGGGGGCCGCATCGAGCCGGTCGGGCTCGAGGTCGAGATGCAGCGGTCGTACATCGACTACGCGATGAGCGTGATCGTCGGGCGGGCGCTGCCCGACGTCCGGGACGGGCTCAAGCCGGTACACCGC
>JBKPCQ010000375.1:0-6912 GCA_046727455.1 Actinomycetota bacterium | reverse complement strand
ACCAGCAGGCCCCCGAGCGCGCACAGCAGCGACCAGAGCACGCTGCCCCGTCCCGTCACGGCCACGGACACCCCGCCGACCGCGAGCGCCAGGCCGGCGAGCATCAGCAGCGCCCCGAGTGCGGCCCGCGCCCGGCCGCGTACGGCGAGCAGCGCCCCGGCGCCGGCCAGGCCGACCAGCGCCACCGCGGACGCCCACGGCAGTACCGCCCCGCCGGTGAGCCGGTGGCTGGGCAGCCGCACCGGACCGCCACCGGTGACCACCCGCCAGGTCCGCGAGATCGCCAGCAGCGCGATGAGCGCGCCGAGCGCGCACTCGGCCACGGTCAGCGCGAGGTCGCGCCGGCCGCTCCTCACCGCGCCACCCCGCCAGGCTCGCACGGCCCGCTCCGCTTGTTCATCTGGCCGGGCGCAGGGTCTCGGCGGCGGCGATGGCGGTCAGTACCGCCGCGGCCTTGTTGCGGGTCTCCTGCTCCTCGGCCGCCGGGTCCGAGTCCGCGACGATGCCGCCACCGGCCTGCACGTAGGCGACGCCGTCCCGGATCAGCGCGGTCCGGATCGCGATCGCGGTGTCCAGGTCGCCGCCGAAGCCGAAGTACCCGACGATGCCGCCGTAGAGGCCGCGCCGGGTCGGCTCCAGCTCTTCGATGATCTCCATGGCCCGTACCTTCGGCGCGCCGGACAGCGTGCCGGCCGGAAAGGTGGCGACGAGCGCGTCGAACGCGGTCTGGTCGTCGGCCAGCTCCCCCACCACCGTGGACACGATGTGCATCACGTGGCTGTACCGCTCGATCGTGGCGAACTCCGGCACCTGTACCGTGCCCGGCTGGCACACCCGGCCGAGGTCGTTGCGGCCGAGATCGACGAGCATCACATGCTCGGCCCGCTCCTTCGGGTCGGTCAGCAACTCGGCCGCCAGCCGGGCGTCCTCGGTCGGGGTGGCGCCGCGCCAGCGGGTACCGGCGATCGGGTGCAGCAGCGCCCGCCGCCCGGTCACCTTCAGGTGCGCCTCCGGCGAGGAGCCGACGACGTCGAAGCCGTCGAAGCGGATGAAGTACATGTAGGGGCTGGGATTGGTGGTGCGCAGCACCCGGTACACGTCCAGCGGGTCCGCCCCGGTCTGCCGCTCGAAGCGCTGCGCGACCACGATCTGGAAGCACTCGCCGTCGCGGATCGCCTCCTTTGCCGCCTCGACGGCCTTCGGGTGCAACCCCGGCGGGGTACGCGAGGCGACCGCGCCGAGGCCCGGAAAGTCCACAGTGGACACCATCGGCGGGGTGGGCCGGGACAGCGCGGTCGTCATCGCGTCGAGCCGGCCGATCGCCTGGTGGTACGCCGCTGACGCCTGTCGATGGTCGCCGTCGGGGTGCAGGATCGCGTTTGCTACGAGGAGCGCGGAGCCGGTGTAGTGGTCCAGCACGACCAGATCGGTGGCGAGGAGCATGCCCAGCTCCGGGACGTGCAGGTCGTCGTCGGCAAGCTCGGGCAGTCGCTCGAACCGGCGCACGATGTCGTACGCGAGGTAGCCGACCAGGCCACCGGTCAGCGGCGGAAGATCCTCGCCGGTGTCGGGGGTACCCGAGCCGGCCAGCGCCTGTACCGTCCCGCGGAGCACCTCGACCGGATCCCCCTCGGCCGGTATCCCCTCGGGTGGCGCGCCGAGCCAGTGCGCGCGGCCGTCGTGCTCGGTGAGCGTGGCGACGCTGCGTACCCCGATGAACGAGTACCGTGACCACGCCGTCCCGCCCGACGCGGCGCCCTGTTCAGCGGACTCCAGCAGGAAGGTACCGGGGCCGCCGGCCAGCTTCCGGTACACGCCGACCGGGGTCTCGCCGTCGGCCAGTAATCGCCGGGTGACCGGCACGACACGATGGGTACCCGCCAGGACGTGGAACCTGTCCTCGTCCGGCGTCACGACTCCGGTCGTCACTGATCCATCCCCTCGTAGATCACGTCCGTGAAGCAGGTGCGGGTACCGGTGTGGCAGGCGGCGCCGACCTGGTCCACCCGCACCAGCAGTGCGTCGCCGTCACAGTCCAGCGCCACCGAGCGCACGTACTGATGGTGCCCCGACGTCTCGCCCTTCACCCAGTAACCGCGCCGGCTGCGCGACCAGTACGTGGCCCGCCCGCTCGCCAGCGTACGGCGCAGCGCCTCCTCGTCCATCCACGCGAGCATCAGCACCTCCCCGGTGTCGTACTGCTGCACGACCGCGGCGACGAGCCCGGCCGGATCACGCGACAGCCGCGCGAGCACTTCCGGGGTCACGGAACCAGTCACGGGCGCTCCTCTCCAGATGCCCGATTGTTCCGCACTCGCCGGGCCCGTTGCTAACCCCTCCGCATTTCCGTCCTGCGGCGGCGCCTCGACGCGGGGTGCTGCAGGGAAGATCGTCGTTTCCCGGCAGATCCCGGAGCGAGACTTCGGGACCTGCCGGGAACTCGTGATCTCCTGGGTCGATTCCACGTCGCGGGACGGGCGGTACGTGCCTCGCGCAGTTGGTCAGTCGAAGCACGTGCGGTGCCCTCAACCCGGTCGAAGCTGGAATAGGGATTTTGGGGGGTGTGCGGCCGGCTGCCCGGGGGTACCGTATTCTCGCGCCGTCGCGGCATCTGGGCGAGCGCTCACCTCCCACGCAGCAGTCGGTCCTTCGTCTCCAATGCGGGCAGCCATGCCCGCTGCGGCCCGTTCGGCATACCTGCGCGCCGGTCCGCTGGGCTCCCGGAGGGGTGCGCACACCACCGCGGGACGCAGGCGGACACCCGTCCGGCGGCCGCCCCCGACCGCCGGAGGAGACGGACGGAGGACTGAGTGCAGGCAAACATCGAGCGGCCCGGAGAACAGCCGCTCCCGGACCAACTATCGACCGACGACGGCCTGGGCGACTCCCCCACCGCCGTCCTCCCGGTCGTCCAGGCCGACCCGGAGCCGGACGCGGCCCCATCGGTCCCGGAGCCCGAGACGGCGAAGGCGCAGCCACCGGGGGAAGCCGCGGCGTCCACCGCCACCCCGGCGTCCACCGCCACCCCGGCGTCCATCGCCACCCCGGCGTCCATCGCCACCCCGGCGGGCGCGGCCGAGCCGGATACGCCGGAAGAGGCGGACGTGCACGCGCCACCGGAACCCGAAGCGCAGGTGACCGAGGCCGACGCCGGCGACACGGCAGACGACGCGAAGGAGCCGGACGCCGAAGCCACGGACGAACCCGCCGCCGAATCGGCCGAGCCCGATCGGCCGGCGGGCGCTGCCGAGGCGGAGGCCGAGGCGAAGCCGGCCGAGGAAGCTGAGCTGGCGGAGCCGAGCGAGGCGGAATCCGTCACGGACGAGGCGGACGCCGAGCCGAGTCAAGCGGAAGCCACCGCCGACGAGGTCATCGAAGCCGAAGCCGCCGTCACCGAGCAACCGCAGGCCGAAGCGGAGCAGCACGAGACACCAGCCGAGACAGCCCGAGAGGCCGAGGCCGAAGCAACCGAGGAACCGGAGGCCGCCGCCGAGGCCGGGCCGGCCGAAACCGAGCAACCGCAAGCCGAGGCAGTCGAGGAAGCCGAAGAAACCGAAGAGACCGAGCAGCCGCAAGCGGACGCCGACCTCGCCGCCGAGCCCGACACCGACGTGGAGGAGCCCGAATCCGAGGCAGCCCTGGCGGAGGAGCCCGGGGAACCTCAAGCTGACGCCGACGAGACGGCCGAACCCGAGACCGAGCCGACCGAAACCGAAGAGCCGCAAGCCGACGCGGAACCGGCAGAGGAGCCGGAACCCGAAGCGGGCAAGGCGGAGGGGCCCGAAGCCGAAACCACCGAAGAACCGGAAGCCGAGGCAGTCGAAGAAGCCGAGGAAACCGAGCAACCGCAAGCCGAAACAGAACAGACCGCCGAACCCGACACCGAAGCGGTCGAAGAGCCCCAAGCCGAAACCGAGGAGCCCGAGACCGAGGCAGCCGAAGAACCCCAAGCCGAAACCGAGGAGCCGGAAACCGAGGCAGTCGAAGAAGCCGAGGAAACCGAGCAACCGCAAGCCGAAACAGAACAGACCGCCGAACCCGACACCGAAGCGGTCGAAGAACCCGAAGCCGAGGTCGAAGAGCCCGAAGCCGAGAAGACCGGAGAGGCCGAGACCGAGGAACCGGAGACGGTGAGCGAGGTCGTCGCCGAAGCGGACTCCGTAGCCACCATCGAAGCCGAAGCTGCGGCGGAGGCGGAGGAGCCGGCCGAGGAGTCCGAGGAGGTCGATGCGCTGGTCGAGGTGGCCGCGTCGCCCGACGAGGTAACGCCGGACGAGGAACCCACGGTCGAGGACGTCACCGACGAGGCCGCAGCCGCGGCAGTCGTCATCGAGGAAACCGCCGAGGCAACGGAACCGGTCGAAGCCGAGACGCCCGCCGAAGCCGAGGAGCCGGCCGAAGCCGAAGCAGAACCGATCACCCTCGAAGCCGAAGAACCCACCGAAGCCGAAGCAGAACCCGTCACCGCCGAAGCCGAAGAAACCGAAGAGGAACCCCAAACCGAACCAGAGCTGGTCGACGCGGCCTCGGCCGAGGTGGTCGAGGCAGCCGAGGAGATCGTGGTGGCCGCGGCCGATCTCGATGCGGCGGACGAGCAACTCGACACCGCCGAGGCAGAAACCGCCGAGGCAGAAACCGACGAGGCTGAAACCGACGAGCCCGAGGCCGAAACACCGACCGACGCTGAAACACTGGCCGACGCTGAAACACTGGCCGACGCTGAGGCGCTCGGCGCCGCCGATGGCGAGGCCGTCACCGTGGTCGTGGAGGCCGTGTCCGAGCCGGAGGCCGTGTCCGAGCCGGAGGCGGAGGAGGTACTGGTAGCCGCGTTCGCGCCACTGCGCCCGGGTGACGTGGCGCAGACGTCGATCGCGGTGTGGAAGCCGGACGCTCTCGCCGCGATCCGGGAGCAGGTACGGGAGGTTCAGGCCCGGTTTGTCGACGAGCCAGTCGATGCGGTCGTGCAGATCCGGGCGCTGGTGTCCGACGCCGTACACACCCTGGCCGACGCGCTGCTGTCCGAGCAGCTCGGCGCGATCGACCCGCATCAGCACAGCGAGCACCCGGACACCGAGTCGCTCCGGGTGGCGCTGCGCCGCTACCGCGAGTTCCTGGACCGGGTACTCAGCCTGTGAACCACGTCGGGGAGGGCCTCGACCGGCCCTCCCCGTCTCACGCGGCCCGGGAGGCGAGCGCGGCCAGTGCCCGGCGGACGTCGGCTAAGGGGACCGTCGCGGTGTCGTCGAGTTCGGCGAGGCCCGCCTCGATCAGGTCGCGCATCAACGTGGTGATCGGCATGTGCCGGGCAGCCGCGGCCGCCTGTAGCCGCTCGTAGGTCTCCAAGGGCAGCCGGAGTGACCGGCTGACCATCGGCGTACTGGTGTCCGGTGTGGCCAGCGATGCGTCGGCTCCGCTGGCGAGGACGTCGGTCATGTTTCCGCCGAGCGCCTCGTTGACCCGCTTATCCCGCTTCATGGCTACCCCCTGCGACCAGTTTGTCGAACATGGCCCGCTCATCCGGCCACATCGGTCGAGCCGCGACGATGTCCCAGTCATTGTCGTCGCGATCGGACTCCGTCAGGAACACCACCAAGTGCCCACCGTCTGTTTCCGCGAACACCGCCTTGACGTCAGTCTCGTCCAGTTCGTCCCCGAGGTGGCGGACAACCCTGCGTAGCGCGGTCAGTACGGACCACGCCGACGCCGGAGATACCCCGTATACCGCCAGATTGTGTAGCCCCTCGGGGGTGAAGCTGTAACGCTCCTCCACGCGGCGTACCGTACCACGCGCGTGGTACGCAGGGTCAATCGTCGAGCATCGTCAGGTCCAGTCGGCCGATGTGATCGGCGTCGGCGATCATGTCGATCGCGACGATCCGGCCCTCGGTGATCGTGAAGCGGAACACCACCCGCAGCCGCCCGCCGTGCGCCCACACGACTCCGGCGGTACCGTCGACGAGGGCCGTCTGGGCGGCCTGGGCCCGACCGGAGAACGTACCGGCGACAGCCCGCGCACCGCGCACCTCGCCGGCCACGCCCATCCGCACGGCCGCGCTGTCGGCGCGGAGGACGACGTCGGGATCGAGCAGGCTGACAAGCCCGTCGAAGTCACCGCCGCGGGAGGCCGCAAGGAAGGCCGCGACAACCTGCCGCTGCCGGGCGGGATCAACCTCCGGTACCGCCGGCGCGCCCTGTATCCTGCGGCGGGCGCGACTGGCGATCTGCCGGGTCGCGACCGGCGAGCGGTCGATGATCGGGGCGATCTCGTCGAACGGTACGGCGAACATGTCGTGCAGCACGAAGGCGAGCCGTTCCGTGGGAGTCAGGGTGTCCAGGACGACGAGCAGGGCGAGGCCGACGGAGTCCGCCAGGAGCGCCTCCTGCTCCGGGCTGGTCCCGTTCACCCGGCTCGGGCCGGGTTCGTACGGGTCGAGCGGCTCCTCGCGCCGGGACTTGCGGGACTGCAGCATGTTCAGGCAGACCCGCGCGACGACCGTGGTCAGCCAGCCGCCCAGGTTCTCCACCTCGCTGGTGTCCGAGCGGCTCAGCCGTAACCAGGCCTCCTGGACGGCGTCGTCCGCCTCGCTCGACGAGCCGAGCATGCGGTACGCCACCGCGCGCAGGTGGGCCCGGTGGGCCTCGAACCGGTCCGCCAAGAATTCCTCGTCCATCAGTCACATTCTCCCGTCGTGGTCGGTCACACGGGTGACCAACGCGACCGCGTCGGTGTGACAAGCCAACCGAGGAGTACCCCATGACCGAAGGCGTCAAGACGATCATCTACCCCGTCCGGGACCTGGACCGGGCGAAGGCCCTGTTCACCGAGCTCCTGGGCGCGAAGCCCGATGCGGACCAGCCGTACTACGTCGGCTGGAACATCGCGGGCCAGGATGTCGGGCTGGATCCCAACGG
>JBKPCQ010000374.1:0-6846 GCA_046727455.1 Actinomycetota bacterium | reverse complement strand
TACCTGATCGTAGCGTCATGTCGCGGGAGCGCGAGTACGCCGTTGGCCAGGCGAAACGAGCGGAGACAGGCCCCGCCAATCAGATCCCCGAGTCCGCGCGGCGCTGAGTAAGCGCGCGACTCGCCGAGAGTTCGAGCACATAGCGGCAGGGAGGACATGATGTGGTGGCATCGGCGCAAAGCTGTTGAACCGAGCCAACCGGCCTTGTCGGGGTACTCGACGGGCAACTCCTGCGCGGGTAGCCACCGGTTGCGCGACCAGGACAGCGTGCCCGCGCTCGACTCCGGGCGGCAATGGCCGGAATGGGCGACGCAGCGAACGCGGCTCCTTCCCACCGTCGATACGCAGATCGTCCGGCCCTACGTTCTCAACTCCGACGCACGGCGGCGAGAGTCGTGGCTGTGATGATCGCGGCCCTGTGCTTGATAGTCGGTGTCGCAGCGGGCGCCGCGCTCGGCTGGGCTTCGCGTCCGCACGCGCACTGGTGCCCCCAGTGCGGTGGTCACGTGACCTGCCCTACCTGCAGTCCGGTCACGCCGAGCGTATCGGGGAAGCGATGACCGCCGACCCGGCCCGGTCCGGAGTAACGGTGTGGTTGCGCGGACACCGTTGGGTGGTACTGATCGTCGCCGCGCTGTTCCTCATGGGCGCGGAGTGCAAGGACGGCGGCGGCCAAGCACCACAAGGCACCTGTCAACCCCGTGCCGACCTACCCCACAAGTCGACCACGGCGGAGCGCCAAGGCGCGAATCTGATCGTGGGGAAGGGCTGGTTCACCTGTACGGGTGGTGTCCCGGAATCGGTGACGCTCCTGGTGACGTTGGAGGTGAGCAAGGCCGGGTCGTGGGTGGTCGCAGCCGGACCGACGCGAAACACCTTCCGGCAGCCCCAAGAGGGCCGGAAGTACGGCAACGACCAAGCCAACCCGCCGCCCGCACTACCATGTCAGCATGGCATATTCCGCACCGGCGCGCAGATAAGCGGCGTCAACGACGTTGGTGAGCGGCAAGAATCAGCCTGGACATTCAGCGGCCCGGTCGCAGACCCATGCCAACCGAAGAAATGAGTTCCGACCATGCCGATACGATTCGTCGCGCCGCCACAGCAACCGAGCGATCCACCACCCAGGCCGGCCGACTGGGCCGGCCCCGAGGAGTGGAACGCCGTGTGTCGACGACTGGAACAGGAAGCTGTCCAGCGAGGTGGCTCATACCTGCGAGAGCCGGGTTGGCTGAGTCTGATACCCCCGGGCGAGGCTCGCGCTGATCAAGGCGATCCTGTCACGGTCACGTACCGTGATGACGGAAACGTCCGCATCGACGCTGGAATCTTCGGCAATTTCCACGCCGGCTGTGGTCCCTCGACAGTCGCGTCGATCGTTGTCGCCATCATGAACGGCGACATGACAGAGACCGTCGAAGTCACCGAGGACGGAATTTGGCTAAGCGCCACGGCGCGGGTATTCCACGACGGCGAGCCGTTTGAAGTCCGACGGGAGAACTGGGCCGCCGAACCCGGCAAGCCGCACGTGACGATCACCTGGCGAGTCGCCGGCTGGGGCACGACCCGGCCCCGGTAGCGTGCGCACTTTGCATACAAGGTGAGTTACTGTGTCACAATCCGGGGTCCGGGAAGACCGCCCTGGCCGTCCACTGGGCGCACCGGGTCGCCGACCGGTTCCCCGACGGGCAGCTCTATGTGAACCTGCGCGGCTTCGACCCAGCGGACAGGTGATGGACCCGGCCACCGCGGTGCGCGGCTTCCTGGACGCCCTCCAGGTACCACCGCAGCGCATCCCCACCGAGCCGGACGCCCAGGCAGCCCTGTACCGCAGCCTGTTGACCGGGCGGCGAATGCTCGTCGTGCTGGACAACGCGCGCGACACCGCCCAGGTACGCCACCTGGGACAGCCTGGGGTACGCCCACCACCACCTCGGCCACCACAGCGACGCCATCGCCTGCTACCAGCGCGCTCTGGCCCTGTTCCGCGACCTCGGCGAGCGCTACAACGAAGCGACGATCCTCGGCCACCTCGGCGACAGCCAGCACGCCGCTGGCAACCCGCAAGCCGCCCGCGACGCATACCAGCAAGCGCTGAGCATCCTCGAAGACCTCGACCACCCCAACGCCGACAGCGTCCGGGAGAAGCTCCACGACCTCGGGCAGGCCCAGGACCGCAGCGGCAGGCCGCCGAAACCCGTAAGCGCCGAAGATTGAGGTCCGTGGTGCTGAGCGGACGGTTCGTGGTCCGCAACCGGAGGGCCTGGGCCGGCGACGGCGTGGCGCGGCGCGGCGCCTGGTATGGTGGTGATGTATTAACGCGATGTACATCGCCCACAGGAGTCACGATGACGGTAACCCAGATTGATCTTGACGACGAAGCGCTCGCCGAGGCTATGCGGCTGTCGGGCGCGCGGAGCAAGAAGGAGACGGTCAACCTCGCGTTGCGCGAGTACGCGGCTCGGCACCGGCGCATCGCCGCACTCGATCATTACGCCGCCGCCGCTCAAGCCTGGGACTACGAGGGGTGGCAGGAAATGCGCTCGGCCAGTAAGGCTCCCGCCACGTGATGCGCTACCTGGCCGATTCATCGGCCCTGTGGCGCCTCCTGCGGGACCCGGACGTACGGGCCGGCTGGACCGGCGTGATCTCCGATCACGCGATCGGGTCCTGCCAGCCCCAGCGCACCGAGTTCCGTCGCTCGGCCCGCAACCTCGACGAGTACGAGCAGATGAGCGCGATGTTCGTCGACCTGTACCCGGACGTTCCAGTACCGAAGACAGCATGGCAGTGGGTCGAATCAGCGCAGTACCGACTGTTACGGGCCGGGGCGCATCGAGCGATGTCCTGCGGTGACCTACTCGTCTGCGCTTGCGCGGCCGTCCGTGGACTCGTCGTCCTGCACGACGACAACGACTTCGTGACGGCCGCGCAACACCTCCCGGACCTCGCTGAGCGACGAGTGCACTCGCTCCCCGAGAGATCGAACCGGTGACGCTGTTGGTGTGTAGCCGAGCGTGGTCCGACGCGAACGCGAGGGCGGGACCGGTCAGCCGGTGAGGACCTTCCGCAGGGTGGTGGCGAAGGCGTCCGGGTCGCCGGTCCTGCCGTACTCGCCGCCGAGGAAACCGTCGTGGCCACCGGGGAACGTCACGGGTGTCGTCCCCAGCCGTTCGGCCACGGCCGCCGCGGCGCGACCGGCCATCTGCTGGCTGGACTCGGTTCCGACGGCGACGACGATGCGGGTCGGCGCCGCGCGCAGGGCCTCGAAGTCGTGCCGGTAGTGGGTGCACGAGATCATGTTCTGCCCGACCAGCGGGTCATCGCGGGAGCCGTCGTCGACGGTCGGCAACCCGAAAACAGCGGGATCAGGCGCCGGCCGGTCCACATAGTCGGCCGGGACCGGGCCCTCATGGCTGACGAACGCGATGAACTTCGCCATCGCCGGACCGACACCGGCGCGCCGGTACGTCTCGTGGATGTCGACGCTGACGGCCAGTGCCGCCTCGCGGTCCGGCAGTTCCTGGGCCGCCGGCGGCTCGTGCGCGACGAGCGTCCGCACCTCCTCCGGGTGCCGGGCCACCAGGGCCAGCGCGTTCACCGCACCGCCGCTGGTGGCGAAGAGGTCCACCGGACCGGCGTCCAGCACGGAGATCAGCCGGTGCAGGTCGTCGGCGTGCTCGTCGGGGGTGGTCTCGGCGGCGCCGTCGGTACGGAGGCTGCGCCCGGCGCTGCGAGGGTCGTAGGTCACCACCGTACGGTCGGTGAAGTGCCCGGCCAGGGTGGTGAACCCGGTGGCGCCCATCGGCGACCCGATCAGCAGCAGGACCGGCTCGGTGCCGGCGTCATCGCGCCGCACGTCGTAGTACAGCACGGCGCCCGGGACGTCCAGGGTGTAGGTGGTCGGCTCGGTCATCGATACCCCTTCCAGAGGTGTCTCGAGGTTTCGTACTGCTGACCGGCCGGAACCGCGAAACTCATCGGCCCGACGGATGGGCCGGGTCCTCCGGCTGCCGCCAGGTGACGGCGATCTCGAAGTTGCCGGTCACCCCGGTACGCGCGATCACCGCACCGGCCTCCGCGTCCAGCTTCACGCTGAAGCTGATCTTCACCTCGCTGGGCTCGTTGGGCATGGCCCGGAACTGGGCCAGCGCCGCCGAGGCGGCGTCGCGTACCTCCGCGAGCGCGTTGTTGAATGATAGCCGGGCCTCGCGGAGCACGGTGCCGGGCCGCGCGGCCCGCGTGACCCCCGGATCCTCGTCCACCTCGACGACCACCGACCCGCCGCCGTCCAGCGCGAACCTCGCCAACTGTGCCACTTCCGCCACTCCTCCTCGTCGATTGCCGCCCGCCCGGGGCCGGTCAGGCTCCACCGCACCGGACGTCCAGCCACTCCCCCGGGTGCACGGCGCTCCGGACCTGGTCGAGCCGCGCCAGGAGGGTGTCGAGCTGGTCGGGGCGGTGCAGGTACTCCAGTACGGCACGGTAGAACGCGTTGGTCATCTCGGTGGGCATCAGGTCCGACGCGTCGAAGCACAGCGTCGCCTGCCCGGTGAGGACCTGGGCGATGCGGCGGCTGACGTCGTTGTCGTAGGCGGCGGCGGTCACGTCGGTGTTGACCGAGAAGACCGCCCCGTGGCTGACCGCCGGCCAGACCCGTTGCGCCTCGTCCGTGGCGAGGTACCGGATGAGCTGCCGGGCCTGCGGCGTGTCGGTGAACATGCCGGCGAGGTCGGCGGACACCTCCCAGGTCCGGTGGCCGGGATCCCCGGCCGGGGCCGGGAAGTCCGGGAACGGGAAGAAGTCGACGTCGGTACCGAGCCGGGGCCCGCCGGACCCGGCGTAGTCGCCCACGACGAACGACGCCTGGTGGTGCAGCACGCATCCGGGCGGGTCGCTGAACATCGGGCGCCCGGCGTCGTTGAAGTCGGTCAGCAGCGCGGCATCCGTACCGCCGTACACCATGCCCGGTCCGACCGCGATCGTGCCCCAGGTCGTCCACGCCTGCCGCACCTGCGGCGAACGCCACGACAGCGCGCCGGACGCCCACTGCCGGTACGTCTCGGCGCCGGACTGGTGCAGCAGGATGTCCTCGATCCAGTCGGTACCGGGCCAGCCGGACGTGGGCGGCGCGCCCATGCCCATGCACCACGGCGTCTGGTTCCGGTCCCGCTGCGCCCGGCTGTCCGCCACGAGCCGGTCCCAGGTCTGCGGCGGCGCGCTCCGGAAGCCGGGCAGCCGCCGCGGGTCGTACCAGATGAGGCTCTTCAGGGTGGCCTTCACCGCCACCGCGTACCGGTGGCGCTGGCCGCCCCGGGGAAGGGTCTCCAACTGCCGCCACTGCGGGCTGTGCGAGCGGTCCTGGCTCTGGCTGATCACGTCGTCCAGCGGGCGCAGCGCGTCCTGCCGCACGTAGCCGGCCAGGTCGCCGAGACTGGGCAGTACCGCGATGTCGGGTGCGGTGCCCTGCTGGACGTCGGAGGCCAGGACCTGGCTGAGCGCGCGGGTGCCCTCGTAGTGGACACGGATGCCGGTCTGCCTGCTGAACCTGTCGAGCACCTGCTGGAAGGCCGCCTGTTCGGCACCGGTCCACGACGCCAGCACGCTCACGCTGCCGGGGTCGCCACCGGCGCACGCGCCCACGCCGGTGGCGAGCAGCACGGCCAGCAGCGAAGCGAAGGTTCGTCGTCTCATCGCCGGTACCTGTACTCCTCGATCCGGCGGTACAGCCCGAGCGGGATCGACACGACGATGGCGAGCCCGGCCACGAGCAGCAGCACCTGGGTGGTGGTGGTCCGCGTGGCGGCCGCGGCCTCGCGGTTGACGACGCGGACATCCGCCGCGACCGCCCGGTCGGCGACCTGCGGGCCGGGGCCGCCGGCCGAGGGGAGCGCGGCGACGAAGCGGGTGAAGGTCGCGCCGCACCCGGAGTCCCGGCAGCCCTGCTGGACGACCTCCACCAGTGCCGCCTGGCCCAGCCGGTCGGTGGCGCTCACCTGGGTCTGCCAGTCCGCGGTGGCGGTGGACAGCGCGGTGCGTGCGGTCTTCAGGTGGTCCCCGGCGCGCAGTGCCGACCCCATGCCGAGGACCAGGAGGAGCAGGATCAGTGTGGCGGCCGCGAGGGGCGGGGTCAGGGTGCGGCCGAACCGCCGGCGCAGGAAGACCTGCGTCACCGCCAGGAGGGCGAACAGGACGGCGGCCGGGACCGCCCAGGCCAGTGTCCACAACGGGTTGGTACCGCCGGTGGCGAGCTGGTGCGCCAGCGCGGTACGTTCGGCGTCGCGCAACGTGTCCAGCTCGGCGAGGACGCCACCGTCGGGCATGTGCAGCAGATGCGAGGCGTACCACAGGTCCGCGGCGCCCAGCGACGCGTCGCCCTCCTGCCGGTACTGCACGTCGGCCTGTTCGATCAGGCTTGTGTACGCGACGAGCAGGCCCTCCAGCAACTGGATCGTCTGGCTGGCCGCCGGGCCGGCCACGTTGTTCTCCGCGACCTGCGCCAGGCTCTGGCTCGCCACCGCGATCTGGCTCTGGTACCGGTCGCCCGGACCGGCCAGGCGGGCCTCCCCGCTGTGGAAGCTGCCGATCGCGGCCGCGTCGGCCGCCACGAGGGCCGCGCGGGTGGCCGCCACCCCGAGAACGGACGGCGCGCTGCGCGCCTGTACCTCGGCCGCCGTGGCGTGTACCGCCTGGAAGGCCGAGGCCGAGCCGACCAGTACCGCGCCCGCCACCACGAGGAGCGCGGCGAGCAGCCGCCACAGCGTCCTGCGGGTCGGCGTCCGGTGGGTCACGGCGCCGGCTCCGTACCGGACGGGCCGGCCGGCGAGCCCCGCAACGGCGTACCGC
>JBKPCQ010000373.1:0-2519 GCA_046727455.1 Actinomycetota bacterium | reverse complement strand
TATAAGAGACAGGGCCCGGGCGCGCCGGCTCGGGCCGCCGGTCGCCGAGCCGCTGCCGGTGGCCGTCCGGGCCGCCGAGACCGTCGAGGGCCGCGGCCGGCTGTACCGCCGCGCCAAGGCCCGGGACAGTGCCCTGCACGCGCTGCGGACCAGCGCGCTGGCCCGGCTGCGCGCGGCCCTCGACATCCCGGCCGACGCGCCGCCGGCCCGGATGGTCGAGGCGGTCGCCGCCCGTACCGGCTGGCCCGCCGAGCACGTCGACGCCATCCTCTACAGCGTCCGGCCGGTCGACGATTCCGCGCTCGTCCGGCTGGCCGGCGAGCTGGACCACCTGCTGCACACGTCCATCGACGTCCATGAGGGAGCTCCACGATGACCGAAGCGCTCGCCGTCGCGCGCGACCGCGACAGCAACCAGGCCCGCGAGGCGCTCGCCCGGCTGCGTGCCGAGGTCGCGAAGGTCGTGGTGGGTCAGGAGTCGATCGTCAGCGGCCTGGTCATCGCCCTGCTGTGCCGGGGCCACGTCCTGCTGGAAGGGGTACCGGGGGTGGCGAAGACGCTGCTCATCCGTACCCTCGCCACCGCCCTGGACCTGTCGACCAAGCGGCTGCAGTTCACCCCTGACCTGATGCCCGGTGACGTCACCGGTTCGCTGATCTTCGACACCCGCACGGCCGCGTTCCAGTTCCGCGAGGGGCCGGTGTTCACCAACCTGCTGCTCGCCGACGAGATCAACCGGACCCCGCCGAAGACCCAGTCCGCGCTGCTGGAGGCCATGGAGGAGCGTCAGGTGTCGGTGGAGGGCGACCCCCGGCCGCTGCCCGAACCGTTCGTGGTGGCCGCCACCCAGAACCCGATCGAGTACGAGGGCACCTACCCGCTGCCGGAGGCGCAGCTCGACCGGTTCCTGCTCAAGCTGTCGGTACCGCTGCCGAGCCGGGAGGAGGAGCTGGGTGTGCTGCGCGCGCACCACGCCGGCTTCGACCCGCGCGACCTGGCCTCCGCCGGGGTGAAGGCGGTGGCCGGGGTGGCGGACCTGGCGGCCGGGCGGGCGGCGGTGCAGCGGGTAGGAGTGGCCGACCAGGTACTCGGCTACATCGTCGACCTCTGCCGCGCCACCCGCACGTCGCCCTCGCTCGAACTGGGCGCCTCACCCCGGGGCGCCACCGCTCTGATGGCCACCGCGAAGGCGTGGGCGTGGCTGCTCGGCCGGGATTACGTGACCCCGGACGACGTCAAGGCGCTGGCCCGGCCGACGCTGCGGCACCGGGTACGGCTGCGGCCGGAGGCCCAGCTCGAAGGCGTCACGGTGGACGCGGTCCTGGACTCGGTACTGGCGACGGTGCCGACCCCGCGATGATCACTTGGCGCCCGGCCGCGGTGCTCGCCGTGGGCGCGGTGGTGGTACCGCTGCTACCCGCGCCGTGGGTGGGCATCGCCGTGCTCGCCGCCGCGGTCGTCGCGGTCTGCCTGCTCGATGCCGCGCTCGCCGCGGCAGTCCGCGACGTGCGGCTGGAGCGGGCCGGCGCCAACCAGGTCCGGCTCGACGACACCGCCGAGGTCACGGTGACCGTCACGAACACGGGGGTACGGCGGCTGCGCGCGGAGATCCGCGACGCCTGGGTACCGTCCGCCGGCGCATCCCCCGCCGCGCACCGGGTCGAGCTGGATCCGGACGAGACCGCGCGCCTGGTGACCACGCTGCGCCCGACCCGGCGTGGGGACCGCCCGGCCGTCCGGGTCACGGTCCGCTCGTACGGCCCGCTGCGCCTCGCGTACCGGCAGGCCGGCGGGCGCCGGGCGGATGCCATGACGCCGCCGTGGCGGCTGCGCGTGCTGCCCCGGTTCGCCTCCCGCCGGTTCCTGCCGGAGAAGCTGGCCCGGCTCCGGGTGATCGACGGGATGATCGTGACGCGCGGCCGGGGCCAGGGCACCGAGTTCGACACGCTACGCGAGTACGTGATCGGCGACGACGTCCGCTCGATCGACTGGCGGGCCAGCGCCCGGCGTTCCGACGTGATCGTCCGCACCTGGCGCCCGGAGCGGGACCGCCGGGTGCTGTGCGTACTCGACACCGGCCGCACCTCGGCCGCCCGCGTGGCCACCGTGCTCGGCAACCGGGCCCTGGACGAGCCGCGCCTGGACGCCGCCATCGACGCCGCCCTGCTGCTCGCCACGCTCGCCAACCGGGCCGGCGACCGGGTGGACCTGCTCGCGATCGACACGACGGTACGCGCGGCCGTCGAGGGCGGCACCAGCCGCAGCCTGCTTCCCCGGCTGACCAACGCCATGGCGCCGCTCCAGCCGACCCTCGTCGAGACCGACTTCGGGCTGGTCGCCGGGGAGGTGCTGCGCCGGGAACGCAAGCGCGCCCTGGTCGTGCTGTTCACCGCGCTGGAGCCGGGCGCCCTGGGCGAGGGGCTGCTACCGGTGCTGACCCAGCTCACCGCCCGGCACAAGGTGGTGCTGGCGGCGGTACACGACCCGGCGGTCGCCGCGCTGGCCGGCCGGCGCGGCGCG
>JBKPCQ010000372.1:0-5749 GCA_046727455.1 Actinomycetota bacterium | reverse complement strand
GGCCGGCGGCGCACTGGCCGGCCGGACCCGAGGCGAGGCCGGAGTACGCCCCGCGCCCGGTCGGGCAGCGGGAGATCATCCGGTACAAGAACTACCCACTGGCCCGGATGAGCCCCGGTGACGCCGTCGGGGAGATGGAGTACCTGGACTACGACGTCCACCTGTTCGCCGACGCCGGTACCGGCCAGGACGCCGTGGTGTACCGGGCCGGGCCGACCGGGTACCGGCTGGCGCGCCTGCGGCCGGCCGGCGGCCCGCGGTCCGGTGTCCCCGCGGGGTTGACCGTCAGCCCGCACCCGGCGCCGCGGCTGACCGAGCGCCAGGCGGTCGCCCGGCTGGACCGCACCGGCCAGCCGTTCCTGTTCTTCGCCGGTGCCGCCGGCGGGCGGGGCCGGCTGCTGTACCGCCGCTACGACGGCCACTACGGAATGATCAGCCCCGGGTAGCGCGGTTCCCCCCTACCGCGCAGTAAGTTCGTGGGATGAGTCTGGCCAGCCGCGCCGTCGCCCGCTGGTACCGCCTGCCGGAGCCGGTGACCCGGGCGGTCCGGGTGCACCGCGCGCTCCCGGTCGTCGCCCGGGACGGCGTGGTGCTCCGGACCGACCACTGGGAGCCCCGGTTGCGCCCGGCGCCGACCATCATGATCCGCACCCCGTACGGCCGGTCCGGGGTGATCGGCCTGGTGTCCGGCCGGGTCCTCGCCGAGCGCGGCTTCCACGTGGTGCTGCAGAGCTGCCGGGGCACGTTCGACTCGGGCGGCGAGTTCGACCCGATGCGCCACGAGCGGGAGGACGGCCTCGACACGGTCGCGTGGATCGGGCGGCAGCCGTGGTTCGACGGGAACCTGTTCACCTTCGGGCCGAGTTACCTCGGCTTCACCCAGTGGGCCATCGCGGCCGACGCCGGGCCGGCGCTCAAGGGGATGCTGACCGTGGTCACCGCGTCGACGTTCCGGGACCCGACCTACGCGGGCGGAGCGTACTCGCTGGACACCATCCTCAACTGGGTCACCATCACCGCCAACCAGGGCGGCTCGCTGCTGTCGTTCGCGTACAAGCAGAGCCGGGCGCAGGCTCGGCTGCGGCGGGCCTGGAGCCACCTGCCATTGTCCGAAGTGGACGGTGTGGTGACCGGCCGGGAGATCCGGTTCTTCCAGGAATGGCTGAAGCACGCCGAGCCCGGCGACCCGTACTGGGACCTGCGGGGCAACCCGGACCTGGCGAAGGTACGGGCGCCGGTGTGCATGGTCGGCGGCTGGTACGACATCTTCCTGCCCTGGCAACTGCGCGACTACGCGACCCTGCGCGCCGCGGGTGCCGCGCCCCGGCTGGTCATCGGCCCGTGGACACACGCCGACCTCGGCCTGCTCGGGGTGTCGCTGCGCGAGGGCATCGCCTGGTTCCGGGCCGCGCTGAACGGGGGTACCCCCAGCGGCGTGCGGGTGCACATCGGCGGTACGGGCGAGTGGCGGGACCTGCCCGAGTGGCCGCCGGCCACGGGAACCACGCCCTGGTACCTCCACGGCGGCGGCCGCCTGGCGCCGTCCGCGCCCGCCGTGCCCGCACCGCCGGGCCGGTTCCGGTACGACCCGGCCGACCCGACGCCCTCCCCCGGCGGCCCGTTGTTGACGAGGGAGGCCGGGCGCACCGACAACCGCGCGGTCGAGGCGCGCCCGGACGTGCTGGTCCACACCAGCGAACCGCTCGCCGCCGACCTTGAGGTGCTCGGTCCGGTGGAGGCGCTGGTGCACGTCCGGGCCAGCTCGGAGTTCTTCGACGTGTTCGTCCGGCTGTGCGAGGTCGAACCGGACGGGCGCTCGGAGAACATCTGCGACGGCCTCGTCAGGGTCTCGCCCGGCATGTTCCCGCCGGAAGCCGACGGGGTACGCCCGGTCGAGGTGGAGCTGTGGCCGACCGGGTACGTGTTCCGGCGCGGGCACCGGATCCGGGTCCAGCTCGCCGGTGCGGCGCACCCGCGGTACGCGCGCAACACCGGTACCGGCGAGCCGCTGGGTACCGCCGCGCGCCTGCGACCGGTCGACATCGAGGTGTACCACGACCCGGAGCACCCGTCGGCGCTCCGGCTCCCGGTCAGCCGATGGTGATCGTACGCTGCTGGACGCCCCAGTTGTCGGCCTCGCCGCCGGGCAGCCAGATGTCGACGATGCTGCCCTGGATCCACAGCCCGATGTCCGCCGCGTAGCACCAGCCGTAGCCGGCCACCTGGAACCGGGTGCCGAGCGGGATGAACCGCGCGTCGACCGCGCACTTGCCGAGCCCGGCCCGGTACCCGCTCGCGGTCAGGCCCCCGTCGTTGTACGAGGTGACCTTGTAGCTCAGCTTCGTACCGGCGGCCAGCCGGAACGGCGCGAGGACGCCGCGGTCCTCCAGGCGGTACGCCCCGGAGAGCTGGCCGGTCGAGGCGTCGCCCGCGTCGCTGCGCAGCGCGACGATCGTGTAGTTGCCGTGCCGACACGGGTGGGTGTCGACGGCGGTCAGGGCCGGCTGGCCCCAGTCGCTGACCCAGGCCACCGACTGCGCGTTGCGCCAGACCCGGTACGCGGTGGCGCCCGGTACCCGGTTGAAGGTGATGGTCACCTTGCCTCCGGCGTACGTGCCGGACACCTTCGACGGCGCCGGCAGCCGCCCGGCGAGCGAGATCTTCGGGCCCTTGCTCTTCGAGTCGTGGCTCGGGCCCGGCGGCCGGTTGGGCGGCTTCACGTCACTGAAGTGCTTGCACGCCGGCAGGCCGCTGGCGGTGGCGGCGCCGGCCGGCGCGAGGTTCACCCCGCTGACCACGGCCACGCCCAGGGCGACGGACAGGACGCTGATCCAGGTACGCCGGCGCATGCCTGGCAAGCTAGAGGGCGGCGCGGCGCGCGTCAAGACATCGAAAGGCATGGTTGGAATGACGTTCACCCAGATGGAATTGGAGTACCTCGCCACCCAGCGCCTCGGCCGGCTCGCCACCCTGGCGCCGGACGGATACCCGCAGAACAACCCGGTGGCGTTCTTCGTCGACGCGGAAAACGGCACCATCGACATCGGCGGGCACGCGCTGGGCACCACCCGCAAGTTCCACAACGTGCAGGCGTACCCGAAGGTCTCGTTCGTGGTCGACGACCTCGCCTCGGTGCAGCCCTGGCAGGCGCGCGGGGTGGAGATCCGCGGTGAGGCGCGGACGCTGACCGACCAGGAGCCACCCGTGCCCGGCTTCAGCCGGGAGATCATCCGGATCCGGCCGCGCCGGATCCGTTCCTGGGGCCTGGATCCCGCGAACCTGTACGGACCCGGCCGTACCATCCGGTGAACGTCCGCGTGCCCAGCCGCGCCCGGCCGTTTCTGGCTATGATCAGCGGTCGACCCGCGGAGGAGCAGACATGCGCAGATACGCGACCGAGTTCATCGGTACCTTCTTCCTCGTCTTCACGATCGTCACCGCCGTCCTGTCCGGAGCAGCGCTCGCGCCGATCGCGATCGGTGCGGCGTTGATGGTGATGGTGTTCGCGGGTGGGCACATCTCCGGTGCGCACTACAACCCGGCGGTCACGCTGGCGGTCTGGCTGCGCGGCCGGCTCGCGACGCGGGAGATCGCGCCATACGTGGCCGCCCAGGTCGTGGGCGCGGCGCTCGCCGCGCTGGTCGGCCGGTTCGTCGTCGACACCGGCCCGACCGCCGCGCTGCACCTGAGCGGCCGGCACCTGGCGGCCGCGTTCGTGGCCGAACTGGTGGTGACGTTCGCGCTGTGCTACGTCGTACTCAACGTCGCCACCAGCAGGGACCACCCGAACAACTCCTTCTACGGCCTCGCCATCGGCTTCACCGTGGCGGCCGGAGCGGTCGCCGTCGGCGGGGTCTCCGGCGGGGTGTTCAACCCCGCCGTGGCCATCGGTGTCTGCATCGCCGGCATGGTGTCGTGGTCGGCGCTCTGGGTGTACCTGGTCGCCAACCTCGCCGCCGGCGCGCTCGCCGTATTCACGTTCCGCGCGCTCAACCCGGCAGACGTGGAGGCGGCCAGGCTGGTCAGGTAGCTATCTCGTCACCCGCTCGACGCACTCTGGGCAGCGGAGCGTCGCACCGCAGGTGACGCACGGCGAGGCGGCGGCTCTACGTATGCCTGAGGGCTACAAGAAGTCGATCGCAGCCTGGTACGTGCGGAACGACGAGCGAGTCAGGTAGTCGGGACGGCCGAGATGCTGTGCGAGGCATGCGGCGTCACCGTCAGCCGCTCGGGCGCCGTGCCGCTGTGTCCCGCGTGCCACGCGGTCTCTGGTGCCACGCTTCCCCTCCCGGACCACCGCCGGTCGCACTGGGCCATGTGGCTGTGGACCAGCGAGCACACCCGCGCGGCTCTCGCAACCGGTGACCTCGCCTCATCATCCGTGCCTACCGGGCGGCCTCGTCGGGCGGCGGACCCGCCACTCGGCGAACAGCGTCAGCGCCGGGAAGCCATGCCGAAGCGGGCGACGACGATGGGGCAGCCCCGCGAGAAGCCCGTCCGGGTGCGGGCGGGTGGGAAGGCGGTCACCGCCGGCCCGCCCCGGCGGTACCGAGCAGGCGGTCCACCGAGCGGCGGGCCAGCCGGGCGTACCCGGCCGCGCCGACCTCGGCCACCCGGGCCTGGTTCGGCGCCTCGACGCTGACCGGGATGTCCGGCGGCATGGCCGCGACGATCTCGGCCAGCGGCAGCTCCCCTTCACCGGGCAGCAGCCGGGCGGCGCGCGCCTCGAACGCGAGGTCGTCGATGTCCAGCGACTGGCCGCGGGGCAGCCGGCGGGGCCGGGGCAGCCCCCGGGGTACCGCCAGCGGAGCGTCGCAGAGCTGGTAGTAGAGGAAGAGGGCAGGGTCGATCGCGCGGATCTGCGCCGGGTCGCCGCCGAACCGGCGCAGGTGCAGCGGGTCGATGGTGACGCCGCCGCCGGTACCCTCGACGATCCGGACCGCGTCGCCGAGGCTGCGCACCTTCGTGTAGATCATGGCCTCCAGTACCGGCCGCAGCCCGTACCCCGTGGCGTCCTCGGCGAGCGCGGCGAAGTTGTCCCGCGTGCGGCCGGGATCCGGGTCGTCGGCGAGCACGTTGACGAAGTCCGCCCCCAGCAGCGCGCCGGACTCCAACAGCGCCCCGTACCCGTGCGGGTCGGTCGCCGGGGTCAGCCGGATGATCTCCACGTCGAGGACCCGCGTCCCGGTGCCGCCGAGCCGGCGGCGGGTCTCCGCCAGCATCGGCGTACCGGCTCCCATCGGCCACGCCTCCTCGGTCGGCCCGATCGCCGCGACCCGGATCCCGACCGCGTCGAACCGCGCGTCGTGGGCCAGCGTCACCAGGTCCGGCGGGGCCACGTCCAGCAGCGTCAGGTGCCCGAGCCCGACCAGCGGGGTACCGACCATGGCGCTCACCTACCACCGGGTCAGATCGATCCACGACTTCCCCGTCGCGGTCCGGGCCTCGGCGAACGCGTCGGCGGCCCGCGCGGGCGGGGTACCGGCGTGCACCGCCCGCTCGGGCGCGACGGCACCGGAGGCGATCGCGGAGCGGGTGTCGGCGAAGTCGGTCGGGTGGTCGTAGATGATCGAGCCGGTGATGGTCAGCCCGCGCCGGACCACGTCGGTGACGTCCAGCGGTACCGGCTCCTTCACCAGGCCGATCAGCGCGATGGTGCCGCCGCGCGCCACGCCCCGCAGCGCGGTGTCGAAGGCCGGCGCGACCCCCGCGGTCTCGAAGGCGTACGCGTACCGCTCCTGTTCCAGGT
>JBKPCQ010000371.1:0-2820 GCA_046727455.1 Actinomycetota bacterium | reverse complement strand
GTAGTCCCGGCTGTGCGACATGTCCCGGCCCAGGAACGGCTCGCCGTCGCCGTTGCCGAACTTGCGCGCGCCCAGCCGTTCGCTCATGCCGTACTCGGTGATCATGCCGCGGGCGATCTGGGTGGCCTTCTCGATGTCGTTGGCCGCGCCGGTGGTCGGCTCGTGGAAGATCAGCTCCTCGGCCGTGCGGCCGCCGAGGAGCATGGCCAGCTGGTCGAGCATTTCGGCCCGGGTGACCAGGAACTTGTCCTCGGTCGGCAGCGCGCTGGTGTAGCCGAGCGCCCGGCCGCGCGGGATGATCGTCACCTTGTGCACCGGGTCGGCGTGCGGCATGGCGTGGCCGACCAGGGCGTGGCCGCCCTCGTGGTAGGCGATGACCTTGCGCTCCTTCTCGGACAGCAGCACGCTCTTGCGCTCCGGGCCGGCCATGACCCGGTCGATGGCCTCCTCGAGCGCGTCCATGGTGATCTGCTTGCCGTTGGACCGCGCGGTCAGCAGTGCGCCCTCGTTGATCACGTTGGCCAGGTCGGCGCCGGTGAACCCGGGGGTGCGCCGGGCGATGATGTCGAGGTCGGCGTCGGGCGCGATGGGCTTGCCGCGGGCGTGCACCTTGAGGATGCCCTTGCGGCCGGCCAGGTCGGGCTGGGCCACCACGATCTGCCGGTCGAAGCGGCCGGGACGCAGCAGCGCGGGGTCGAGGATGTCGGGCCGGTTGGTGGCCGCGATCACGATCACGCCGCCCTTGGTGTCGAAGCCGTCCAGCTCGACCAGCATCTGGTTCAGCGTCTGCTCGCGCTCGTCGTGGCCGCCGCCGAGGCCCGCGCCGCGGTGCCGGCCCACGGCGTCGATCTCGTCCACGAACACGATCGCCGGGGCGTTGGCCTTGGCCTGCTCGAACAGGTCACGGACCCGGGACGCGCCGACGCCGACGAACATCTCCACGAAGTCAGAACCGGAGATCGAGTAGAACGGCACGCCGGCCTCGCCGGCCACCGCCCGGGCGAGCAGCGTCTTGCCGGTGCCCGGCGGGCCGTAGAGCAGCACGCCCTTGGGGATCTTGGCCCCGATGGCCTGGAACTTGGCCGGGCTCTGCAGGAACTCCTTGATCTCCTGCAGTTCCTCGATGGCCTCGTCCGCGCCGGCCACGTCGGCGAACGTCGTCTTCGGCGTGTCCTTGGTGATCAGCTTGGCCTTGGACTTGCCGAAGTTCATCACCCGGGAGCCGCCACCTTGCATCTGCGACAGCATGAAGAAGAACAACAAAAAGATGACCAGGTAGATGAGCGCGGTCGGGATCAGGTCGAGCAGCGCGTTGCTCTTCGGGATGCTGACGTTGTAGCCATCCTTCAGGTTGCCCTTGTCGACCTGCTGCTGCAGCTTGTTCTGCAGCTGCAGGCCCTGGCCGGAGACCCAGGAAGACTCGAGTTTCTGCCCGCTCGTGGTCGTGATCTGGATCGTCTGGTTCTTGTCGACGATCAGAGCGCTCTTGACCTTGCCCTGGTCGATGGCCGTGACGATCTGGGAGGTATCAACTTGCTTGTACGAGCTCCCGGAATTGGCATAGTCGAGCACGAAAAGCAACAGCAGCACCGCTACGGCGATTAGCAGCAGCGGTGCCCGGAAAAAGCGCCTTAGCTCCATCGATGAGCGGCCCCGTCGGCCCGGGGCCGTTCCCTCCTGACCAGCCTCACACTCCCGTCGACCGCCGGCGGGATGGCCATCCTTCAAAGCTCTGACGGTACACCGCTTGGTGCAGCGCCTGGAAAGTCAACGTTCCCCTTGGGGGATTGTGTTCCCCTAGCCCCCGCCGTACACCGCTGGCGCGAGCGTCCCGATGAATGGCAGGTTGCGGTACCGCTGAGCATAGTCAAGGCCGTACCCGACGACGAACTCATCGCCGATGTCGAACCCCGTGTACCTGACATCCACGCGCATCTGCGCCGAACCGGGCTTGCGCAGCATGGCGCAGACGGCCAGCGACGCGGGCCCGCGCGACCGCAGGTTGCCGGCCAGCCAGGACAGGGTGAGCCCGGAGTCCACGATGTCCTCCACGATCAGCACGTGGAGGCCGGTGATGTCGGTATCCAGGTCCTTGAGGATGCGGACCACGCCGGAAGACTTGGTGCCCGAGCCGTAGGACGAGATCGCCATCCAGTCCATCTCCACCGGCAGGTGCATGGCGCGGGCCAGGTCGGCCATGACCATGACGGCGCCCTTGAGCACGCCGACGAGCAGCAGGTCCCGGCCTGCGTAGTCGGCGTCGATCTGGGCCGCGAGCTCACCGGTGCGCGCCCGCAGCTGGTCGGCGGTGATCAGCACCTGCTTCAGCTCGTCGCCCATGTCACGTTCGTCCAACGGGTCTCCCCCCGTCCTGCGGCACCACGGCCGTGAACCACACCTTGCCATCGCGGCGGCGGGCTCGCACCCCGCCCGGCAGGTCGACCCAGCGCTGCCCGCGCCACGCGGTGACCAGGGCATCGACCCCGTCCACGTGCCCGGCGGTGAGCGCCCCGTGCGGGCAGCCCGCCATGATCGCCGCGTCGCGCAGCACCCGGGCCCTGATGGCCTGGGGCAGCGCGGCCAGCCAGCTGGCGTCGAGGCCGGCCGGATCCGAGGCGTTGGCGCGGAGCTGTCCGCTTTCGGCGAACGCCAGGTCGTCGAGGCACTCGGTGTCGGCGCGCAGCTGGGCCGCGGTGCGGGCCAGCGCCTCGGCCACCCCCGGGCCGAGGGCCTCCTCGAGCGCCGGCAGCGCCCGGTGGCGGACCCGGGCCCGGGCGAACCGGAAATCGGCGTTGTGCGGGTCCTGCCACGGCACCAGGC
>JBKPCQ010000370.1:0-11944 GCA_046727455.1 Actinomycetota bacterium | reverse complement strand
TCGGACTTCTCCTCGTGGTACTCCTCCTCGACGTTCACCGACCAGACGTCGTGCTCGGTGCCGTCGAGGATGTTCGCGACGGTGAGCATGGCGGTGTACATCGAGTGATCTGAATTGTTGTACCGGTGCATGCCGTTGCGCCCCACGGGGTACACGTTGGTGGCGTTCGCGGCCAGCCACTCGCGCATGATGTCGACGTTCTTCTTGTAGTACTGGTCGTAGGTCGGGTACGCCTTGGGCATCCGGACCACGTAGCCGCCCTCCACGCTGCCCTTGCGCACCAGGTCGAGCGCCTCCAGCTCGGCGGTGCCCTGCTTGACCAGGTCCTCGTCGGGCTTGGTCCAGGTGTCGTCGCCCTCGAACACGAAGTACTCCAGGCCCAGGCAGGTGCGCCCCTCCTTGACGAGGTACGGCGACCAGGAGCCGAAGTTCTGGATGCGGCCCACCTTGACGCCCGGGTCGTGGATGTAGATCCAGTTGTCGGGGAAACTGAACTCCTCCGGCACGATCAGGGCGACCGTGAGGAAGTCACGGTACTGGAGGTCATCCGCGGCCGCCCGCACCTCGGGCGGGGCCGGCGGATCCATGATCTTGACAAGCGTGGAGATCGGCATCGAGGAGATCACGTGGTCGGCCGGTACCCGCCGCTGCTCGCCGCCCTGTTCGGTGACGGTGACCGCGACGGCCTTGTCACCCTCGCGATGGATCGCGGTCACCCCAGTGCCGAGGGTGACGGTGCCGCCCATCTTCTCGACCTTCTCGGCGGCGACCTCCCACATCATGCCGGGCCCGTACTTCGGGTAGTAGAACTCCTCGATGAGGCTGGTGATCTCCTTCTGGTTGCGCTTGGGCAGGATCGCGTTGCGTACCGCCGCGGACAGCGAGAGGTTCTTGATCCGCTGTGCCGCCCAGTCGGCCGGCATCTTGTTCACCGGGATGCCCCACACCTTCTCCGTGTAGGTCTTGAAGAAGGTGCGGTACAACCGCCAGCCGAACCGGGCGACCAGCCAGCCCTCGTAGTTGGTCTGGTCCTTCGGCGGCCGGACGCGGGCCCACACGTACGAGCCGACGGCCAGCGCGGCCTGCCACAGGCCCAGGTTGCGCAGCGCGTTCATCGCCTTGAGCGGGTAGTCGTACAGCTTGCCCTTGTAGTAGATGCGGCTCATCCGCGGGCGCAGGAGGAAGTCCTCCTCGGGAAGGATCTCGTGCCAGAGCGCGTCGACCTGTGGCACCTTCGTGAAGAACCGGTGCCCGCCGATGTCGAATCGCCACCCGTCCCGCTCGACGGTGCGGGAGATCCCGCCCACCATGTCGTCGGCCTCGTACACCGATACCGGCGCGCCCCGCTGCCCGAGCAGGTACGCGGCCGTCAGGCCGGCCGGTCCGGCACCGATCACCACGGTCGAGGGCTGCTGCTGGTCACTCAAGGCTTAGCTTCCCATCACTCAGGGACGCCGCGACGGTTCCGGGGCATCGCGTTGCATTCGCCGCGCCATGCTATGGCATGGCGGCCCGATCCGAGAGGCGGGCGTCCGGCGGGGGTGCCCGGGGAGGTGACCCGTACCCTATTCTTCTGCGTCGTGAGCGCGGGGCTTCTCGATTCGGACGCGCCGGCTGGCGATATGCCGGCTGTGCCGGAGAACCGGCGCATCCTGCTATCCAGACCTCGCTTGGCCGATCTCGCGGTGTTTGTCGGTTTCCTCGCGGGTGGCCTCTGGGTCACCGCGCGGTTCTGGCTCGACCTCGACCACCGCTTCACCGGGCTGTTCCGCTTCGACGAGTCCTTCTTCGAGTGGACCATGGCGAACGGCCTGCACTTCGTCCGGCATCCGGGCTTCCCGTTCCTCACCCGGCAGATGAACCTGCCCGCCGGGGTCAACCTCATGGCGAACAACACGGAGTACGGGCTGACCATCCCGCTGGCACCGGTCACGCTGCTGTTCGGTGCCCACGTGTCGTACGTCGTCGCGGTCACCGGCACCCTGACCGCCACCGCGTACGGGTGGTACCACGTGCTGTCCCGGCACGTGGTGTCGTCCCGGGTCGCGGCCTTCCTCGGCGGGGCGGTCTGCGGGTTCGGACCCGGCTTCGCCTGGCACGCCGGGGGTCAGCTCAACGTCATCGCCAACTTCCTGGTCCCGTTCATCGTCTGGCGCACAATCCGGCTCGCCGAGCCGGGCCGGGCGCTGCGCAACGGGGTCGTCCTCGGGCTGCTCGTCGTGTGGCAGGCGTTCATCGCCGAGGAGTCGCTGTTCATCGCCGCCCTCACGGTGGGGCTGTTCCTCTGCGTATACGCCGCGCTGCGGCCGGTACAGGCGCGGCGGGAGGCGCCCGCGTTCCTGCGCGGCCTGGGCGTGGCCGGACTTGTCGCCGGCGCGCTGCTGGCCTACCCGCTGGCCTACCAGCTCTTCGGGCCGATGCACTACCGCGGCATCATGACCAGCGCCGCGGCGGCCGGTGCTCCCCTCGACGCGTACCTGCGCCTCCAGCCCAGCTCCATCGGCAGCGACCCGTTGCTGACCGGAGCCTTCCCGCACAACTACGCCGAGCAGAACGCCTTCATCAGCTGGCCGCTCGTGGTGGCGACTGTGGTGATCGGGTGGTGGCTGTGGCGCGAGGTCCGGGTCCGGGCCCTCGTGCTGACCACGGCGATCCTCGCGATCCTGGCGCTCGGCCCCGCCCTGCGCCTGAACGAGACCGACACCGGCGTCTGGCTGCCGTACCGGGCCCTGGCCGGCCTGCCGGCGTTCGACTCGCTGGTACCGAGCCGGCTGGAACTCGGCGGGCTCGTGCTCGCCGGAATCGTGGTGGCGATCGGCTGGGACCGGCTCGCCGCGCAGGGGGGCGGGACGGCCCGGCTGGCCCGGGCGCTGCTCGTCGTACTGCTGGTGCCGATCGTCCCGCAGCCGACCCCGGCGGTGGGTGCCCGCCCGGTTCCCGCCTTCATCACCTCGGGCGAGTGGCGGCGGTACGTACCGGTGGACCGGACGCTCGTGAGCGTGCCGGTTCCCACGATGGGGCGGCCGGACGGCATGCTGTGGTCCGCGCACGAGAACCTCGACTTCGCGATCCCGGCCGGCTACTTCTTCGCGCCCACCAGCGACACCGACCGGCGCGCGTCGTACGGCCCGCCGGTCCGGTTCACCACGGCACTCCTGGAGAAGGTGGCCGACACCGGGACGGTACCGGCGGTCACCGGGGAGGACCGCCAGCGCGTCCTGGCCGACCTGCGGTACTGGCGGGCGGCGGTCGTGGTGCTGGCGCTCACCCAGGAGCGCGCCGACCAGCTCCGCGAAACCGTCGAGGCGGTCCTGGGGCCGCCGCTGGAGGTGGGCGGGGCCTACGTCTGGGACGTCCGCTACTCGGTGCCGTAGAGGCGGGTCACGGTCCGCATCGCCGTGAGGTATCCGGAGCGCTGGTCCTCCACCTGGGATGCGCGGAGGATGCCGCGCAGGCCGTCCACGCTGGCGTAGCCCTTGCGCTCCATCCACGCGGCCAGCCCGACGAGGAGCACCTTCGCGTACTCCGGGCCGTGGCGCAGCAGCGCCGAGGCGCTCATCACCACGTCGGCCCCGGCGAGCAGGTACGCCACCACGTCCGTGGCGTCCTCGACGCCGGTGGTCGCGGCGAGCGACCCGCGCACCCGGCCGCGCAGCAGGGCGATCCAGGCGCGGGGCAGCCGCGCCTCGGCCGGGCTGGACAGCGGTACCGGCATCGTGACCGCGAGGGTCTCCGGGTCGATGTCGGGCTGCATGAACCGGTTGAACAGCACCAGACCGTCCGCACCGGCCCCGTCCAGGCGCAGCGCGATCTCGCCGGTCGAGCTGAAGTACGGGCTCAGCTTCACCGCGACCGGGATGCGTACCGTCTTCTTGACCCGGGTCAGGATGTCGATGTGCCGCTGCTCGACGTCGCGCCCGCTGGTGTGCGGGTCGCCGGGCAGGTGGTAGATGTTCAGCTCGATCGCCGCCGCGCCGGCATCCTCCATCGCCGTCGCGTAGTCCGTCCAGCCTTCGGCGGTGACCCCGTTCAGGCTGGCGATGACCGGGATGTCCACAGTGGACGCGGCGCGGCGGACCAGGCTCAGGTACCGGCGCGCGCCCAGTTCACCGTCGAGGACGGGCGGCAGGTAGGTCAGCGATTCGGCGAAGCTGTCGGTACCGGCGTCGGCCAGCCGCGCGTCCCGCTCGGCCTCCCGCCGGATCTGCTCCTCGAACAGCGACGGCAGCACCACCGCGCCGACTCCGGCATCGGCCAGCCGCCGTACCCCGTCCACCGTCCGCGACAGCGGCGAGGCCGACGCGACCAGCGGGTTGCGCAGGGTCAGGCCCAGGTACCTCGTGGACAGCTCCATCACTCGCTCCTGCTCGCGTCGACCGGGAACCGCTCCGCACCGCGGCCGGCCATCTCCTCGTACACCTGCCAGCACTGGTCCACGGCCTGCTGACCGAGGGCCTGCAGCCGCTCCGCCTCGGCCGGGTCGACGTTGCCCAGCAGCCGGTACCGCAGTTCCCGGCTGGTGTAGTCGGACAGCGCGATCCGCGGCCGGGGCGAGTCGAGCAGGAACGGGTTGCCGCCGCGCGCCCGGATCACCGGGTCGTACCGGATCAGCGGCCAGTACCCGCTCGCCACGGCCCGGTACTGCTGGCCCATCCCGTCGCGCATCTCGATGCCGTGGGCGATGCAGTGGCTGTACGCGATGACCAGCGCGGGGCCGTCGTAGGCTTCCGCCTCCCGCAGGGCGCGCAGGGTCTGCTCGGGGTCGGCGCCCATCGCGACCCGGGCGACGTACACGTTGCCGTACGCGATGGCCTGCAGCGCGAGGTCCTTCTTCGCGGTGGTCTTGCCGGCCGAGGCGAACTTGGCCGTCGCGCCCAGCGGGGTCGCCTTGGACATCTGGCCGCCGGTGTTGGAGTAGACCTCGGTGTCCAGGACGAGGACGTTGATGTTGCGCCCGCTGGCGAGGACGTGGTCGAGGCCGCCGGAGCCGATGTCGTACGCCCAGCCGTCGCCGCCGACGATCCAGACGCTGCGCCGGACCAGATGGTCGAGCACGCTGCGCAGGTCGGCGACCGCGGGGTCGGCCGGATCCAGCGCGTCGAGGCGCCGCTGGATTTCGGCGACCCGCCCGCGCTGCGCGGCGAACTCCGACTCGTGCCGCTGCGGCGGGTCGAGGGCCGCGTCGACCAGGTCGGCGCCCAGCGCCGCGCGCAGCTCGGTCAGCCGGCTGCGGGCCAGCCGCAGGTGCAGGTCGGCGGCCAGCCGGAAGCCCAGCCCGAACTCGGCGTTGTCCTCGAACAGCGAGTTGGACCAGGCCGGCCCGCGCCCGTCCGGGCCGGCCGTCCACGGGGTGGTGGGCAGGTTGCCGCCGTAGATCGAGGAGCAGCCGGTCGCGTTGGCCACCATCAGCCGGTCGCCGAAGAGCTGGGACAGCAGCTTGAGGTACGGGGTCTCGCCGCAGCCGGTGCAGGCGCCGGAGAACTCGAACAGCGGCAGGAGGTACTGCGTCCCGCGTACCGTGCCGAAGTCCACCCGCGAGCGGTCGTTGACCGGCAGCGTCTCGAAGAACCGGATCGCCTCCCGGCCGGCCGCCATCAGCGGCTCCCGCGCGTCGAGGTTGATCGCCTTGCGGCTCGGTTCGGCGGGGGCCTTGGCGGGGCACGCCTCCACGCACAGCCCGCAGCCCGTGCAGTCCTCCAGGTAGACCTGCAACGTGTAGCGGGTGTCCGGCAGGCCGCGCACGGACAGCGGCATCGACTGGAAGCCGCCCGGCGCGCCGTCGAGCTTCGACCGGTCGTAGAACTTGGTCCGGATGACGCTGTGCGGGCAGACGAAACTACAGTTGCCGCACTGGATGCACAGGTCGGGATCCCACACGGCGACCAGGTCGGAGATGTTGCGCTTCTCGAAGGCGGTGGTACCGCTCGGATAGGTGCCGTCCGCCGGGAGGAGGCTGACCGGCAGGTCGTCGCCCCGGCCCGCCATCATCGCCGCGGTCACCGTCCGCACGAAGTCGGGCGCATCGGCCGGTACCACCGGCGGTAGCTCGCGGGTGGCGGTGACCTTGCCGGGCACCTCGACCCGGTGCAGCGCGGACAGCGCGTGGTCGACCGCGGCGTGGTTGCGGGCGACCACCTCGGCGCCCCGGCGGCCGTAGGTCTTGGTGATCGCCGCCTTGACCGAGCCGATCGCCTCGTCGCGGGGGAGCACCCCGGAGATGGCGAAGAAGCAGGTCTGCAGCACCGTGTTGGTGCGCCCGGCCAGCCCCGCGTCCCGGGCCACCCGGTCGGCGTCGATGGTGTAGACGTCGATGCCCTTGGCGAGGATGCGCTCCTGTACCGGGCGCGGCAGGGCGTCCCACACCTCGTCGGCCGGGTACGGGCAGTTGAGGAGCAGCGTGGCGCCGGGTGCCGCGCGGTCGAGGACCTCGGGCCGGTCGAGCAGCCGGAAGTGGTGGCAGCCGACGAAACCGGCCTGCGCGACGAGGTACGGGGCGCGGATCGGGGTCGGCCCGAAGCGCAGGTGGGACACGGTCTGCGAACCAGACTTCTTGGAGTCGTAGACGAAGTAGCCCTGGGCGTGCAACCGTGGGTCGGCGCCGAGGATCTTGATGGTGTTCTTGTTCGCGCCGACGGTGCCGTCCGAGCCGAGGCCGAAGAACACCGCGCGGACCGTCTCCGGCGGCTCGATGTCCATTGTGGACTCGTAGGGCAGGCTGGTACCGGAGACGTCGTCGATGATGCCGACGGTGAACCGGGAGTGCGGGCGATCGCGAGCGAGGTCCGCGAACACTCCCGCCACCATGCCGGGGGTGAACTCCTTGGAGCCCAGGCCGTACCGGCCGCCGACGACGGTCGGCAGCACCGCCCGCTCGCCGGCCGAGTGCGCCTCGGCGAGCGCGGTCAGCACGTCGAGGAACAGCGGCTCGCCCTGCGAACCGGGCTCCTTGGTCCGGTCGAGCACCGCGATGCGCCGCACGGTGGCCGGCACCGCATCCAGCAGCGCGCGGGCCGGGAACGGGCGGAACAGCCGTACCTGCACCACGCCGACGCGCTCGCCGTGCGCATTGAGGTGGGCCACCGTCTCCCGCGCGGTCTGCGCGCCCGAGCCCATCAGCACCACGACGCGCTCGGCGTCGGGATCGCCGGCGTATTCGACGATCCCGTACTTCCGCCCGGTCCGCCCGGCCAGCTTCGCCAGGGCTTCGGACACCGCGTCGGGCACCTTGGCGTAGAAGGGGTTGACCGTCTCGCGGCCCTGGAAGTACACGTCGGGGTTCTGGGCGGTGCCGCGGATGAACGGCCGCTCCGGCGACAGCGCGCGGGCCCGGTGGGCGCGGACCAGCTCGGCCGGTACCAGCGCGCGCAGGTCGTCGTCGTCGAGCAGTTCGATCGTGTTGAGTTCGTGGGAGGTGCGGAACCCGTCGAAGAAGTGCACGAACGGTACCCGCGTGATGAGGCTGGCCGCCTGCGCCACGAGCGCGAGGTCGTGCGCCTCCTGTACCGACGCCGACGCGAGGAACGCGAACCCGGTCGCGCGGGCCGCCATCACGTCGGAGTGGTCGCCGAAGATGGAGAGCCCTTGCGCCGCAAGGGATCGCGCGGCCACGTGCAGCACCGCGGGGGTAAGCTCGCCAGCGATCTTGTACAGGTTGGGGATCATCAGCAGCAGGCCCTGCGACGCGGTGAACGTCGTGGTGAGCGCGCCGCTCTGCAGCGCGCCGTGCAGCGCGCCGGCCGCACCCCCCTCGCTCTGCATCTCCACCACCGTCGGCACCGTGCCCCAGATGTTGCGCTTGTGCGCGCTGGACCACTCGTCGGCCAGCTCGGCCATCGGCGAGGACGGCGTGATGGGGTAGATGCAGCAGACCTCGTTGAGCCGGTATGCAACGGAGGCGGCCGCCTCGTTGCCGTCGACCGTGGTACGCATCACTCGGCCTCCGCCACCATCTCGATCGCGTGTACCGGGCACTGCTCGTAGCAGGTGCCGCAGCCCGTGCAGCGGTCGTAGTCGAACCGGTACCGGTGCCCGGCGCCCAGCTTGATGACCGCGTCCTCCGGGCAGGCCCCGAGGCAGCCGTCGCACTCGAAGCAGTTGCCGCAGGACAGGCAGCGGCCGGCCTCGTACGTCGCCTGCGCGGTGGTGAGGCCGCTGACCACCTCGGTGAAGTCGGCGACCCGGTCCTCCGGCTCGCGCTCCGGCTGGGTACGCCGGGCGGCGTCGCCGAAGTACCACGGGTGCAGCCCCTCGAACGGGATCTGCTCGTGCTTGGGCGGCGGCTGGTATAGGGCGTCCCGCAGGTACGCGTCGATGTGCCGGGCCGCCTTCTTGCCGTGGCCGACGCCGACGGTCACCGTACGCTCGGCCGGCACCATGTCCCCACCGGCGAACAGTCCCGGTGAGCCGGTCATCATGGACGTCGAGACCACGACCGTGCCGTCGCTCTTGAACTCCACCCCCGGCACCCGGCGCAGGAACCCGGTGTCGGTGTCCTGGCCCAGCGCCAGGATCACGGTGTCCGCCGCGAGCGTCTCGAACCGGCCGGTGCCGTGCGGGCGGCCGGTCTCGTCCAGCTCCATCACCTCGACGGTCAGTTCCGGGCCGTCGAATGTCTTGATGGTGCGCAGCCAGTTGATCCGGATCCCCTCGCGCTCGGCGTCCTCGGCCTCCTCGGCGTGCGCCGGCATCTGGCCGCGGGTGCGCCGGTACACGATCAGCGCCTCGTCCACGCCGAGCCGCCGGGCGGTCCGGGCCGCGTCCATCGCGGTGTTGCCGCCGCCGTAGACGGCCACCCGCCGGCCGATCTCCGGCCGCTCGCCGGAGGCGACGCTGCGCAGGAACGACACCGCGTCCACGATCCGTCCCGCCTCCCGGGCCGGGATGTCCACCCGCTTGGACAGGTGGGCGCCGACCGCGACGAAGACCGCGTCGAACCGTCCCGCCCGCCGCTCGGCGTCCAGGTCCTCGACCCGGTGTTCGCAGGTGATCGTCACTCCGAGCGCGGCGATCCGGTCGATCTCCCCGGCCAGCACGTCACGGGGCAGCCGGTAGGCCGGAATCCCGTACCGCATCATCCCGCCGGGCTCCGGGCTCGCGTCGTGGATCTCCACCTGGTGGCCCACGCGGGCCAGGTGGTACGCCGCGGACAGGCCGCTGGGGCCGGCACCCACCACAAGGACCCGCCGCCCGCTCGGCACCGGCGGCGGATCGAACCGCCAGCCCCGTTCCAGGGCGAGATCCCCGAGGAACCGCTCCACCCCGTGGATCGACACCGCGCTGTCCAGGTGGGCGCGGTTGCACACGCTCTCGCACGGGTGGTAGCACACCCGACCGTGGATGGCCGGCATGGGATTGTTCGACACCAGCTCGCGCCACGCCTGTTCGTACCGGCCGTCCTGGGTCAGCGCGAGCCACGCCTGGATGTTCTCCCCGGCCGGGCAACCCGCGTTACACGGCGGCAGGAGATCCAGGTACACCGGGCGCCGGGTGCGTACCGCACCGGCCCTCGGCTGTCCGTGCAGCAGGTCGGGCAGGGCCGCAATGTCTTTCGGTGTCACCCTGGCAGCGTCGCGCGGGAGGTCCCGCCGTCGACAGGGCCGGAATGCCCGTCGGTGCGGGGAGTTCAGCCGTACCGGGTCGATCTCACCGGGAAGGTACCCGGGTCCCCGTGGCCGGTCCGGAATCAATCCGGGTGCGAACCGGGTGCGGCGGCCGTAGCGTCCTGTACCTGTGAGCAGGTTCGTCGAGGCTCTCCTGCCGGCGCGGCTCGGTCGGGGGTACCGCTGGCTGCTGGCGTCGTCGTGGGCGTCGAACCTCGGCGACGGCGTGGCGGTGGCCGCCGGTCCGCTGCTCGTGGCGTCGCTGACCCCTGATCCGTTCCTGGTCTCGCTGGCGGCCCTGCTGCGGTGGGCGCCGCCACTGGTGTTCGGCCTGTCCGCGGGCGTGCTGTCGGACCGGCTCGACCGGCGGCGGATCGTGATCGCCGCGGACGGTATCCGAGCCGTGGTGCTCGGGGCGCTCGTGGCCACGATGGTCACCGGCCGGGTGTCGGCGGCCGTGGCGCTGGTGGCCCTGGGCCTGCTCGCCACCGCCGAGGTCTTCGCCGACAACACCACGGCGACGCTGACCCCGATGCTGGTGCACCGCGACGACCTCGCGGTCGCCAACTCCCGGATCCAGGCGGGGTTCATCACGCTCAACCAACTGGCCGGTCCGCCGGTCGGGGCGGCGCTGTTCGCCGTGGGCCGGGCCTGGCCGTTCGTCGGCGAGGCGGTCCTGGTCATCGCGGGCGTGCTGCTGGTATCGAGGGTGGTGCTCCCGGTCCACGGCCGCGCCGCGCACGAGGCGGCGACCGGTTGGCGGCGCGACCTCGTCGAGGGCCTGCGGTGGACCGTGCACCACGCGGCGGTACGCACGCTGTCCCTGACCATCCTCATCTTCAACGTCACGTTCGGCGCCGCCTGGTCGGTCCTGGTCCTGTACGCCCACCAGCGGCTCGGCCTCGGCGCCGTCGGCTTCGGCCTGCTCAGCACGGTCTCCGCGGCCGGCGGCCTGCTCGGCACGGGACTCTACGGATGGATCACCCGGCGGGTGAGCCTGGGCAACATCATGCGGGTCGGGCTCATCATCGAGACCCTCACCCACCTCGCGCTCGCGGTGACGACCTCCCCGTGGGTCGGCTCGCTGATCTTCTTCGTCTTCGGCGCCCACGCGTTCATCTGGGGAACGACCTCCATCACCGTCCGGCAACGCGCCGTCCCGGCGAATCTTCAGGGCCGCGTCAACAGCGTGAACACCATCTGCGTCTACGGCGGCCTGGTCGTCGGCTCGGCCATCGGCGGCGTGCTGGCCACCCGCGCCGGTGTGACGGCGCCCTTCTGGTTCGCCTTCGCGGGGTCGGCGGTCTTCGTCGTCCTGCTCTGGCGCGAGCTGACCCAGATCGCGCACGCCGACGAGCGACCCGAACCGGCGCCGTCCGCGCCGTGACGGGAGCTCTGAGACTCACCCCTCGCCCGCCGGTGGTGTGGTGACTTATGCTGACCCGCCTCGGGTACCGGAGTGGGAGCGGGGGCGTGGTGGCGCGACGGTGGTGGGTGTGGGGCGCGGCAGCGGCGCTGGTACTGCTGTGTCTCGTCGTGTGGTCGGCGTGGCCGCGGGAGCCCCGGGCCCGGCCCTACCTGGACTACACGGCCTGCCTGCTGACCGATGCCCAGGGACCTGCCGGGCCGGTGGCGGGCCCCGCCTGGGCCGGGATGCGGGATGCGTCGCGGGCGACCCACGCCAGGGTGCAGTATCAGCAGGTGACGGGAGAGCCGACCGTGGGCAACGCGATGCCGTATCTGGCGAGCCTGCTGCAGCGGCGGTGTGCGGTGGTGGTGGCGGTCGGCGCGGCGCAGGTGGCGGCGGTGGACGCCGAGGCCGCGAAGCATCCGGGGGTACGGTTCGCCACCGTCGGCGGAACCGCCGCCCGTACCAACGTGACGGTGCTGGCCGAATCGCCGGACGCCCTGCTGCGTGACCGGATCCGGAGGCTCGTCACGGAGGCCGTGCGGTCGGCGTCGCCGCGCTGAATGCGGTCCTGGGGTCGGTGCCTAGTGGCTAGACGATTTTCGTGACGCTCCGAACAGGTTGTGATTCGACGCCGGCGCATTAACCACGGCGAATCCACTCTGGTGCCGGCTACGCACGGTGCCTGTCCGTTTTGTGGTCTTGTAAACGTCGACTGTGGTGTGCAGACTCCGATCGCTTTCCTTGACTGGGTGGAGGCCGGCATGCGGGTGGGTAGGCGGCGTCGGGGTTTCGATCCGCGGTGGCGGCGCGGTCTGCACCGCCGCACCGCCGTTGTCCTCGCGGTTCTGCTGGCTTTGTCGCTCGCGGCTCCCCCGCAGGGCCTGACGAGACCCGGGCAGAACCCGTTGCCGTTGTCCTGGTTGTGGTCCTGGTG
>JBKPCQ010000369.1:0-5330 GCA_046727455.1 Actinomycetota bacterium | reverse complement strand
GGTCTCGCGGGAGATCGACCGGCTCCGCGACGCGGGCGCGGCCCGGCCGGGCGACGTGGCCGTGTTCTACCGCACCAACGCGCAGTCCCGGGTGTTCGAAGAGGTGTTCATCCGGATCGGCCTGCCGTACAAGGTGGTCGGTGGGGTGCGCTTCTACGAGCGCAAGGAGGTCCGCGACGCGCTGGCCTACCTGCGCGCGGTGGCCAACCCGGACGACACGGTGAGCATCCGGCGGATCCTCAACACGCCGCGGCGTGGGATCGGCGACCGCGCCGAGGCGTGCGTGGAGGCACTGTCCACAAGGGACCGCATCCCGTTCAGCACGGCACTGCGCGGGGCCGGTACGGCGCCCGGCATCGCGTCCCGCTCGGCCGCCGCCATCGCCGAGTTCGTGGCGCTGCTGGACGGCCTGCGCGAGCTGGCCGGAACGGCGCTTCCGGAGGAGGTACTGGAGGCCGCGCTGCAGCGCTCCGGCTACCTCGCCGAACTGGAGGACAGCCTCGACCCGCAGGACGCCGGGCGGGTGGAAAACCTGCAGGAGTTGGTCAGCGTGGCCCGCGAGTACAGCGAACGGACTCTGGCCACCGCCGCGCTGACCGGCGAGGCGGCGCGCCCGGATCTGCAGGGCTTCCTGGAGCAGGTCTCCCTCGTGGCCGACGCCGACGAGGTACCGTCCGACGACCCTGACCACCAGGGCGTGGTGACGTTGATGACCTTGCACACGGCCAAGGGGCTGGAGTTCCCGGTGGTGTTCCTCACCGGCCTGGAGGACGGCGTGTTCCCGCACCTGCGCTCGCTGGGCGACAACCGGGAGCTGGAGGAGGAGCGCCGGCTGGCCTACGTCGGCATCACCCGCGCCCGGCAGCGCCTGTACCTGTCCCGCGCCGTCACCCGCGGCGCCTGGGGGCAGCCGCAGTACAACCCGCCGTCCCGGTTCCTGGAGGAGCTGCCCGAGGACCTGCTGCGCTGGGAGCGCACGCAGGCGGCGTACACCTCGTGGTCGGGGGGCGGCGGTGGGGTCGGCGGGCGGGCCGGGCGCCCGGCGCTCGGCGACAACTCACCCAGGGCGGCGCGGCTCGCGGAGCGGTTGGGCGTGGGTGCGGCCGGCCTGACCACGGCGAGCGAGCTGCCGAAGGCGAACGTGCCGAACGTGGTCGCCGGTGACCGGGTCAACCACCAGCGGTGGGGCGTCGGCCGGGTGGTCGCGGTCGAAGGAGTCGGCGCGCGTGCTCAGGCGCAGATCGACTTCGGCGACCAGACGATGTGGATCGTGCTACGGCACGCGCCGATCGAGAAGTTGTAACGCACCGAGGCGGGCGTGCGGAGCGAGCGCCAGTATCTCAGCTGTCGTTGGCCTTGCTCAGGTCGATGCCCTTGGTCAGCATGAACGCCGCGGTGTCGACGGCCTTACCGCTGCGCTCCACCTCGTAGTACAGCGAGCTGCCGAAGGAGTACCCGCTGTCGCCGATGAGGCCGATGACGTCGCCGGCCTCGACGTGCTGCCCCTCCTTGACGAGGAGCCGCGAGGAATGGCCGTAGGTGATCGTCGTCCCGTTGCCCGCATCGATGACGATCGTGTATCCGAGGCCGCCCGAGTATCGCGCGAGCACGACCTTGCCGCTGTGCGCGGCGACGAACGGAGCGCCTTCCTGCGCGGAGAGGGTGACTCCCGGGTGCGCGGCGGTGGCGCCGAAGGGCGACCCGAACGTGTACCCGCGCAGTGGCGTCAGCCACACGCCGGTGTCGAGGGCGTCGGTGGCGGCCGCGTCGACGCGGTCGGTGGCGCGGTTGGCCCGGTCGGCGACGGCCTGCCGGGCGGCGAGGTCGGCGATGGTGAAGGCACCGCTGGCGGTGGTCGTGGTCGGTCCGGAGTCGCTCGGGCCGGGAAACGCCGACGCCGCACCCATCGCCACCACACCAGCGCCGAGGAACGCGCCGGTGACCACCACGGCGTACCGGGTGCGGGGAGGAGCGGGTGCCCGACGGCGCCCACGATAGCGGCCGCGATCTTCCCGAGAAGACACGCACACCCTCCGAAATCCGAGTTGAGCCGGCCGCGGGGCGGATGCCGGACGGTGTTGGGGTGGGGGCCCGGCGGCCCGCTGGCCTGTCGTCATTCGGCGGTAGCCGGAATGGCAACACGGGACACCGTAGCTAATCCGTTACCGACCCCACAAGCCGACCGGCGGTTTTCCTGAGGCAAACCGGAGCGACACGCCGGGTTCGCTCCCTTTGAGACCGCCATCACATTAGCGGGCAACGCTTTCCGTTATCACGCGCACACTTATTGTCGTCACGGTTCTGTAGGGTTGAATGTTGGCGACACGCCGTGACGGGTTACCGTTCGTTCCAGGAAACCTGGAGTAAGGGGGTGGGCACATGGCCTCGCGTATTCGGGTGGTGGTGGCGAAGCCCGGGCTGGACGGCCACGACCGGGGCGCGAAGGTGGTCGCCCGGGCCTTGCGCGACGCGGGCATGGAAGTCATCTACACCGGCCTGCACCAGACGCCGGAGCAGATTGTGGAGACCGCGATCCAGGAGGACGCCGACGTCGTCGGGCTGTCGGTGCTGTCCGGGGCGCACATGACCCTCTTCCGGCGGGTGGTGGAGCTGCTGAAGGAGCGCGGTGCGGAGGACATCGTGGTCTTCGGCGGCGGCATCATCCCGGAGGCCGACATCCCCGAGCTGGCGCGCATGGGCGTGCCGAAGGTTTTCACCCCGGGCGCGTCCACCCGGTCCATTGTGGAATGGGTACGCGCCAATGTGCCGGCGCCGGTCACCTCGACTGACGCCCAATAGTTCGGCTGTGCCGTACCGCACACCCCGTACCCGGTTGAAAGCAGGTAGCAAGCGGGCGATTAGGCTGCGCCGCAGGGATGCCCAACGCGAGCGGAAGGGTTCCAGGTGGACCTGTACGAGTACCAGGGGCGCGAGCTGTTCGCCCGGCACGGCCTGCCGGTGCTGGACGGCGGCGTGGCCGCCACCCCGGAGGAGGCCCGCGCGATCGCCGAGCGGCTCGGCGGGCGGGTGGTCGTCAAGGCTCAGGTGAAGGTCGGTGGCCGGGGCAAGGCCGGCGGGGTGAAGCTGGCCGACGGCGTCGAGGAGGCCGAGGCGCGCGCCCGGGACATCCTCGGCATGGACATCAAGGGGCACACCGTCCACAAGGTGATGGTGACCACGACGGCGGACATCGAGGACGAGTACTACTTCTCCTATCTGCTCGACCGGGCCAACCGCACCTTCCTGTGCATCGCCAGCACCGCCGGTGGGATGGAGATCGAGCAGGTCGCCCAGGAGACGCCCGAGAAGGTGGTCAAGGAGCCGATCGACGCGTCCGCCGGAGTCGACGAGGCCAAGGCGCGCGACATCGTGACCCGGGCGGGGTTCCCTGCCGACGTGGCCGACCAGGTGGTCGCGATCGCGGTCAAGCTGTGGCAGACCTTCGTCGCCGAGGACGCGACCCTCGTCGAGGTCAACCCGCTCGCCAAGGTCACCGAGGGCCGCGTGCTGCTGCTGGACGCGAAGGTGACGTTCGACGACAACGCGACGTTCCGCCACCCCGACCACGAGGCGTGGGCGGACCGGTCGGCGGTCGACCCGCTGGAGCAGCGGGCCAACGAGCGCGACCTCAACTACGTCAAGCTCGACGGCGAGGTCGGCATCATCGGCAACGGTGCCGGCCTGGTCATGTCGACGTTGGACGTGGTGGCGTACGCGGGCGAGGAGTACGGCGGGGTACGCCCGGCCAACTTCCTCGACATCGGCGGCGGCGCGAGCGCCGAGGTGATGGCCAACGGGCTGGAGATCGTGCTGTCCGACCCGTCGGTGAAGAGCGTGTTCGTCAACGTGTTCGGCGGCATCACCGCCTGCGACGCGGTCGCCAACGGCATCCTCCAGGCGTTCGCCCTGCTCGGCGAGCGCGGCGAGGCGGTGGACAAGCCGCTCGTGGTCCGGCTCGACGGCAACAACGCCGACGAGGGCCGGCGGATCCTCGACGGCGCCAACAACGCGCTCGTGGAACGGGTCGACACGATGGACGGCGCCGCCGCACGCGCGGCCGAACTCGCCTCCCAGGGAGCATGACATGGCGATCTGGCTCACCAAGGACTCGCGGGTCATCGTCCAGGGCGTGACCGGCTCCGAGGGCTCCAAGCACACCCGGCGGATGCTGCGCGCCGGTACCAACGTCGTCGGGGGTACCAACCCGCGCAAGGCCGGGCAGCAGGTCGACTTCGACGGCGTCAAGGTACCGGTGTTCGCCGGAGTGGCGGACGCGATGAAGGAGACCGGCGCGGACGTTTCTGTCATCTTCGTGCCGCCGGCCTTCGCGAAGTCCGCGATCATCGAGGCGATCGACGCGCGGATGCCGCTCGCCGTGGTCATCACCGAGGGGATCCCGGTCCACGACACGACAACGGCGTGGGCTTACAACGTGGCGCACGGCAGCCGTACCCGCATCGTCGGGCCGAACTGCCCCGGCGTCGCCTCGCCGGGCCAGTCCAACGCCGGCATCATCCCGGCCGACATCACCGGGCCCGGCCGCATCGGCCTGGTCAGCAAGTCCGGCACGCTGACCTACCAGATGATGTACGAGTTGCGCGACATCGGCTTCTCGACCTGCGTCGGCATCGGCGGCGACCCGGTGATCGGCACCACCCACATCGACGCGCTCGCCGCGTTCCAGAACGACCCGGACACCGACGTGATCGTGATGATCGGCGAGATCGGCGGGGACGCCGAGGAGCGGGCGGCCGAGTTCGTCAAGGCCACCGTGACCAAGCCGGTCGTCGGGTACATCGCCGGGTTCACCGCGCCGCCGGGCAAGACGATGGGGCACGCGGGTGCGATCATCTCCGGCTCGTCGGGTACGGCCGAGGCCAAGAAGGTCGCCCTGGAGGCGGCCGGGGTGCAGGTCGGCAAGACGCCGAGCGGGACCGCGCGCCTCGTGCGCGAGGTGACTACGGCGCGCTGACACGGCTGGCCGGCCCGCGTCTGAGAGAGTCGAGACGATGGCTGGCACCCCTACCACCGAGCTGGCCGGTACGCCAGGACCGGCGGCCGACCGCCGCCGGGCCCCGGTCCTGCTGGTCGCGACGGTGACGGCGACGTGGGCGGCCCTGCTCACCTACGTCCCGGTGGTCGCCGTGGTCGGCCTGCTCACCGGCCGTCTCGACCTTCCCGGTGGTACCGGCGCCTGGCTGCTTTCCCACGGCGTACCGCTGGGACGGTTCGGGCTGGTGCCGCTGGCGCTGTCGGTACTGGCCGCGTGGCGGGTCGGGCGCGCGGGGGTACACACCTGTCTCTTATACACATCTCCGAGCCCACGAGAC
>JBKPCQ010000368.1:0-5674 GCA_046727455.1 Actinomycetota bacterium | reverse complement strand
GTGCCGGGCGGGGCGGTGCCGGCGGCCGGAAGGCCCGCAGGACCGCCGCGATCCCGCTCGCCACGTCGCTGGCCCCGCTGGCCACCTGGAACGCGAACTCCGGACTGGGGTTGCGCACCGCGGCGATCCCCCGGCACACCGGGCAGACACAGCATTCGGCGGTACCGGTGGAGATGTGCTCGCCGCCGAGGAGCCGCCCGGCAGCGTCGCCAGCGCCCCGCAACGCGAAGGAGGCGGCCGCGAGCGCGGCGGAGACCAGCCGCTCGGCCTCGTTCCGGATGTCGTCCGCCCCGGCCATCAGCCCTCCACCCGGCGCTTGAGCTCACGCAGCGCGGTATCCATGATCATCTTCTCCGCCTTGCGCTTGAACATGCCGAGCATCCCGATCGACAGGTCCACCGCGAGCGTGTACGTGACCGTGGAAGTTCCGTCGGGATGCTCCTCGATGTCGTACGAGCCCTGCTGCGCCTTCTGGATCCGCGACGGGCTCACCAGGTGCCACTCGATGCGCGACAGGTCCTCGGCGTACTCGTACGCGAGCGTGTACTCGTCCTTGATCCCCGCCGTGTCGAGCACGAACCGCACCTGGCTGGCGTACCCGTCCTCGTACTCCTCGACCACCTCGACGCGTTTCACGGCCGACCACTCGGGGTAGCTCGCGAAGTCACAGATGACCTCGGCGATACGGGCGCGCGGCGCCGCGATCATGATGGACTGCTGGGACGTCTCCGCCATGGTGGGCAGGCTACCCCGTACCCGCACCAGGCTGGACGACACCCGTGCCGGTGACCGACGCTGGGGACCGGGCGACCGGTAGGTTGCGGGTGACACGAATGACAGGAGACCGGCGTGCAGGAGTTCTCCGTACCGCCCCGGGTCGACATCGACGCCGGCGCGAACCTGACCGACCCGGTCTGGGACAACGCGGCCGCGGCCCCGGACACCGTACAGTTCGCCCGCCGGGCCGGGTCCGGCTGGCACGACGTCACTTGCGCCGAGTTCCACGCGCAGGTCATCCGGCTGGCCGGTGGCCTGGTCGCGGCCGGCGTGCGGCCCGGCGACCGGATCGCGCTGATGAGCAAGACCCGGTACGAGTGGACGCTCGTCGACTTCGCGATCTGGGCGGCCGGCGCGGTCACCGTGCCGATCTACGAGACCTCCAGCGCCGAGCAGGTCGAGTGGATCCTGTCCGACTCGGGCGCGATCGGCTGCGTGGTGGAGACCGAGCAGCACGCCGCCCGGGTGGCCGAGGTCCGCGACCGGGTCCCGGCCGTGCGCGAGGTCTGGCACATCGAGGCCGGTGACCTGGACCGGCTGGCCGGGTCCGGCTCCGGCGTGACGGCCGGACAGATCGACGAGCGCCGCCGTACCGCCGGTGCCGACGATCTCGCCACGATCGTCTACACGTCCGGTACCACCGGGCGGCCCAAAGGTTGCCTGCTCACCCACCGCAACCTCTACGCGAACGCCGCCAACGCGGTGGCCCAGATCCCCGAGCTGTTCCACGAGGGCGCGACCACCCTGTTGTTCCTGCCGCTGGCCCACTCGTTCGCCCGGCTGATCCAGGACGCCGTGGTGATCGCCCGCTGCCGGATGGGCCACGCCTCCGACGTCAAGAACCTGGCGGCCGACCTCGCGGGGTTCCAGCCCACGTTCGTGCTCGCGGTGCCCCGGGTGTTCGAGAAGGTCTACAACACCGCCAAGCAGCGCGCCCAGGCCGACGGCAAGGGCGCGATCTTCGACCGGGCCGAACGGGTGGCCGTGGCCTACAGCGAGGCCCTCGACCGGCCGGGCGGGCCGGGCCTCCTGCCGCGACTGGAGCACGCGCTGTTCGACCGGCTGGTCTACGGCCGGCTGCGCGGCGCGCTGGGCGGGCGGTGCCAGTACGCGATCTCCGGCGGTGCGCCGCTCGGCAAGCGGCTGGCCCATTTCTACCGGGGCATCGGCCTGGTGATCCTGGAAGGGTACGGGCTGACCGAGACCTCTCCGGCTCTCGCGGCCAACCTGCCCACGGCGAACCGCATCGGCACGGTCGGCCGGCCCCTGCCCGGCGTCACCGTCCGGATCGGTGACGACGGCGAGATCCTCGTCAAGGGCGAGCTGGTGTTCCAGGGGTACTGGAACAACCCGGACGCGACCGCCGAGGTGCTCGACGCCGACGGCTGGTTCCACTCCGGTGACCTCGGCGAGCTGGACGACGACGGGTACCTGCGGATCACCGGCCGGAAGAAGGAGATCATCGTCACGGCGGGCGGGAAGAACGTGGCCCCCGCCGTCCTGGAGGACCGGGTGCGCGCCCACCCGTTGGTCAGCCAGACCGTGGTCGTCGGAGACGGCCAGCCGTTCATCGCCGCTCTGGTCACCATCGACGAGGAGATGTGGCCGAGATGGCTGGCGAGCAACGGCAAGCCGGCCGAGGCGACAGTTGCCGACCTGCGCGAGGATGAGGACCTGCGGAAAGAGATCCAGCAGGCGGTCGACGACGCCAACCTCGCGGTGTCCCGGGCCGAGGCCATCCGGGTGTTCCGGATCCTGCCCCGGGACTGGTCGGAGGAGACCGGTGAGATCACCCCGTCCCTGAAGGTCAAGCGAAACTTGGTGCTCAAGCGGTACGCCGATGAGATCGCGGCCATTTACGGCTGACCGGGTGGTGGCCGACCCGGACCGCCGGCGTGAGTGGTACGGCCACCACCCGGCCGTCCTCGCCGCCCGGCTGATCCTGCTCGTCCTGGTCGGCAGCCTGACCGTCTACGCCACCCGGCAACCGACCCAGGCGGTCTGGGCGGTCCTGCTGGCGATGGCCGCGGCACCGGCGGTCCTGGCGCCCGAGCACCTGGTCATCGGCCCGCTCGTCCGGATGGCCGAAGTGGTGGTCACCGCGCTGGCCGCCGACGTCGTCGTCGCGCACGCGGCGCCGGGCAACGAGCTGTTCCGGGGTGGCGGTGCGGCCGCCGCGGTCCTGCCGTACCTGATGATCCCGATCGTCACCGCCGCGCTGTACCGGCGCCGGGTGGAGACGGCGGTCCTGCTCGGCACCGCGACGGCGCTGCTCGTCGGCGTGGCGGTGTTCGACCTCCGGCTGTCGGACCGCGACGCGTACCTCGTCGTGACGTTCGAGTGGCTGCTCTTCAGCGCGCTCGCCGCCGCCGTCACCGACGCGCTGCAGCGCACCCTCCAGGAGCGGCGTGACCGCCCGCAGCCCTACGCGGAGGCGACCCGGCTGCTCACCCAGCTCCGCAGCGTGGCCCGCCAGCTCCCCGGTGCGACGCTGGACCCCGGGGGCCTGGCCGAGCACCTGATCGAGGAGGTGCGCGCGGTGGCCCGGGTGGACCGGGCCGCGGTGCTCTCGGCCGGCGGCGGCGCGCGGCTGGTGGTACTCGCCCAGATGGGCGTGGATCACATCGACTGGGAGACCACGCTGGATTCCGACTCCGCGATCTCCGACGCGTGGGCCAGCCAGCAGCCGCAGACGGCGAACCGCTCCCAGGCCCGGTCACACCCGGGCGGTGAGGTCTGCGCGCTGGTGGTACCGCTCGTGGCCGGGGTACGCACGGTGGGCCTGCTGGCGGTCGAGGCCGACGCGATCGGCGCGTACCCGGCCGCGGTCGCCGCCCGGGTCACCGCCCTGGCCGCCCCGGCCGCCCTGCGCCTGGAGGCCGCGCTGCTCTTCGACGAGGTACGGTCGCTGGCCACCAACGAGGAGCGGCAGCGGCTGGCCCGGGAGATCCACGACGGGGTGGCGCAGGAGCTGGTCATGGTCGGGTACGGCATCGACAACGCCCTGGCCGTCATGCCCGATGACGCCGCGGACGCGACCAACGAGCTGCGCACCCTGCGTAACGAGGTGACCCGGGTGATCACCGAGCTGCGGCTGTCCCTGTTCGAGCTGCGCAGTGAGGTCGACCGGCACGGCGGGCTGACCGCGGCGATCGCCGAGTACGCCCGTACCGTCGGCGCCTCCGCCGGCCTGCGGGTACACCTGTCGCTGGACGAGTCGACCGCCCGGCTGCCGGCCGCGACAGAGGCGGAGCTGCTGCGTATCGCCCAGGAGGCGATCACCAACGCGCGCAAGCACGCGGGCGCGGCGAACCTCTGGGTCACCTGTGCGGTGGACCCCCCGTTCGCCCAGATCGAAGTGTCGGATGACGGTCAGGGCATCACGGATCGCCGGCCCGATGGACGCTACGGTCTTGCAATCATGGCGGAAAGGGCGGAACGTATCCGTGGCCGCCTTGAGATTACGCCGCGTAACCCGAACGGTACGCGTGTCGCGGTGCTCTTGGGTGCCTCGCCGCGACGGGGTACGTTGTCAGCACCAGAAGGGAAGAATACCGGGTATGTCCACTAGCGCCACGCCGACGACCCGCACGAAGGTGTTGCTCGTCGATGATCACGACCTGATCCGCAAGGGCCTCCGGCACGCCTTCGAGCGGGACCGGCAGTTCGAGGTGGTCGGCGAGGCCGCCACCGCCGCCGAAGCCGTCCGCCAGGCCGGCGCCCTCCAGCCCGACGTTGTGATCATGGACCTGCGGCTCCCCGACGGCAGTGGCCTGGAGGCCACCCGGGCGCTCCGGAAGACCAGCAACACCATGGGCATCGTTGTGCTGACCATGTACGCGGGCGACGACCAGCTCTTCGGCGCGCTGGAGGCCGGGGCCAGCGCGTTCGTGCCGAAGACCGCACCGGCGGACGAGGTCGTCGCGGCCGCCCGGCACGCGGCGAGCGCACCCAGCGCCTTCACCGCCGCCGACCTGGCCGAGGCGATGAAGCGCCGGCTCGCCCCGACCGGCCCGCAGCTCTCCCCGCGCGAAGGCCAGGTGCTCCGCCTGCTCGCCGACGGGATGAGCGTGGCCGGCATCGCCAAGCAGCTCTTCGTCAGCGAGTCCACAGCCAAGACCCACATCTCGAAGCTGTACGAGAAGCTGGGCGCGGCCAACCGGGCGCAGGCGCTGATGACCGCGCTGCGGCTGGGCCTGCTCGAAGCCCCGGACGCCCCGAAGTTCTGACCGCCGTCACGCCCCCGGCGCGGGCGGCGTCTGGACTGAGGAGCGCCAGCGACGAGGGAAGACGTCGCCTGGAGAGCGTCGGGGCCGCGCGAGCGAAGCGAGCGCCAATATTTCAGGGCGCGGGCGGCGTCTGGACTGAGGAGCGCCAGCGACGAGGGAAGACGTCGCCTGGAGAGCGTCGGGGCCGCGCGAGCGAAGCGAGCGCCAATATTTCAGGGCGCGGGCACCCGGGACGGGAGCGGGCGGTGGCGCAGCCGCCGCCAGGCCAGGTATGTCTCGCAGCCCAGGCAGAGTCCGAACGCGGCGTTAAGGAACGCCGCCAGCAGCGCGAATCCGGCGAAGACCAGGCCGAGCACAGGCACGCCGAGCAGGTATCCGACGGTGGCGACAGCGGTGAAGACGAGCCCGACGGCCTGCGCGAACCGTACCGGCGCCGCCGGCTCCAGCTCGGTCGGGCGAGGCAGCCGGGGCGCCAGGAGCACACGGTAGATCAGGCCGTACGGGGAGTACCGGGGCCAGAGCGCGGAGATCCCGAAGACCACCGCCTGCGCCAGCACCAGCCAGCCGGCCGAGAAGACCAGGACGAGTACCAGTACCACGCTCGTGACTGCGGCGGCGAAGCGCGGACCACGCGGATCGAGGAGGGTCATCGTCCCACCCCGGGCCTG
>JBKPCQ010000367.1:0-10295 GCA_046727455.1 Actinomycetota bacterium | reverse complement strand
CGAGCCCGAGCGCACCGAGCTGGTCTTCCTGCCCGGCCCGGTACGCCTGCATGATGTCGCCGCGGTGCCCGTGGAAGATCTTCCGCGCCAGCGAGTGGCGACCCTCGCCGATGTTCAGCTGCCGGGTCACGGTGCGCCGGTAGGTCTCGTCGACCGGGTCCACCACGGCCAGCAGGTGCAGAGTCTCGGCGATACGGCCGTACTCGGCCAGGGCCTGCCCCAGCGGCGTGGGGTACCCGTCTCGGGCCAGCATCCGCAGCAGGTCGTAGGCGCGGACCCGGTTGGTGACCAGGGAGCCGGCCACCCGCAGCATGTTCGGCCAGTGCGTGACGATCCGGTCCAGGTTGACCCCCGCCCAGGTCCGCGATACGCGGCGAAAACCGGTACCCGAGCAGCCGGAACAGGCCGAACACGATGTCGGAGTACGAGGCGGTGTCGGTAGCCACCATCTCCGGCCGCGGCCCGGCATCCAGGTTCAGCAGCGTGTCCAGGATGTAGAGGCTGTCCCGCACCGTCCCGATCTGCACCGCCACGCCCACCGGTTGTGGTCGCCGCGCTTGTTCGCGATCAGGTCCACTGCGGTGCTGTCGAGCAGGAAGAACCCCTCCAACTCCGACCGGCTCAGGTCGCCGACGAACCGCTCGTACGCGGCCGCTTGGTCATCAGACAGGAACTCCACGGGCACAACCGCACAAGGTACGGCCAGTCACCGACCCCCGCAGCCGCGAAACCAAGATCGTCCTTAGCGCCAATCTCTGTACCGATGTTCCTCAACCCCGGAGCCGGCCTAGCGGCGGACGCCGAGCCCGTTCAGCGCGCTGGCCTCTCGGCTGCGGTACCCGCGGTGCCGGGCGAGCGCCAGCGCCGCCTCGAAGTGGCCGAGCGCCTCGGCGGGCCGGCCCCACCGCTGGTACAGGTTCCCGAGGTTGGTGAGGGTCCGGCCGATCATGTCCGCGTCGCCGGTCTCCCGCTGGATGACCAGGGCACGCTCGTAGTGCTCGGCCGACGCGGCGTGCTGGCCCAGGTTGCCCAGGATGTTGCCGATCCGGTGGTGGGCGTCCCCCTCGGCGGCGCGGTCGCCACGGTCCCGGGCGGCGGTCAGCGCGTGGCCGTAGACGGCGAGCGCCTCGGCGTAGTGGCCGCCGCTCTCCAGGTGGTACGACAGCGTGGCGGACAGCAGCCCGGCCGGCTCGGGCCAGCCGTGCCCGGCGGCGTGCGCGGCGACGGCCACCAGGTTGGGCAGCTCCGCGTCCAGCCAGGCGCGGGCGGCGGCCGGCTCGTCGACCGGCGGCACCGGGCCGTCCGCCCGGCGCAACCGGAGGCGCCGGTGGTGCTCGGCCGGGGAGAGCGTGTCCACCGCGGCCGAGGCGGTACCGAGGTAGTGGTCGAACAGGCGGCTGCGCGCCTGGCGCCGGTCCGCCGCCGGGTCCCTTCCGGCCAGCTCCGCGGCGTACGCCCGCAGCAGGTCGTGCATGCGCAGCCGCCCGCTCGTGGTCCGCTCGACCAGGTGCGCCCGCACGAGAACGTCGGCGAGCCGCCGCGTCGCGCCGAGGTCGAGGCCGGCGAGCCCGGCCGCCGCGTAGCCGTCCAGGTCGCGCCCGGGATGCAGGCCGAGCAGCCGGAACAGCCGGGCCGCCGGGTCGGGCAGGCGGCGGTACGACCAGGAGAACACGGCGCGGACCGCGCACCGCTCGTCGGCGGTGACCGCGTCGAGCCCGCGGCGTTCGTCGGCCAGGCCGGCCACCAGCTCGTCGAGTGTGGGCGATGGCCGGCTGGTGGCGATCTCCGCGGCCAGCCGCAGCGCGAGCGGCAGCCGGGCGCACCGCTCGGCCAGCGCCGCTGCGGCCACCGGCTCCGCGTCGATCCGGGGGCCGACGAGGGTACGCAGCAGCGCCACCGCCTCGTCCCCGGCGAGCAGGTCGAGGTGCAGCCGGCGCGCGCCGTGCCGGGCCACCAGGCCGGCGAGGCTGTCCCGGCTGGTGACCAGCACGAAACACGAGGGGGTACCCGGCAGCAGCAGCCGCACGTGCTCCGCCGACCGGGCGTTGTCCAGCAGTACCAGCATCCGCCGCCCGGCGACGAGCGTCCGGTACCGGGCGGCCCGCTCGGCCGCGTCGTAGGGGATCTCCGCGCCCGGGACCCCGAGCGCGCGCAGGAACCCGGCCAGCACGTCGGCCGGATCGAGCGGCTGGTCCGGGTCGTACCCGCGCAGGTCGACGTGCAGCTGCCCGTCCGGGAACCGGTCCGCCACCCGGTGCGCCCAGTGCACCGCGAGCGCGGTCTTGCCGACGCCGCCGGTACCGGCGACCGCCGAGATCGCCACGGCCGAGACCTCGCGGTCGGCCAGGTCGAGCAGCCGGTCGAGTGCGGCCAGCTCGGCGGCTCGCCCGGTGAACCCGCACGGGTCCGGCGGAAGCTGCCGGGGCCCGGTCGGTCCGCCCCGCGGGGCCGGGTGACCCGTGGACGCGGCCCGCTCCCAGCGCCGCTCCCACGCGGCCGCGTTCCCGCCGCAGGCGCCGACGTAGGCGAGCGTCACCCCGAGCGAGGGCAGCATCCGGCCGCTCGCGGCCGAGGACAGCGCCGACGCCGAGTACCCGGCCCGGCGGGCCAGGGTGCGGTATGCCGGGTTGCCCGCGGCGCGGCGCAGCTCGCGCAGGTCGCGGGCGAACTCCGCGACCGGCCCCGCGGTCAGTTCGAGTGGCTGTTCTCGCCGGCCCACCTGTCCCCCAGACGTCGGTTCATCTGATGTTCCGAGATTGTCCGTGGTGACCGGCCGGTAGGGAACAGGTCTGCCAGCGAGGCGGCAAGACCTTCCGCCAGGCGCACTTCCGCCAGGCGCACCGCGGTCCGTAGGTTGTCGGTCATGCGCCGCCCGTCGATCCGCCCCGTGGTCTGGCAGCCACCGGTCGCGCCGCCCCGGGCCCGCGCCCGCACCAGCCGGGTACCGCTGCCGGCACTGCGCCTCATCGACGTCGGCGGTACCGGCCCGGAGGACGTCGCCGTCGACCCGGCCGGCCGGTTGGTGACCGGCGTGGCCGACGGCCGGCTGCTGCGCATCGACCCGGCGACCGGCCTGGTCGCGAACCTCGCCCGTACCGGCGGGCGGCCGCTGGGCGTCGAGCTGCTCCCCGACGGGCGGCTGCTGGTCTGCGACGCGAAACGCGGGCTGCTGGCGGTCGACCCCAAAGGCCGCCGGGTGGAGGTCCTGGTCGACCGGGTCGGCGGCGTGCCGATCCGGTTCTGCAACAACGCGGCGGCGGCCGCCGACGGTACCGTCTACTTCTCCGACACGTCCCGCCGCTTCGGCCTCGACAACTACCGCGCCGACCTGATCGAGCACTCCGGCACCGGGCGGCTGCTGCGCCGTGACCCGGGCGGCGACGTGGACGTGCTGCTGGACGGGCTGGAGTTCGCCAACGGCGTGGCCCTGTCCGCGGACGGGTCGTTCGTCGTGGTCGCCGAGACCGGGGCGTACCGGCTGCGCCGGGTGTGGCTGTCCGGCGACCGGGCCGGGCGCGACGACGTGTTCCTGGACAACCTGCCGGGCGTCCCGGACAACGCCTCGACCGGTACCGGCGGGCTGATCTGGGTGGCCCTCGCCAGCCCGCGCGACCCCCGGCTCGACCGGCTGCACCCCCGGCATCCGGCCTTCCGCCAGTTCGCCTGGGCGCTGCCGCAGCGGCTGCTGCCCGAGCGGCGCACGGTGTGGGTGATCGCGGTCGACGGGTCCGGCGCGATCGTGCACGACCTGCAGGACCGCCACCCCAGGTACCACATGGTCACCGGCGTGCGCGAGCACGCCGGCCGGCTCTACCTCGCCAGCCTCGCCGAGCGGGCGGTCGCGGTCGTCGAGCTACGGGCCTAGGTTCACCAACCCGCCGAGGACCGCCCGGTGCCGCTCCGGCGTACCCAGGGCGATGGCATCGGCCTTGGCCCGCTTCAGGTACAGGTGCACCGGGTACTCCCAGGTGAAGCCGATGCCGCCGTGCATCTGCAGGCACTCCTCCGCCGCCCGTACCGCCACCGGCGCGCAGTGCGCCTGGGCCAGCGCGACGGCGACCGCGAGATCCGGGTCCTCCTCGGCGAGGCAGCCGGCCGCGTACCGGGCCACCGCGCGCGCCTGGGTCACCGCCACCCACAGCTCGGCGAGCCGGTGCTTGAGCGCCTGGAACGAGCCGATCGGACGGCCGAACTGGTACCGGGTCTTCAGGTACGCCACGGTGGTGTCGAGGCACCACTGCGCGACGCCGAGCTGCTCGCTCGCCAGCAGCACCGCCCCGGTGGCGAGCGCGGCGGTCCAGGCCGGCCCCACGTCGGCGATCCGGCGCGCGGGGCTGCCGTCGAACGCCACGTCGGCCAGCGGGCGGGTCAGGTCGAGCGCGGGGACCGGGACCAGCCGGGCGTCGGCCGGGTCGACCGCCCAGAGGCCGTCCGGTGCCGGTACGAGCAGGAGGTCGGCGGTGCGCACGTCGGCCACGCCGGAGACCGCGCCGCTCAACGCGCCGTCCACCGCGCGGACCCCGGCCGGCACCCCGGCGCCGGGCGGCGTCGCGAGCGGTAGCACCAGCACCGCCGTGGTCGTCCCGGCGGCCACGCCCGGCAGCAGGTCCTCGTCGCCGCCGGCCAACAGGGCCGCGGTGGCCATGGCCGCGCCCAGGTACGGTACCGGCGCCACCGCGCGGCCGAACTCCTCGGCCACCGTAGCCACCTCGCGCCAGGAGGCCCCGGCGCCGCCGAGCTTCTCCGGTACCGCGAATCCCGCGCACCCCACGTCGACCGCGAGGGCGCGCCACAGCTCCCGGTCGTACGGCTCGGCCGTCTCCACCCGCGCCAGCAGCGCGCCGGCCGGTGCCCGGTCGGTCAGGAGCTGCCGCACACTCGTCCGCAGCTCGTCCTCCACGTCCGTGTAGAGCAGCGTCATCGGGGCAGGTCCTTCCACGGCACGTCGAGGTCGACCCGGGGCTCGGCGGGCAGCCCGAGCACCCGTTCGGCGATGATGTTCGCGAGGATCTCGGAGGTACCGCCCTCGATCGAGTTGCCCTTGGCCCGCAGGTACCGGTACCCCGGCGCGCGGTCCTTCCACTCCATGATGGCCGGGCGGCGCATCGCGTAGTCGTCGTACCGCAGCCCCTCCGCGCCGATCAGCTCCAGCTCGAAGCCGGAGATCTCGGCGTTGAGCTTGGCGTAGGCGTACTTCACGGCCGAGCCCTCGGCACCCGGCTGCCCGGCGGCGAGCTGCTCGCGCAGCCGTTGCGCGGCGAGGCGGGCTGCCTCGGCACCGACCCACAGTCGCAGCAGCGCGTCGTGCTGCCCCGGCGTGCGCAGCTCCGGCCGGTCCCGCCAGGTCTTCGCGACGACGCCGATCATGCCGTACTCCCGGGGTACCGCGCCGCCGCCGATCGCCACCCGCTCGTTCATCAGCGTGGTCCGGGCGACCTGCCAGCCCTCGCCGACGGCGCCGAGCCGGTACCCGTCCGGGATCCGGACGTCGGTGAGGAACACCTCGTTGAACTCCGCCTCGCCGGTGATCTGGCGCAGCGGCCGGACCTCGACGCCGGGCGCGGTCATGTCGCAGACGAAGTACGTCAGGCCGGCGTGCTTGGGCAGGTCCGGGTCGGTCCGGGCGAGCAGGATCGCGAAGCGCGCCTCGTGCGCCATCGACGTCCAGACCTTCTGCCCGGTGACGACCCAGCCGTCGCCATCCCTTACCGCCCGGGTCGCCAGCGCGGCCAGGTCCGAACCGGCGCCCGGCTCGCTGAAGAGCTGGCACCACACCTCCTCCCCGGTCCACAGTGGACGGAGGAACCGGTGCCGCTGCTCGTCGGTACCGTGGCGCAGAATCGTCGGCGCGGCCATGCCCAGCCCGATGCCGATCCGCAGCGGGTTGTTGTCCGGGGCGCCGGCCGCGGCGAACTCGCCGTCCACCACCGGCTGCAGCGCCCGGGGCGCGCCGAGCCCGCCCAGCCCGACCGGGAAGCTGATCCAGGCGAGTCCGGCGTCGAACCGCTCCCGCAGGAACGTCAGCCGGTCCAGTACAGCCGGGTCGTGGCCGGCGAGAAAGTCCCGCACCCGCCCGCGCAGCTCATCCGCGTCCATCCGGCTCCTTCTCGTAGAGCGCCGCCAGCGTGGCCGCATGGTTGGCGTACACGACGGTGCGCTTCACCTTCATGGTCGGGGTCAGTTCCCCGGCGTCGATGCTGAGATCCCGGGGCAGGACCGCGAAGCGCTTGATCTGGGCGGCCCGCGCGTACCGCTCGTTGACCGTGTCGACGACGCTCTGCAGCAGCGCCCGGACCTCCGGGTGGCCGGCGAGCGCGTCGAGGTCAGGCGGCAGCCCCCGCGCGCGCGCCCACGGCAGGATCTCCTCCGGATCCAGCGTCAACAGCGCGACCGGGTACGGCATCCGGTCGCCGTACACGACGGCGTACGAGATCCAGCGGTTCTGCCGCAGGTCGTTCTCCAGGTTGGCCGGGGCGATGTTCTTCCCGCCCGCGGTGATGATGATGTCCTTCTTGCGCCCGGTGATGGTGAGGAACCCGTCGGCGTCGAGCGTGCCGAGGTCGCCGGTGTGCAGCCAACCGTCGACGAGGGTCTCCGCGGTCGCCGCCGGATTCTGCCAGTACCCGGCGAAGATGTGCGGGCCGCGCATCAGCACCTCGCCGTCCTCGGCGACCCGGATCTCGGTGCCGGGCGCGGCCACCCCGACCGAGCCGATGCGGAAGTGGTCGAGGGTGTTCACCGTGCCGACGCCGGTCGACTCGGTCATCGCGTACCCCTCCAGCACCGGTACCCCCGCCGCGTGGAAGAACTCCAGGACGGCCGGGGAGATCGGCGCCGCGCCGCTGAGCGCCGAGCGCAGCCGCCCCCCGAACACCGCCCGCACGGCTGCCGGCGGGGCGGCCTGGAGTGCGGTGTAGACCTTCTCGAAGATCCGCGGTACCGACGGCAGGAACGTGGGGCGTACCTCGGCCAGCTCCGGCACGATCGTCCGTACGTCCCCGCCGAAGTACGCGAGCGTCGCGCCCGCGTCCAGCGTGGCGAACTGGGTGATCTGCGCGTAGACGTGCGCCAGCGGCAGGAACAGGTACACCACGTCGCCGGCCACGATGTTGCCCAGCTTCTCGTTGATCCCGCAGAGCGTGAGCCAGTTGCGGTGGGTCAGCACGCAGCCCTTGGGCGGCCCGGTCGTGCCCGAGGTGTAGATGATGATGCTCGGGTCGTCGGGGTCGATCCCGGCGAGCCGCCCGTCGATCGTGTCCGCCCCACCGGCCAGCTCGCCGAGCCCGCCGTCGGCGATCACGACGGTCGATACGAGGTCGGGCAGCGCATCCCGGTCGATCTTCGCGAGCTGCCCCTGGTCGCCGCAGATCGCCATGCGGGCGCCCGAGTTGGCGAGGATCCACCGGCATTCGTCGGCGGAGCTGGACGGGTAGATCGGGACGAGGACCGCGCCGGCCGCGAGCACGGCCAGGCCGGCGTGGCTCCATTCCGGCCGGGTCTCGGCGAGGACCGCGACCCGGTCGCCGGGGGCGATGCCGGCGCGGACCAGGCCGCACGCGAGGGCGCGCACGGTCTCGGCCAGCTCCCGGTAGGAGGTGTCGACCCAGGCGCTGTCCCGTCTGGCGCGCAGCGCGGGGCGGTCACCGTAGGCGGTGGCGGCGGCGAAGGGAAGTTCGGCGATGGTACGCACGGCGGTGCCGATCATCGGGGTGCCCCGTTCGGTACGGGCGTCACCGCGACCGGTACCCCGTTGAGCACGGCGGTACCCGAGAGCGGGTCGATCCGCAGGTCGTCGGTGAGGCGGTTGGCGTTGACCCCCGCGTGGTGGCGCGCGACCGACAGCTCCGCGCCGGGCCGGTCGTGCCCGAAGCCGTGCGGGATGCTCACCACGCCCGGCGCGATGTCGTCGGTGACCTCGACGGTCAGCTCCACCTGACCGACCCGCGAGGTCACGCTGGCCATCCCCCCGGGTACCAGGCCGAGCCGGGCGGCATCGGCCCGGTTGACCACGAGCGTGCACAGGTCCCGGCCTTTGACCAGGCTCGGCACGTTGTGCATCCAGGAGTTGTTGGTGCGCAGGTGCCGGCGCCCAACGACGACGAACCGGCCGTCGTCCGCGGGCGGAGGCGTCGCGGCGAGGCGGCGTACCTCGGCCGCGATCGGCTCCGGACACAGTTCGATCCGGCCGGACGGCGTCCTCAGCACCTCCGGGAGCCGGGGCCGGAGTGGGCCGAGGTCGACACCGTGCGGGTGGGCGCGCAGCTTCGCCAGGGACAGCCCGTCCGGCTCCAGCCCGAACCGGTCGCCGTACGGCCCGGTCCGCAGCCGCAGGTCGAGTACCCGTTCGGCGGGGCTGTCCCCGGAAAGCGCGGCGCGCAGCGTCTCGACCTCGACACCGCCGGCCTTGGCCGGCCCGGCCAGCGCGGCGTGCAGCTCCCGCTCGGCGAGCGCGTCGATGTCCGCGTCCGGGCCGAGGCCGGCGCCGATCGCGGCGAGCCGGGCCAGGATCTCGGTCTCGTCGAGAGCGCCGTCCTCCAGCGGCAGCGACCGCGGCGAGTAGTTGGCGACGTTGCGGACCGAGAAGTAGTAGAAGGCGAAGTCGTAGTGCGGCGCCCGGCTCGGCGGGGGCGGCGGCAGGATCACGTCGGCGTGGCGCGTCGTCTCGTTGACGTAGGGGTCCACCGCCACCATGAAGTCCAGGCCGGCGATCGCGGCGTCGAGCCGGTCGGCGTTCGGTACCGACACGCACGGGTTTCCGGCGAGCGTGACCAGCGCGCGGACCTGACCGTCGCCCGGGGTTTCGATCTCGTCGGCGAGGGTGACCGCGGGCAGCTCGCCGAGCACCTCGGGCAGGCCGCGCACCCGGCTGTGCCAGCGTCCGGTCCGGAACCCGGAGCCGCTCCCGGTACCGCGCCGGCCGGTCGCGGGCAGCGGGAACATCGCCCCGCCCGGCCGGTCGAGGTTGCCGGTCAGGACGTTGAGCACGTCGACGAGCCAGCTGGTGACGGTGCCCCACTCGACGGTGGTGGTACCGATCCGGCCGTACACGGCGGCGCGCGGCGCGGCGGCGAGCTGGGTGACGAGGTCACGGATGGTCTCCGCCGGAACACCCGAGCGCTCCGCGGCCACCTCCGGCGGGAACGGCGCGACCAGGTCCCGCACGGCCTCGACGCCGGTCACGTGCTGCACCAGGCGGTCCAGCCTGGTCAGGTCCCGGGCGAACAGGTCGTGGACCATGCCCAGAAGCAGGAACACGTCGGTACCTGGACGGATCGGCACGTACCTGTCGGCCACCCGCGCGGTCCGGCTGCGCCGTGGATCGACCACGACGAACCGCCCGCCCCGGGCTTGCAGCGCCTTGAGCCGGCCGGGCGCGTCGGGCACCGTCCAGAGGCTGCCGTTGGACGAGTACGGGTCGGCGCCGAGGATCAGCAGGAGGTCGGTCCGGTCGATATCGGGTACCGGCACGTTGAGCGGGTGCCCGAACAGGTACCCGCAGGACACGTGCTTGGGCATCTGGTCCAGCGTCGACGCGGTGTACACGTTGCGCGTCCCGAACGCCCGGCGCAGCGACCCGGCGTAGAGCCCGCCCGCCATCGTGTGCACGTTCGGGTTGCCGAGGTAGATGGCGACCGCGTCGCGCCCGTGTCCGTCGATGACCCGGGTGAGCCCGGCGTGTACCGCCGCGAACGCCTCCGCCCAGGTCGCCGGCAGCAGCTTGCCGTCCCGCCGGACACGGGGCGTGCGCAGCCGGTCCGGGTCGGCGTCCAGGTACCCGAACGACGCCCCCTTCGGGCAGATGAACCCGTTGCTGAACACGTCGGCGTCGTCGCCCCGGGCGCCGACGATCGCGCCGTCCTCGACGGTCAGCTCCAGCCCGCAGGTCGCCTCGCACAGCGGGCACGTCCGGTACGCGGTCTCGGCCATAGGAGTATGCAAGCCGGTGGGCGCCACGCGGGCAATGCGGGAACCACAACAACTAGGGTGGGATCGAGCGACGGCATCGTGATCGCGGTCGAATCCTGGGGGCGACGCGTTCGACGACCACGCGACCGCCGCCCCACTGCCTGCCGAGCTGGCCCCGCACGCCACGATGTACACCTACGACCGCCCGCTACGGCGTGTCCTCGGGCGCAGGCTCGCCCCTCCAGCCAGCCCTTCATTGCCACCGCGCCACGATCTGCACCTTTGCTAGACGGCGTTACGGCAATCAGTTCCTCCAGTTCGTCGATACGCCCAAGATCTCGATCCTATGATCGATCGTGATTATGTCCAACCCGGCTGGGCCACTCCAA
>JBKPCQ010000366.1:0-16666 GCA_046727455.1 Actinomycetota bacterium | reverse complement strand
CCGCCGCCAGGACGGCGTGCAGGGTCTCGCGGAGCTGGCGTGCCGCGCGTAGCGCCGACTCGGCGGCCACCGGGTCGCGACGGGCGGCCCGGGCGAGCGACCGCGCCACCGCCGGGTCGAGCGCGCCGGACCTCGCTGCCCAGGCCAGGAGGGCCGCGAAGTCGGGCAGCCGGTCGACCGTCCGCCGCGGGTCGCCGCGCCAGGAAACGGTGTTGACGAAGTCGAGCGCGAGATGACCGCCGATGAGGTCGGACCCGTCGGGTAACGCCGGCATGAGTACTCCGTTCGGCCTAATGCCCATCTTACGTTATGGTCGTTAGATGGATGAGTCCGGCGGGTCTCCCCGCAGGCGGTTCCTCGCCGGTGTGCGGCTGGGCAGCGGCTTCGGCATGGCGGCGTTCATGCTGGCGTTGACGTTCGGCGCGCTCGCCCGGTCCAACGGCTGGGGCATCGTCGCGCCGATCGTGTGCTCGGTCATCGTCTTCTCCGGCTCGGCCCAGTTCGCGTTGCTGACCGCGCTCGCCGGAGGCGGCGGCGTGGCGCCCGCGGTGACCGCCGCCGCGCTGATCAACGCGCGGTTCCTGCCGATGGGTGTGGCCGTGGGCGCGAGCCTGCGGGGCGGCCGGTTCCGCCGTGCCCTGGAGGGGCAGGCGGTCGTCGACGCCTCGTGGGCGGCCGCGCACGTGGGCGGAGGACGGTTCGACCGGGAACGGCTGATCGGCGCCACGCTGCCGCAGTGGCCGTTGTGGGTGGCGGGTACCGCGCTGGGTGCGGTGTTCGCCCCGCCGGCCCATGTGGTGCAGACCCTCGGGCTCGACGTCGCGTTCCCCGCGTTCTTCCTGGTACTGCTCCTGGACGAGGCCGTCGTCTCCGGCCGGGCCCGCCTCGCGGCGGCCCTCGGCGGCACGATCGCCGGCGCGCTCGTCGCCGTTGTCCCGGCCGGAGCCGCCCTGATCGGCGCCACCGTCGCCGCGCTCGTCGGCCTGCCCCGCGACGCAGGGGAGCGGGATTGAGCACCCTCTGGATGGCCATCGTCGCCGCCGCGGTCGTCAGCCTCAGCATCAAGGCCGCCGGTCCGGCGGTCGTCGGCGGCCGGCGACTGCCCGCGTGGACGGGCCGGGTCATCGCCCTGCTGGCGCCGGCCCTGCTGGCCGCGCTCGTCGTCGTGGACGTGCTCGGACCCCGCTGGTCGGCGTTGAACGCCCCGGTCCTCGCCGGACTGGCCGCGACCACCGCGGCGCGGTTCCTCCGGGCGCCGATGCTGGTCGCGGTTCTCGTCGGCATCGCGACCACGGCGCTGATCCGGTTCGCACTGACCTGAGCGGGCCGCGCCACGGTTCCGGGCCTGGATCATCCGTGGCCGTGGCGAGCGGCGATGCGGGCGGTCCGGGTCCGCAGATAACGCTGTTCGGGCAGGCTGGTGGTGCGCTGTGCCGCACGGCAGTAGGCCGCCATGGCGGCCGCGTCGTCGCCGGCCATTTCGAGCAGGTGTGCGCGCACCGCGTCCAGCCGGTGGTGTCCGGCCATCCGGTCGTCGTTGTCCAGCTTGGCGAGCAGGTCGAGTCCGGCGCGCGGGCCGTGCACCATGGCCTCGGCGACAGCGTGGTTGAGCGTCACCATCCGGCTGGGGGAGAGGCGTCCGAGCAACCGGTACAGGACCAGGATCTGGGGCCAGTCGGTAGCAGTCGGTGCAGCAGGCGGGTCAGCCGGATCGCCTCGTCGGCCAGGTCGCCGCGCCGCAACTCAGGGCCTGACGTCGCGGCGTAGCCTTCGTTGAAGATCAGGTACCGCACGTGCAGCACCGCGCGCAGCCGCCCCGGGCTCCGGTTCCGGTGGCCGGCGGAACCCGATCCCGGTGCTCCTGATCCGCTGTTTGGCGCGGCTGATGCGCTGCGCCCCCACCCCAGATACGTCGGAGCCGGCGGGCCGTCTTCGACACGGTGCCGGAACCCCTAGAGGTCGATGACCAGGCCGGCGGTGCCCACGTCGATCCGGCCGGCGTACTCCGCACCGGCCGCGGCCAGCGCGGCCGCCGGGTCGGTACCCGGCGCCAGGTGGGTCAGGACCAGGTGCCCGACGCCGGCCGCCGTGGCCTGCCGACCGGCCTGGCGCGCGCTGGTCAGGTAGCGCTGCATGTCCTCCGGTACCCGATCCACGTAGGTGGCCTCGGCCAGCAGCAGACCGGCCGCGCTGGCCAGGTCGACGAGCGCCGGGCTCGGGCCGGTGTCGCCGGTGTACACGAGCACGCGGTCGCCGGCGGCGAGCCGGACACCAGCGTTGGGTACCGAGTGCGGCAGCAGGCGGGTCTCCGCGCGGAACGGGCCGATGTCGAGGTGGTCGCCGGGGGTGAACTCGTGCAGGACATAGGCGCTGGCGAGCATCCCGGGGCGGTCCAGCGCGAGGACGGCGTCGAGCGCGCCGGGTACCGCGTACACCGGCAGCGGCCGTGGTGGGTCGTCCCGCAACGCCCGCGCCCGCAGCAGCGGGTTCAGGTCGGCGCAGTGGTCGGGGTGTCCGTGGCTGACGAACACGCCGTCGACGCCGTCGGCGGGGATCCGCTCCAGCAGCCGGGGCACCGTGGCGTAGCCGGGGTCGACGAGGAGCCGGTACCCGTCGTGCTCGACAAGGTATCCGCTGCACGCCTGCCCGGCGCCCGGCCAGGCGCCGCACCCCCCGAGAACCACCAACCGCATCCGACCGACCCTACCGCCGGAGCGCGTGCAGGCCCATGACCACCGCGACGCCGACCGCGTACCACAGCAGGTCCGCGAGGTGGAAGGTGGTACCGAAGATCATGCGGGCCAGCCTGCCGTGCGACGACAGCTCCGCCGGTACCGGCGTGAGCTGCGCGAACTCGATCCCCCAGCACAGCGCGAGCGCCACGGCGCCGACGATGACCGGTGCCGCGCGGGGCACCAGGACCACCACGATCGCGTAGACGAACGCGGCGTACAGCGCGATACCGGCGTCCTTGGCGAACGCGCCGGTGGTCTGCGCGCGCACCGCCACCCCGGCCACCCCGATCACCACCGCCGCGATGGCAGCGGACAGCCGCGGCGACGAGAGCGGCGCACGCATCAGAAGAGCGCCGGCCGGACCCGGGTGGATCCCGCGACCGCGGCCCGGCTCCTGGCCGCCGTCGGGCAGCCGGCCGTCGACCGCGAGCGGCGGCGGGACCAGGGGGCCGTCACGCCCTGAGCGTAATCGCCTCGGGAACATCCGACAGCGTGCTGAAGTTGAGCCTGAGACGCTCATGCTTACACCATTGCAGAGGTGGAAAAGTGGCAACCCTCCCGGTACTACCCCTGGCCGACGCGGTTCTGCTGCCCGGCATGGTGATCCCTGTGACACTGGACGCCGGTACCCAGGCCGCGATCGACGCCGCCCGGGCCGCCGGTGACCACACCGTGGTCGCGGTACCACGAATAGAAGGCGCGTACGGTCCCGTCGGCACGACCGCGCTGGTCGAGAAGGTCGGCCGGCTGCCCAGCGGCGAGCCGGCCGCCGTGATCCGCGGGCTCAACCGGGCGCACATCGGCTCGGGCGTGTCGGGGCCCGGTGCCGCGCTCTGGGTCGAGGTCACCCCGTTCCCCGAGCCGGCGCTCGCCGGCAAGGCCCGTGAGCTGGCCCGCGAGTACAAGACGCTGGTGACGTCCCTGCTGCAGCGCCGTGGCGCGTGGCAGGTGATCGACGCGGTGGAGCGGATGGACGACCCGGCCGAGGTCGCCGACTCCGCCGGCTACTCGCCGTGGCTGTCGGTGGCGCAGAAGGCGGAGGTACTGGCGGCGCCCGACGTGACGGCCCGGCTCACCCTGCTCATCGGGTGGGCCCGGCAGCACATCGCCGAACTGGAGGTCGCCGAGAAGATCGGCGACGAGGTCCGGGAAGGCATGGAGAAGAACCAGCGCGAGTTCCTGCTGCGCCAGCAGCTCGCCGCCATCCGCAAGGAGCTGGGCGAGGACGAGCCCGACGGCAGCGCCGACTACCGGTCCCGGGTCGAGGCCGCCGACCTGCCGGAGAAGGTATGCGAGGCGGCGCTGCGGGAGGTCGGGAAGCTGGAGCGGGCCAGCGAGCAGGCGCCCGAGGCCGGCTGGATCCGCACCTGGCTGGACACCGTCCTCGAACTGCCGTGGAACACCCGGACCGAGGACAACACCGACCTGACCGCGGCCCGTGCCGTCCTCGACGCCGACCACGCCGGCCTCGACGACGTCAAGGACCGCATCCTGGAGTACCTGGCCGTGCGGAACCGGCGCGCCGCCCGCAACCTGCACGTGGTGGGTGGGCGCGGGTCCGGTGCCGTGCTCGCCCTGGTCGGACCGCCCGGCGTGGGCAAGACCAGCCTCGGCGAGTCGGTGGCCCGCGCGCTGGGCCGCAGGTTCACCCGCGTCTCGCTCGGCGGCGTCCGGGACGAGGCCGAGATCCGCGGCCACCGGCGTACCTACGTCGGCGCGCTGCCCGGCCGCATCGTGCGGGCGATCCGCGAGGCCGGCTCGATGAACCCGGTCGTGCTGCTCGACGAGGTCGACAAGCTGCACGTCGGGTTCTCCGGTGACCCGGCGGCGGCGCTGCTGGAGGTGCTCGACCCGGCGCAGAACCACACCTTCCGCGACCACTACCTCGAGGTCGACCTGGACCTGTCCGACGTGCTGTTCCTGGCCACGGCGAACGTCGCCGACACCGTCCCCGGCCCGCTGCTGGACCGGATGGAGGTGGTGACCCTGGACGGGTACACCGAGGCGGAGAAGGTCGCCATCGCGCGTGACCACCTGCTGCCCCGGCAGCTCGACCGGGCCGGCCTGACCGCCGACGACGCCGGCATCACGGATGCGGCGCTGGCGGCGATCGCGGCCGAGTACACCCGGGAGGCGGGGGTACGGCAGCTGGAGCGGGCGCTCGCGCGGATCCTGCGCAAGGTGGCCGTGAAGCTGGCGACCGCACCGGGTCCCGTCGCGGTCGACGGCACCAACCTGAAGGAGTACCTCGGCCGGCCACGGTTCACGCCGGAGTCCGCCGAGCGGACCGCGGTACCGGGTGTCGCGACCGGGCTCGCGGTCACCGGTACCGGCGGCGACGTGCTGTTCGTCGAGGCGACCGTGATGGAGGGCGAGCCCGGCCTGACCCTGACCGGCCAGCTCGGCGACGTGATGAAGGAGTCGGCGCAGATCGCGCTGTCCTACCTGCGTTCGCACGGGCGGGCGCTCGGGATCGACCCCGGGGTGCTGGCCGGGCGGCGGATCCACCTGCACGTACCCGCCGGTGCGGTGCCCAAGGACGGCCCGAGCGCCGGGGTCACCATGACCACCGCGCTCGCGTCCCTGATCACCGGCCGGCCGGTCCGCCCCGAGGTGGCGATGACCGGTGAGGTGACCCTGTCCGGGCGGGTCCTGCCGATCGGCGGCGTGAAGCAGAAGCTGCTCGCCGCGCACCGGGCGGGGCTGACCGAGGTCATCATCCCGGCGCGCAACGAGCCGGATCTCGACGACGTACCCGCCGAGGTGCGCGACGAGCTGAAGGTGCATCCGCTGACCGACGTGGCGGACGTCCTCGCGGTCGCGCTGCGGCCGGTGGAGGCGACGCCGGAGGTACAGCCGCTGGCCGCGTGAGCGTTGCCGGTGCGACGAGCGCCGGGTCATCCGTGGGGGACGGGTGGCCCGGCGCTCTGCGTCCCGGACGCCACCGCTGTCTCGGATACCGCGGTGCACGGGGCCGGGCCGCCCCCGTCCGCGTGGGTCGCGACGCGGTGCAGCAGGTCGCGGAACATGGCGCGCTCCTCGGGATCGAGCGCGCAGAGCACCTCGTCCTCGATGTCGGCGAGCTGCCGCTGGACGTGGAGCACGAGGGCCATGCCGCGCTCGGTCGCCACGATCCGCCGCGCGCGGCGGTCGGCGGGGTCCGGCCGGCGTTCCACAAGGCTCTGCCGCTCCAGGTCGTCCAGCAGGTAGGTCATGACGGTCCGGTCGACGCCGAGTTGCTGCGCCAGGGCGAGCTGCGTGCCGGCCGCGGTCGAGGCCGCGGCGACCAGCACCTGGTATCCGCGGGGACCGCCCGGGAGGTCGGCGAGCACGTCTGTGGCGCGCTTGTGGTGCCGGCGGGCGACCGCGCCGAGGGCCCAGCCGAGGTCGTCGTCGAGCGTCCGGCACTGCGCGGGGTCACTACCACAACCCTCGCCAGTGGAACCGGTCACATCGACCATGATCCCATTGTACCGGCGATACGAGAGTGGGAAGAATGGCGGCGAGGCAGATGTTCTGGAATGCAGAACTTCTTCAGGCCAACGAGTCGTATCGGGAGTCCGCGATGAACCTGTTCCGCCTCGACGCCAGCATCCGTACCGACGGCTCGGTGAGCCGTGCGGTCGCCGACACGGTGGAGCGCGCCTGGCGCGCCGAGCACCCGTCCGGCGAGGTGACCCGGCGCGACGTCGGTACCCGTCCGCTGCGGCACGAGTCCTGGATCGCGGCGGTCGCCGGGCGGCACGCGGCTCCGGACCAGCGCAGCGCCGAGCAGGTCGAGGCGGGGGCGCTCGCCACCGGCCTGGTCGACGAGCTGCTCGCCGCCGACGCGTACGTGTTCGCCGTCCCGCTGTACAACTACGGCGTCCCGCAGCAGGTGAAGACCTGGATCGACCTGCTGTTCATCGACCCCCGGCTGGCGCCGGGCACCGATCCGCTGCTCCCCGGCCGACCGGGCGTCCTGGTGGCGTCGCGCGGGGGCGGGTACGGCCCGGGTACGCCGCGCGAGGGGTGGGACCACAGCACGCCGTGGCTGCGGCGGATCTTCTCCGACGTGTTCGGCATGGACCTGCGCGTGGTCGAGGCCGAGTTGACCCTCGCGTTCGTCAACCCCGCGATGGCGAGCCTCCGGGGGCTGGCCGAGCAGTCGCGCCGCTCGGCGCACGAGGCCGCCGCCGAGCACGGCCGCGACATCGCCACGCGGGGCCGGCTCGCCGCCGCGTGAGTACTTAGAGGTCGTTCAGCCGCAGCGCGAGGCCGTCCAGCAGCTGACCGAGGCCGAACTCGAACACCGTGTCGAGGTCGGCCTCGATGTCCGGACCCGAGGCGAGGCGCGACAGCATCGGGAACCGGCCGGACGCGAAGATCTCGCGTAGTCGCCGGTCCTGGGCGGCCATCCACTCGTCGCTGGTCAGCCCGGTGTCCTGCTCGGCGTGCGCCTCCGGTTCGAGGTTGACCGCGACACCGCGCACGAAGCCGAGCACGGTGAGCGTGACGTGCAGGGTGGTCGCCGGGTCGAGGCCGAGGCCGTCGAGCGCGGCCAGTACCCGTTCGGTGTGGACCATTCCGCTGGGGACGAGCTGGGGCCGGGTCATCGAGATGAACGGGGCCAGCCAGGGGTGCCGCCGGTAGTGCGTCCACTGCCAGCGGGCGATCAGCTCCAGTTGTGCCCGCCAGCCGGCCGGCGGGTCGGGCAGCGGCGCCCCGGCGAACACCGCGTCGGCCATCTGCATGACGAGGTCGTCCTTGCTCTGCACATGGCGGTACAGCGACATGGTGGCGACTTCGAGGTCGGTGGCGACCCGGCGCATCGACAGAGCGGCGAGCCCTTCGGCGTCGGCGATGGCGATCGCGGCCCGCACGATGCGGTCCCGGGTGAGTTCGCTGTCGGGGTCGCGCGGCTCACGGCGGCGGGCCGGCCGGGGCCCGGGGTCGTCGACCGGAGCGGCGGCGACGACGGTACCGATGCCGGGCACGGCGCGGACGAGGCCGTCCCGGCGGAGCACGGCGTGGGCCTTGGTGGCGGTCGCGATGGCGACACCCCACTCCCGGGTGATCCGGCGGGCTGACGGTACCCGGTCGCCGGGGCGCAGGTCGCCGGCGGCGATGCGGGCGCGGATGTCCGCGACGATCCGGGTGTACTGCGCTTCGTTCATGACAGTACTAGTACACCATAGCACTCTGGCGCGCAAGCTCTTGGCGATGTACGGTGTATCGCATTCGTTGTACGGTGTACGCAGACTAGGGGAGCGGCACGGTGGAGAACACGAACATCCTCATCTCCGGCGCGGGCATCGCCGGTCCGGCACTGGCCTACTGGCTGCACCGCCACGGGTTCCAGGCGACCGTGGTGGAGCGGGCGCCCGCGCCCCGGCCCGGCGGCCACGCCGTCGACCTGCGCGGCGTCGCCCGCGGCGTGGCCGAGCGCATGGGCATCATGCCCGAGGTCCGGCGGTCCACCGTGGACGAACGCGGGATCCGTTTCGTCGACGAGCGCGGCCGGCGGCTGGCGAGCATGCCGGCCCACCTGTTCGACGGCGAGGGCATCGTCGCCGAGATCGAGATCCTGCGCGGCGATCTGGGGCGGATCCTGTACGAGGCCACCCGCGACGGCACCGAGTACCTCTTCGACGACGGCGTCACCGGGCTCGTGCAGGACGACGCGGGGGTGAAGGTCACCTTCGAGCGCAGCGCGCCGCGTACCTTCGACCTCGTGGTCGGCGCGGACGGCGCGCACTCCGCGGTGCGCACGCTCGCGTTCGGCGAGGAGTCGCGGTTCGTCCGGCACCTCGGCGCGTACATGGCGTACTTCACCGCGTCCCGCCCCGCCGACCTCGACGGCTGGTTCCTCATGTGCAACAGCCCCGGCGGGCGGGTGGCGGCCGTCCGTCCCGACCGCAGCCCGGCCGAGGTGAAGGCCATGTTCAGCTTCGCGTCGCCGCCGATCCGGTACGACCGCCGCGACGTCGGCGCGCAGAAGCGGATCCTCGCCGAGCGGTTCGCCGGGATGGGCTGGTACGTGCCGCGGCTGCTGGCGGAGGTGTGGGACGCGCCGGACTTCTACTTCGACGCGCTCTGCCAGGCACGGGTCGACCGCTGGGCACGCGGCCGCACCGTGCTGCTCGGCGACGCGGCGTTCTGCGCCTCGCCGCTGAGCGGGCTCGGCACCAGCCTCGCGATCGTCGCGGCCTACGTGCTGGCCGGGGAGCTGGCCGCGGCCGGTGGCGACCACCGGATAGCCTTCGACCGGTACCAGAGCCAGCTGGGCGACTACGTCGCGCAGTGCCAGAAGCTGCCGCCCGGCGGGGTCCGGGGTTTCCTGCCGCGGACCCGGCCTGCGCTGTGGATGCGTAACCAGTCCATGCGGGCGTCCACCACCCGGCCGATGCGGGCGCTGATCATGAAGCAGGCCCGCAAGGCCGACCGGATCGTCCTGAAGGACTATCCGGTCTGACCTACCTCCGGGGATGTACGCCGGGGTACTCCCCGCTGTCGACGCCCGGCGGCCCGGCCGGCCCTACCCTTGTGGTGTGCCGGACCTGTGGCGGTGGTGGGCGGGGCTGGACCCGCGGTGGGTGGACGCCGGGGTGGTGGTCGCCGTCGGCGTCCTGTCGGTCGCGCCGCTGACCGAGAACATCGCCGTGCAGTTCCTCACCGAGGCGCTGCTGCTGTCGACGGCCGGCGGCATCACCGGAACGCTCCTCGGCCTCGCCGTCACCGTGGGGTACGCGCAGAGCCAGCACACCGGCTTCGGCATGCCGTCCTACGCGTACTACGGCGGCATCCTCGCGGCGGTCGCGGTCGGCGCGGTCGCCGGGCTGTACCCGGCGACCCGCGCCGCCCGCCTCGCCCCCACGGATGCGCTGCGGTCGACCCTATGAACCCCGGGGGCGCTATGAACCCGGCGGCCAGGCGATCTGGGTCGAGTGGTAGTAGTTGACGCCCATGATCTTCCAGCGCGGTCCCTGCGCGCCGAGCCGGGAGTCGAACGCGGTCTGGTCGTGCGTGCTCCACGGCGACCAGCCGAGTTCGGCGATGGCCGGCAACCGGGGGAACGCCATGTAGTCGATGTCGGCGGAGGTCACGATGGTCTCCGTCCACAGTGGAGCCTCGACGCCGGACACCGAGGACTCGCCGACACCGGACAGGTACGCGCCGGGGTTCCAGCCGTAGGCGGTGTTCACGTCGATCAGCCCGGCCCAGGTCTGGCCCAGCTTGGTCTTCCTGAGGTACTTCATGTCGAGGTACGTGTGGTTGGCCGGCGACATCACGACCTTCGTGCCGCTCGCCGCCGCCGCCGCCACGGTGCTGTTCGTCGTGGTCGTGCCCCAGAACTGGAGCACGGACGAGGGCAGCAGGTTGTTGGCGTTGGCGATGTCGTGCCAGCCGACCACGGTCTTGCCGTGCGCCGCGACGGTCTGCTGCGCGCGGTTGATGAAGTACTGGTAGTCCGACGCCGTGGTGGAACTCGCCTCGTCGCCGCCGATGTGGAAGTACGGTCCCGGGGTCAGCGCCGCGATCTCCCCGATGACCTGGTCGATGAACGTGTACGTCAGCTCCAGCGGCACGCACAGCGAGCTGAACCCGACCCTGGTACCGGTGTACAGCCGGGGAGCCTTGCCGTCGCAGTTGAGCTCCGCGTAGGAGGCCAGCGCGGCGTTGGTGTGGCCGGGCATGTCGATCTCCGGTACCACCGTGATGTACCGCGATGCGGCGTAGGCCACGATGGCCGAGTAGTCGGCCTGCGTGTAGTAGCCGCCTGGGCCGCCGCCGACCTCGGTGCTGCCGCCGTAGGTGGCGAGGTTCGGCCAGCTGTTGATGACGATGCGCCAGCCCTGGTCGTCGGACAGGTGCAGGTGGAAGTAGTTCACCTTGTACCGGGCGATCTCGTCGATGTACCGCTCCACCTGCGCGACGGTGAAGAAGTGCCGCGCCACGTCGAGCATCGCGCCCCGGTGCTCGAAGCGCGGGTAGTCGACGATCGTGCCGCCCGGCACGGTCCACGGGCCGGCCACGACGGTCGGGCTCTCCACGGCCGGGGGCAGCAACTGCAGCAGCGTCTGCACGCCCGCGAACAGCCCGGCCGCCTGGTTGGCCTGGACCAGGACGCCGGTACCGGTGATGGTGAGCTGGTACCCCTGCGGCCCGACGCTTGCCGGTGCGCCGGACAGCGAGAGCGTGATGGTACCGGTCCCGCCGGTGGAGACCGGGAGCGCGTACCCGGTCGACGGCCGCAGGATCCCGGCGAGGTACGTGCCGACGCCCGTGACGTCGGTCGCGATCGTCGCCGTCGACGGGAGTGTGAACGTGTCGCCGGTGGCCGTCTCGCTGACCGGCACGGGTACGACGACGTTCGGGAAGGTCGGGGTGGCGGCCTGGGCCGCCACCCCCGTGGTTGCGATGAGCAGCGCGGCGCCGACGAGCGCCGGCCAGATCCGTGAATGCCGTGCCATGCCGGTCACCCCAAGATGTCGATCTTCGGTACGTTCCAGCCGGAGACGCTCACCACCGGGGTGGCGCCCTGGAGGTCGGCGGACTGCCAGGTGACGGTGATGCTCTGCGACTCGCCCGGCCACAGCGTGATGTCGTTGCCGTTCCAGAGGGACGTCTGCAGCTCGTTGTCACCGGCCAGCTCGGTGCCGCCGGCCGTACCCCGCCGCACGTCGGCGCGCAGGAAGAACGCGACGGTCGGCGTGCTGGAGTTGTTGGTGATGGTGACGGTGGTGAGCCGGTCGGCGCCGTTCGGGCCGGGCTGGCTCACCGTCGTCGCGGTCGCCCCGATCGCCGCCTGCGGCAGGCTCTGCAGGGCGGTGAGGTTCGCGTACGAGGTCATCGTGGCCTGCGGGCTGCCGAGCGTCTTGTTCCACTTGACGACGTCGGGCGTGGTCGGCAGCCAGTACACGTTGCGGTCGACCACGCTGCCGTTCTGCCGGAGCAGCAGCTCGACGAAGTACACGGTGCCGGGTGTGGTCGGGACGGTCGGCGTGAGGACGTTCGTGAGCACCTGCTGCGAGGCGAGCGTGACGCTGCCGGAGGTGCGGTCGTCGAGGACGGTACCGGCGGTGTTGTAGACCTTCGCCTCGACGGTGAGCCCCGCCTGGCTGCCGGTGCCGAGGTTGTCCAGGACGACGGTACCGGTGTCGAGCGCGTACAGCGCGTGCAGCGCGTTGTTGGCGGTCTGCGCGCCGAAGTACGCGCCGGCCTGGTCGCCGTCGTTGTTGTACAGCGACCACAGCAGCGTCGGCCAGCCCTTGTTGAGCTGCCAGTAGATGGTCCCGGTCGACGGTGCCGCCGCGTTGGTCGAGTGGGCGATGAACGCCTCGAACTGCGCCCGGGTGTTCTCGTAGTTGGCGACCTGCGCCTGCTGTACGTACTGGTTCAGGCTCGACCAGGCCCCGTACCGGTTCTTGATGGACGTGTCGAGGTTGTACAGCGTGCCGAAGTTGTACCCGGTGTGCTGCGTGCCCTCGTAGTTGTTGTGGTACTGGTTGGCCCTCGGGTCCTGCCAGAGCGCCGCCTGGTCGGCCGCCGACAGGAACCGGTTGATGGAGTCCAGCGTCGGCACGGTGTTACCGGCGCTCTGCTCGCTGTCGTATCCCCACGAGCCGCCCGAGTTGGTCAGGTCACCGCCGGTGGAGTGGGTGGTGTCGTACCAGTAGATCGGCGGTACCCAGTCGTACGGCCCCTCCTTCTGGCCGGCGGGACCGAGCTGCGGGCTGCTCCTGTACTCGGCGGACGAGATGAACGGACCCGCGTAGTCCGCCGCCGCGAAGCCGTTCAGGGCAAGGGTTTCCTGCGTCGCGGTCGGCGCGCTGTCGCTCCACTGGAAACTGAACACCGACGGGTGGTTGCGCAGGGTCTGCCCGACGGTCTGCGCGGAAAGCTGGTAGGTCGCCTGCTCGGCGCTGGTGTAGCTGGTCGCCTCCCAGAAGTCGCAGCACTGGTACCCGGCGTTGACGAGGATGCCGGCCGCGTCCATCTGCTGGTAGAAGTCGTCCGGCATCAGGTGGCCTTCGAGCCGGATGGTGTTGACGCCCAGCGCCTTCATCAGCGCGATCTGCTTGGCGGTGTCCGCCGGGGAGTACCGGAGGAACAGGTCCGGGTCGAAGCCGCCGCCGCGGATGACGATGGGCACGTTGTTTATTTTGAACGCACGGACGCCGTTTGGCGCGATGGGCGAGGCGCCGGTCAGGTATGACGTCACGGTGCGGATGCCGAAGGTCTCACTCGTGGAGTTGAGCACGGTGCCGTTCTGGGACACCGACGTCGCGAGCGTGTAGAGGGGCTGCGCGCCGAGCCGGTACGGCCACCAGATCTGCGGGCTGGAGATGGTGACCGGCGCGAACGACACCGTCTGCGTGGTGCTCGCCGGTACCGTCACGGTCTGGCTCACCGTGACGGCGGTACCGGACGGCGGCGTGATCGTCGCCGACACGACGCCGGTCTGCGCGGTCGCCGAGGTGTTGGTAATGTCGGTCTTCACGGTCAGCGCCGAACTGCTCAGGTCCACCGCGGTGTTCTGGATGACGTGCGCGTTGCCGTCGACCAGCGGCCCGCCGGTCTGCAACTGCACCGGGAACTGGAAGCCGGTGTTGTTGTCCGGCGGGATCTGCGTCCAGTCCACGTTGTCGAGGGTGAGCATCGCGTTCGGGTTGTTCGGGTAGACCTCCAGCGCGAGCGAGTTCGTCCCCGCGACGAGGTGGCTGGTGATGTCGAAGTCGTAGCGGGCGTACGCCCCGGTCACGGCGGCGGACGTGGCGATCTGCGCGCCGTTGACCCACACGTCGGCCTTGCCGACCACGCCGTTGACGATGAGCTTCGCGTTCTGTCCGGCCGGAGGGGCGGCGAAGTCGGTCCGGTACCACCACGGCACCGAGAACTGCGCGATGGTGTCGGCCCCGACCTTGGTCATCTGGCCGAAGCAGGTCTTCATGTTGGTGGAGAAGAAGACGTTCGGGCAGCTTCCGTTCTGCAGCAGCGCGTTGATCTCGGTGCCGGGGGCACCCGCCCCGTCGTTGGCGACGGTGAGCCAGCCGCTGGTGGAGAAGCCGGGCGTGGAGATCTGCGCGCCGCTCTGCGTGGCGGTCGCGCTGGTGAGGACCTTCCACCCGGTCGCCGTCCCCAGGTTGGTGACGGCGCTCGACCCGGTGGCCACCGCCGGGCCGGCGGCGGGAGCGGCCGGGGCGGGCGCGGTCGCGGCCAGCGCGGCCTGTGCCGCCAGCGCGGCCACACCGACTGCCATCGCGGCAACGAGCAACTTGCGTCTTCTCATCGGCCTCAGCGCTCCTTGGACGGGGACGGCGGAGCGGGACGGTCCGGGCGCCGACCGTTCTGTTTGTTAGGAAGCTAAATTAACAACTGCGCCGGGCGCAAGAGCGCCGGCCGATATCGGCGGCACCCGGGCGACTACCTCACCGCCACCCCAATGGCAGACGGCCAGGTCAGGCCGTGGAACGCCATGGAACCCGACGGAACGCCTAGAGGGTGAGGTTCCCCGTACGACACAAGGAGTCTGCTGTGCCCGCGTTTCCCACCATCACCCACGTCGCGCTCACGGTCTCTGACCTGGCGGTGAGCGTGCCATGGTACGAGCGGCTGACCGAGTCGAGCCCGGTGCTCGACGAGGACACCGGCCCGTTCCACCACACCGGCTTCGCCATCGGCGGCACGCTGCTGGGGCTGCACTTCTTCCCCGGCGGCCCGGCCGATGGCGACGTCTTCGAGGAGCGCCGCATCGGCCTCGACCACGTGGCGTTCCAGGTCGCCGGCCGGGCCGAGCTGGAGCGGTGGCAGCAGCGCCTCGACGAGCTGGGCATCAAGCACGGCGGCATCGTCGACGCGCACTACGGCTCCGGGCTGTCGTTCCGCGACCCCGACAACATCGCGCTGGAGTTCTTCGCGCCGCCCGCGTGAGAAGGCTCCGGCGGCGCCGCATTGCGTGGTTCTACGGATGCTAGCCCAGCCGGTGGCCCGGCAGGCTGGCCTGGCGTTTCGGAGATCGGCAAAGGGGGAGGACCGGAATGGACGTGGCGGGGCGGGCGCGGCTGCCGTGCAGGCGGCTGCTCGTCGGGGTGGGCGGCCCGATCCGCGCGCCGCTTCTCGTCGAGTACCTGGTGCAGTTCCGCCGCCAGTTCGCCGAGCAGGTACGGGTCATCATGACGGCGGCGGCGACCCAGGTGGTCCCGCCCCGGGCGGTCGAGGTGGCCGCCGACGCGCCGGTGGTCACCGACCTGTGGGGCCGGGGTGACCTGCGCGGGCCGCACGTCCGCCTCGCCCGCTGGGCCGACCTGTTCGTGGTGGTACCGGCGACCGCGACCATCCTCGGCAAGGCGGCCCACGGTCTCGCGGACGACCTCCTGTCGCTCGCCGTCATGGCCAGCGAGCAGCCGGTGGTCTTCGCCCCGTCGATGAGCCGCACGATGTGGTGCAACCCGGTGGTGCAGCGCAACGTCGTGGCACTGCGTGCCGACGGGCACTACGTCGTGCAGCCGCCGCAGGGCGCCGGTACCGGGGTCGACCCGAGCCCGGCCGGCCTGCTGCCCCACCTGTGGCACATGCACCTGCGCCGGCGGCAGTCCGGGTACTGGGCCAAGGCGACGGCGGCGGCTCCGCGACTGCCCGCGCCGCCGAAGACACTGCCGGTCATCCCGCTCGACGTCGTCCGGACGGGCCGTCCGCCGACGGCCTGACCCGGGCGGCGTCCGGTCGGCCCTGCCCGGGGGGCAGGGCCGACCGTGACCACGCGGCCTCTCTTTTCCCGGTGCACTACCGTGACCCCCGATGCCCGGGCGGACCCCTCCGTACCGGGCGCCGGACCGGGGACGTGGGGGTGCGATGCGGCTGGTGGGCCGGGATCGGGAGCGGGGCTGCCTGGTGAGCCTCCTCGACGGAGACGACGGCGGCGAGGGAGGCGGCCGGGCGGTCGCGGTCGTGGGGGAGCCCGGGATCGGCAAGACCAGGCTGCTGCGCGAGCTGGTCCGGTTGGCCGGCGAGCGGGGCATCCCGGTCGCCTCCGGAGCCGCGACCGAGTTCGAGCGGCACCAGGTCTTCGGGGTGTTCCAGGAGGCCCTGGCCGACCTGCTGGCGACGGTACCCCCGGCACGGCTGGCGCCGCTGGGCGGGGACCAGCTCGCGCTGCTGCGCTCGGTGTTCCCCGCGCTGCCCGGGCCGCCGGCCGGCCAGCCGGTACCGGACGTCGAGCGCTTCCGCCTGTACCGTGCCGTCGGCGCGCTCCTGGCGGCCCTGGCCGGGCCGGGGCGGCTGGTCCTGGTCCTCGACGACCTGCACTGGGCCGATCAGGGCTCGATCGAGCTGTGCGCCCACGTGCTGCGCCACCCGCCCGCCGCCGGGCTGGTCCTCGCGCTGGCGTACCGGTCCCGGCAGGTACCGGTACGGCTGGCCGTCGCGCTCGCCGCGGCCGCGAGCCAGCACCGGGTACGGACCCTGGAGCTGGGGCCGCTCGGGTTCGCGGACGCGGCGGCCCTCCTTCCGGAGCGGGCCGACCGGCCGACGCGCGAGCGGCTGTACCGGCTCAGCGAGGGCAACCCGCTGTACCTGGAGGCGCTGACCCGGACCGGCGACGGCGAGCAGCGGCCGATCCAGCTCGCGCTGGCCGCCGAGCTGACCGCGCTCGCGCCGGTACCGCTGCTGGTGGCCCGGGCGGCGGCGGTGCTCGGGGACGCGGGGGAGCCGGCGGTGCTGGCGGAGGTGGCCGGGCTGCCGCTCGACGCGGTACTCCCCGCACTGGACGAGCTGGTCGCGCGGGACCTGCTGCGCCCGGCCGAGGTACCGGGGCGGTTCCGGTTCCGTCATCCGTTGGTACGCCGGGCCGGGTACCAGTCCTCGGGGGCGGGCTGGCGGGTCGCCGCGCACGCCCGCGCCGCGGCCGCGCTGCGCTCGCGCGGCGCGCCGGTCACCGACCAGGCCCGCCA